>JBAXXD010000134.1:0-9591 GCA_037128135.1 Verrucomicrobiia bacterium
GTCTCGACAGACGATAGATCAAGGGAGGGGCATCGGCGCTCTTGCTGTGGCAGAGGGGATGCCGGGGGTGACCTGCCGCCATTCATTGCGGTTATGCGCGGATCAGGGTCTTTCATGCCCGCTTTTTTTCATGCCCGATCACCGGATGTCCCTCAGGGCGCACGGGCGTCTCTGCGCATGGGCTGGAGGGCGATGCGCCGTCAGCGCCGAGGAATAACTGGGACGGAGGTCATCCCTCCAGCGGGAAGTGGAAGGTAAACGCGCTGACGCGCTGC
This sequence comes from Verrucomicrobiia bacterium, assembly GCA_037128135.1. Lineage (GTDB taxonomy): Bacteria > Verrucomicrobiota > Verrucomicrobiia > Chthoniobacterales > Terrimicrobiaceae > QYQL01. The sequence continues at coordinate 276 of JBAXXD010000134.1, forward strand.
CTTTTCCAGGAACGGAGGCGACCGAGATCGAGCCTCCCATGGCTTCGGCCAGACGCTTCGAGACGGCGAGCCCGATCCCCGTCCCGCCATACTTCTCATTGATCGACGAGTCCGCCTGCGTGAACAGCTGGAACAGACGGGTGAGTGCTTCGGAAGAAATTCCGAGGCCCGTGTCTTCGACGGAAAAATCCAGGAACTCCGCCCAGGAAACTGCCGGGGGGCCTTCCTCTTCCGGGCGTCCCGCCTGTTTGGAGACTGGCATCGCGGCGGAGACCTGCGCCTCACACGGGCGGGACACCCATGCCGCCTGCCCGGATCTCGTCACGCGGAGGCTCACCGAGCCGTCCGATGTGAATTTGACGGCGTTGGCCAGAAGGTTGATGAGGATCTGGCGGATCCGCCGCTCGTCGCCGGTGATTTAAGCCGGAACACCGGCGGCCACATCGCAGTGGAACGCGAGACCTTTGTCGGCGGCGGATTTTCGGACGATATCCGACGACAATTTCACGAGATGGGCGAGATCGAACGGGGCGGCGTGGATCGCCATGGTGCCCGCCTCAATGCTGGAGAAGTCGAGGGTATCGTTGACGACGGCAAAGAGGTGCTCGCCGCTGGAACTGATCATGCGGACATAGTCCTTTTGCTCGTCGTCGAGGGCAGTGTCAGAGAGGATTTCCGCAAAACCGAGCACGCCGTTGAGCGGGTTGCGCAACTCGTGGCTCATGATATCGAGGAATTCGCTTTTCGCTTCTGCCTCGATGGCGAAATGCTCGGCCTGGGTCTTCGCGTCTACAAGGTGCTGGTTCAGTTCCAGCAGTGCATTCTCCGCTTTTTTGCGCTCGGTGATGTCGCGGACAATGCCCACGGAGTGCCGTTCGCCGTTGAGCGTCACCGTCGCCAACGACAGGGAGACAGCGATTTCTTGGCCGTCTTTGCGGTGGGCGGACAGTTCGACCGTCTTGCCGATTGCCTGACCTTGGCCGGTGCGCTGGAACTCCGGGTATGCGCTGCGATGGACGGACAGGTGGGGGTCGTGCACAAGGAGCTCATGAAGATTCTTGCCGATGGCCTCGGCGGCGCGGTAGCCAAAAATGAATTCGGCCGCAGGATTCCAATAGGAGATCAGCCCGTCGGGGTCCATCATGAGGATGGCATCCTGAACTGCCGGTATTTTTGCTCGCTCTCGGCCAACTCCGCCTTCATCTGTTTGTCATCAGCCGATGACCCGACGACAACAGCCGGAAAATCAGACTGCCTCACTGACTGGCTGACTTGTGCTCCTAAATAAACTTCCGGTGGCCATCCGCGGCGGACGGTTTTTCAACGACCGCGCGGATCTTTTTTTTCATTGTCTGAGTGTGACTCCCCGCAATGGGATGGGAAACGGAAGCTTGCCAAGCAGAAGCTGGAGGATTCTGATAACTCCGGGGCTATTTTGGCAAGGCCCGACAGGCCCGACTTGCATGGGGATATTTTTGAGGGCGCATCTCTGATAGGTGGGGGGATTAATGCGGATGCTGATTCCAGGCCAGCCAATAGTAGCCGAAGGTTTCCAGCAGTTGGGAGAATTGGGAGAAATCCACCGGTTTGACCAGATAGCTGTTGGCATGGAGGGCATAGGCTTTGACCATGTCATACTCGGTTTGCGAGGTGGTCAGGATCACCACGGGAATGGAACTGAATTGGGGGTCGGACTTCAGCCTCTGCAAGACCTCCAGCCCATCTACTTTGGGCAGCCGTAGGTCGAGCAGAATGACGCCGGGGCGCGGCGATGTGGCGGGGTCGCTGTAGTCACCCTGCCGGTTCACGTAATTCAGCGCCGCCTGACCGTCGCTCACGTGGATCAACTGGTTGGCCACCCGGCAGCTCTCGAGGTTGCGCCGCACGATCTCGGCATGGGCCAGGTCGTCCTCCACCAATAATATCACCACCGGTTCGCCTTTCATTACTTTTCTCCCTGGCTGGTTGGTTCGACGGCGTCAGGCAATGTGAAAAAGAAGGCCGCGCCCTTCCCCACGCCGGGGGATTCCACCCAGATCCGGCCGCCGTGGACTTCCACGATCCGTTTGACGATTGCCAGTCCAATACCCGTCCCCTCGGCGCGCGGATCGAGTTTTTCGAACAGGCCAAACACCTTGCCCTGGTGCCGCGGGTCAAGGCCGATGCCGTTGTCGCGCACAAAGAACACGGTCTCCCCGGCGCGGGGCTCGAAGCCGATCTCGATGCGCGGGGCAGGCTGGTCACCCATGAACTTGCAGGAGTTATCCAGCAGGTTCTGGAGGACCTCCGCCAGCCGCACGCGATCGCCGAACAACACCACCTCTCCGTCGCCCACCGTCACCGTCACGCCGCATTCGGCGATGCGGCCAGCCACTGTCGACAGGACCTCGTCCACCAGTTGCCGGAACGTCACCCGCACCGGCGGAGCGACGATGCAGCCGGCGCGCGCAAGCTCGAGCACATCATCGAGCAACCGCCTCATCTTGTCCGCCGCCCCGAGGATGAAGTCCATATCCTCCGCGATCTTCCCGGCAGCGCCGGCGGCCAAATCTTGTTCCAGATAGCCGAGGAAGTTTCGGACTGTCACGAGCGGACTCTTCAAGTCATGGGAGGCTGTGTAGAGAAAGCGTTCCAGCTCCGCGTTCTTGTGTTGGATCTCCAGGCTGCTCTTCCGCATCTCCGCCTCAGCCCGCTTGCGCTCGGTGATTTCCCGGCCGACATGCACCGCACCGATGACATGGCCTGCGCTGTCCCGGATCGGGCTGAAGTGGAGTTCATACCATTGGCGATCCAAGGGGGCATCTCCAAACTCCTGGCAGATGGTGAAATCCTCGCCCGCCAGGGCGCAGCCCCAGTATTTCCACGACTGGGCAAACGCGTCGGGAACGTGTGCCAATGCCTCGGTCATGGAGTCGCCCGGCTTCAGATCCCGGCCATAGACTTTTTGGAACTCGTCATGAAAGGCGGAATTAAAGACCATGTATCGGTGATCCGAATCCATCGTCGCGATGAGATCCCGGCTGCTCTCGATGACTTTGCCGAGTTCGGCGGTGCGCTTCTTCACCAGTTGTTCCAGGTTTTCCTTGGCGGCTTGCATCGCGGCCTGCTGCCAGCGGTTTTCCAGGATGATGGCCAGCGCATTGCCCAGGTTCTGGACAAAAGGTTCGTATCTCACATATTCCCGCTGGCTGGCAATCCTCACGATGAGATGGCCATAAAACCCGCCCGCCGTTTCCAGGGGATAAGCCCGAACTTTGCCCGGCTCCACCAGCCCGCAGGGATAGGGACTGGTTTCCGAGCACTGGGCCAGGCTCCGGGCACAAAGAGAGCAGGTCTCTCCCCTCACCCCGCCAATGGGCTGGGCAAGCTTCCGGAAACAAACACTGGTGGATTGGCATCCGGGAACGCCCGTGAGCAAGGGCACCAGAAAATTTCCCATTTCGGTTTCGGATGGAAAAACGTGCAGCAGACCGCTGGCGGAAACGATCTGGCCGATGACCCTGAAATCCATGCCCTCACTGGTATCTGCGGGCGGGGTGTTCATGGCCGACCCTGGAAATCTTTGAGGAAATCCCGGGGCCTCATGTAAAACGGATTATGCACGATTTGCCCGTGCACCACCATCATGGGGTGGACTTTTAACACATCCAGGATGGTCGCCCCGCTGAACCGGCTGGCGTCATACTGGCAAATCGCCGTGACCGGGTGAGTGATCAGGATTTCATTGATCAGGGCCTCATACTCCATCAGGCGATCCGAGCCGGGAATTCCCTTCAGCGCCCACGACATTTCCCCGCTGACACGGGCATTCGGATACCCCTCTTCTTTTGCCTGCCGATAAAATTTCCGGAGCGTGTCCAGCATGGTTTCGGGAACGAACTCCCCGGAAGAACAATAGGTTTTTGTGGCATCACTGATGGAAAACCCGTCCACATCCGGAAGCTCGATCCCAATATCCCGCAGCCATCCGCGCACCTCATCCGGCGACAGGGTGTCGGCAAAATAGGCGACTTTCTCCCCGGCCAGCAGGCCGCTTTCCAGAAATTTTCCGATGATGTTCCGCCGTTCAGCTTCCTGGGAGTAGATCAGGCACATGTGCGTGCCGGCGGGAAAAGTTTCCTGCGTGAACCCCATTTGGGTCATCGGGATTTCCGACCGGCTGCCTGTCTGGGTTTGCGCCATGCAAACGTCCGGTGACTGCCCGTCTGCTGGTGGATTTTCAACGGCCGCTCGAATCTTTTTTTTCATCGTCTGGTGCGACTTCCCGCACGGGGATGGGAAACTGAACTTGCAAATGAGAACCTGAGGTTATTGTGATCCCTCCGGGGCTATTTTGGCAAGGCCCGACTTCTTTCGTGGACGCGCCTCGCAAGGATGTTTCGGGATTATTGCTGCGAGATGTTGGCAAGTTTCGCGGCGAGCTCCTCCTTTTTGAAAGGCTTGGAGAGGAAGTCGTCCATGCCTGCGGCGAGGCACAGCTCACAGTCGCCGCGCATCACATTTGCGGTGAGAGCGATGATCGGCACATGACCTCCGGCAGCCGCCTCGATCTCCCGGATTTTCTTGGTGGCCTCAAACCCGTCCATCACCGGCATGGACATATCCATGAGGATCGCAAAATATTTTCCTGGGACGAACGCTAAAACTGCTTCTTCCCCATCTGCTGCGAACTCGGCCCGCAGGCCAATGGCTTCGAGCATTTTTCCGGCAACCATCCTGCTTCCCCGGTCGTCCTCGACAACGAGAACAATGCCTCCTTCAGCGGGAGTGGGAGTCTTGCCGTTTGGACTGGAGAGCGATGCTCCGTCAGCGCCGTTTCTTTTTTTTCCCGATCTGAAATATGGGACGGCACGGCAGCCATGCCTCCAGTACAAACGGATTCCAGCGGTAAGCGGAAGGTGAACGCGCTGCCTTTTCCAGGAGTCGAGTCGACGGTGATTGAGCCTCCCATCGCTTCCGCGATGCGTCTCGATATCGCGAGTCCGAGCCCGGTGCCGCCAAACCGGCGATTTGCCTTCGAGTCTCCCTGCACGAACGGCTGAAACAGGCGGCTGAGCGTTTCTGAAGAAATTCCGATGCCGGTGTCTTCGACGCAGAAATCCAAGGACCGTCGTCCTCCCTCGGAGGCGGTCGCCACGCGGAGGACAACCGATCCGCTGGCTGTGAATTTGACGGCGTTGCCGAGCAGGTTGATGAGGATCTGGCGGATTCTCTGCTCGTCGCCGGTGATCTGCTCCGGGACACCGGCTGCCAATTCGCAGCGGAGTTCGAGGCGTTTATCGGCGGCGGATTTTCGGACGGTGTCCTCTGCCGTCTTCATGAGGTCGGCCACTGCCAGTGGCGCAACATGGATCGCCAGTGTGCCTGCATCAATGCTGGAGAAATCGAGGATATCAGCGACGATGGCCAGGAGGTGCTCGCCGCTGGAACTGATCGTCCGGACATAGTCCTTTTGCTCGTTGCCGAGGGCAGTGTCGGCGAGGAGTTCTGCGAATCCGAGTATTCCGTTAAGCGGGGAGCGCAGTTCATGGCTCATCACACCGAGGAACTCGCTTTTTGTCCGGTTGGCGGCCTCGGCGCGGGTTTTCTCTCTTTCGAGGTGCCGGTTCAGTTCCTTCAGGAATTCCTCCGCTTTTCTGATCTCCGTGATATCCAGGCCGATGCCAGCTAGTCCGCACACATGGCCCGCACTGTCGGTCAGGGGGACTTTCGATGTCAGATTCCAGACAGCAGTGCCATCGGGCCGGGTGAGCATTTCCTCGCGGTTGAGCACGGGCTGCCCGGTGTCGAACATGCTCGTGTAACGGCTGATGAGCTCGCAGAGGATGCTCTCGTGGTCCGGGGATAGATGCTGCACCAGCACGAACGCCATGCCCGAATCGGCAGGCATCGCGAGAAAAAACTCCTCGAACGCCTTCAGACCCCCGGCCGAGGCACCGATCCCAACAATGGGAAAACCACTTTTACCGTTAACTGACTGGCTGACTGGCGTTTTCTTCTTCATAAACTTCCGGTGGCTGCCCGTCTGCGGGTGGATTTTTAACGGCCGAGCGGATTTTTTTTCATCGTCTGGGTGCGACCGTCCCGCACGGGGATGGGAAACTGCAGTTGTAAATGCGTGCCTGCGGTTATTGTGATCCCTCCGGGGCCATTTCAGGAAGGCCCGACTTCTTTCGGCGCGCAAGGACGTTGTCGAGTTTCGCAGCCAGCTCATCCCGTTTGAACGGCTTGGAGAGGAAGTCGTCCAGGCCTGCGGCAAGGTACTGCTCGCATTCGCCGGGCATCACGTTGGCCGTGAACGCGATGATTGGAACGTGAAATTCGGTCGCAGCTTCGATTTCCCGGATTTTTTTCGTAGCGACAAGTCCGTCCATCAAGGGCATCGCCATGTCCATGAGAATGGTTAAATATTTTCCCGGCACGAACGCCTGGACCGCTTCGGCTCCATCGGCAGCAAATCCGGCTCGGTAGCCGAGGCTCTGGAGCATTTTGCCCGCGAGCGTGCGGCTATTCGTGTCATCATCGACAACAAGCACCGGAAGGCCATCATGGCGCACGGGTGTCTCTGCGCTTGGGCTGGAGGGCGATGCGCCGTCAGCCCCGAGGAATAAAGGGGACGGCACGGAGGCCATCCCTCCAGCGGGGGCTTCGAGCGGGAGGCGGAATGTGAACATGCTGCCTTTGCCGGGAGCGGAGACGACCAAGATCGTGCCTCCCATGGCTTCGGCCAGGCGCTGCGAGACCGCGAGCCCGAGCCCCGTTCCGCCATACTTCTGATTGATCTTCGAGTCCGCCTGCGTGAACAGTTGGAACAGACGGGCGAGAGCTTCGGGAGAAATTCCGATGCCGGTGTCTTCGACGGAAAAATCCAGGAACTCCCCGGAGCGCGTCACGCGGAAGCTCACCGATCCGCTGGCTGTGAATTTGACGGCGTTGGCGAGAAGGTTGATGAGGATCTGGCGGACCCGCCGCTCGTCGCCGGTGATTTGCGCCGGAACACCGGCGGCCACATCGCAGTGGAACGCGAGACCTTTGTCGGCGGCGGATTTTCGGACGATATCCGACGACAATTTCACGAGATGGGCGAGGTCGAACGGGGCGGCGTGAATCTCGAGGGTGCCCGCCTCCATGCTGGAGAAGTCAAGGGTGTCGTTGACGACGGCAAGGAGGTGCTCGCCGCTGGAACTGATCGTGCGGACATAGTCCTTTTGCTCGTCGTCGAGGGCCGTTTCGGAGAGCAGTTGCGCGAATCCGAGCACGCCGCTGAGCGGGTTGCGCAACTCGTGGCTCATGATCCCGAGGAACTCGCTTTTCGCGTTGTTGGCGGCGTTGGCTTGGAAAAGGGCATTGGCCAGATTGGCTTCCATGTCCTTCCGCTCGGTGATGTCATCTATCACACAAATTATCTGGTCCACCGCGCCATCGGATTTGCGGACACACCCCACGGAGATTTCCGTCCAGACCGTCGAGCCGTCCTTGCGGATAAATCGCTTTTGTAACTTATACTGCCCTATTTCACCGGAAAGGATCCGGGCAAATTGAGCGACATCAGCGGCCAGATCCTCAGGGTGTGTCATTTCCGCCCATGTCTTTCGAACAAGTTCCTCTCGGGTGTAGCCCAGTATTTCGCAGAGCCTGTGATTCACTTCCAACCACCCTTTTTCGAGAGAGGTGATGCATTTTCCGTGCAGGGGCAGTTCAAAGAAGCTACGGAAGCGGGTCTCGCTCGCGCTACGCTCCTCCTCCGCCTTCTTGCGCGCGGTGATGTCGCGGATGTTGCATTGGATCACCTTCTGACCGTTGACCAGATAGACATTGCTGACGAACTCCACCTCGTGCCGCTTTCCGTCGTGACCTTCCATCGCCATGTTTTCGTAGCGGATGTAATGTTTCTGCTGCAACTCCATGAAGTTGGCCTCGTTGGCGACGATGTCCTTGAGGAATCCCAGCTCCCACACTTTCCTGCCCAGGAATACTTCGCGAGTGACTCCCAACAACTCGATCAAGTAGGGATTCACATCCACGACCATCCCCGTCTCCGCATCGAGGATCAACACACCGTCACGCGCCGCCTCGAACAACCGGCGATACCGGATTTCCGATGCAGCGAGCGTCGCCTGCGCCTGCCGGCCTTCCGTCTCGGCCCGGTTCAATCCGAACAACACGGACAGGAAAATGATCAAGCCGACGGCCGTGCCGGTGATGATGACCAGTTGCGTGAACCGGGACACGTTGGACGAGTCCCGCTGCCACTGTTGGAGCAACAGCATCTCGGCGTCCTCCATCTGCGCGACCAGCGCCCGCAGGCTGTCCATCAGATCTTCCCCATGATCAGTTATGTCCAACGGGATCGTGCCGGCACTGCCGGTGCGGCGGGCCGTGATGACCTGCGAAAACCACTGGATCAACTCGTCGGCCTGCGCTTCGAGCCGGACGCTGCGCGCTTTTTGGGCCGGATCGGAAATGAGTTGCCGCAGCGCCGCCACTGCTTCCTGGCAACGGGCGGCTGCCATCTGCTCGGCTTGGAGATACCGTTCTCCGCCAGTGATGACGTAGCCGCGGGTGTGGGATTGCGCTTTGGCGATTTCGCTCATGACGTCCGAGATTGCGCCCAACACCTGTTCGGCATGGCTGACACGATGGGCGGTTTCGTCGAGCCAGAGCACGCTCCGGCTGCTGGTGAGGCCGATGAACACCACAAGCACCAGTCCGAGAACATACGCCGCCGTGGTTTTTCTGCCGAGCGAGCAGAACGCAGCGATTTCCGGCCACACAACCAGGAACAGCGCCACGCCCAGAACCGCAAACACAATCGCGGTTGGAACGGCCATGAGCGTCATTCCCCCCCACCCGAACGCTCCGAGGGCTGGCGTGAAGTAATTCAGCATGGCCGCCAGCGCCAGAGCCGACACCAGCCCACCGAGAACCATGGTGCAACCCAACATCCAGCTCCGATGGCGCATGGTGCGGGCGGGTTCCAGACCGGCCGCCAGCATCACGAAACACAGCGCCGAGTCCGGTGCCATCCGGCCCGGATACGAAGTCCCCACCGTCCCGGCCGACTCGCAAAACAGCCACTGATCAAAGCCGGGATTCCATCCGAAGACGTATTCGCTCAACGAAAGCAGACCGATCAGCCCGGCGAACAGGGCGCAGAACCGGGAGAGGCGGGAAAGAAGCGTCCGCGCGTCGGGCATCGGGAAGGCCAGCAGTGCGACCCCCGTCAGGATAAAGGCGACCGCCGTGTTGGGCTTCATGGATACCCAGCCCGGCAGGACGCTCTTCAGCGCGGCAACATCCAGCGCCCAGCCGAGCA
>JBAXXD010000135.1:0-9398 GCA_037128135.1 Verrucomicrobiia bacterium
ATCATTGGTAGGGATGGCTCGCCGAGCCGTCCGACTTCTCTCGACGGACGCCTCGGCGAGGCATCCCTACCATCGCGGGTTGGGGTCATCCGTTTTCCTCGCTTCCTCATTTTCTCTGGGTGACACATCAGGATGTCTGACCGTAGAAGCGGCATCTTGCCGCTTGGGGCGTTCCGGCAAGCGGCAAGATGCCGCTTCTGCAAAAGTATCCGATCAGCCACGCAGTCCGGGGGATCGTCATGGTTGCAAAAAGTACGCCGATCGCCCGGCGTCCTCATTGCTCTTATCGGGAAAAACTGTTCTCAACTCTGCCGGCGGTGGCGCAGAACCATCACGATCGTCAGGCTCCCCGCCAGAAGCGCCCATGTCGAGGGTTCGGGGATGGTCGTGAATCCCTGCCCGCCGGTCGCCAATGCGCCGGATGTAAATTGGTCAGCAGGAAGAGAACCCCCAACGTCGGTTGTGAGTGCCATGAGCGTGTAAGTTCCACCATCTGCAGGGGCAACCCATGCGATATCCGATCCGTCGATAATCGCAGCCGTGCGGAAATAAAACCCCACCGTATTGTTGCCAGGGTTCAGAGAGGACATGGTCAGCGTGGGATACACAACTGCCAAAAGCTCGTCTCCAGCGGTGAAATTTCCCGAGTAGCTGAACACAAAAGAACTACTGACAACCCCCGGGGTTGTGCCACTGACATTGTCATTGGGGAACTGCGCGACTAAGGTTGCGCCTGGTGGCGTAAAATTGCTGATGAGCGCCGTAAAAAGCGCGCTCTCGCCAGACCAAGAACCACTGTCCAAAGACAGGATGTTAACCAAGCCTCCAACGGGAACAGTCGTCGAGTTATTCGTTGAAGAATACATCGTCCCCAATGCAAAGTTAATGGTCGCCGAAGCATGCGTGACGCTTGCGATTGCAAACGAAAGAAATAGTGAGAGCGCTAATTTTTTCATGGGTTTGTTTTTATATTTCAGAATTTATGGGGCGAGTACTATTTCATTTTTCCAGAACGCGCTGGCAGGGGAGGCAGCGGTTGCTTTCCGAATGATAATTCCAGATCCGGCGGGAATGGTCGTCGTGCCGGCATCCACCCCGGCATTTGCGGTGCTCCTCCAAGTGCCGCCAGTATAAAAATATGTCGCGCTTGCTGACTTGTTAATCCCGATAGTGGCATTATTGAAAACAAGAAGCTGATCCTTTCGAATAAGAGTGCTTGGGCTGGCCGTGAATGCTCCGCTACTGATCAGACCCAAGTCATTGAGCGTCACATCAACCGGCCGGGACATGGAAACAAAATTGTCATTCGGCGCTCCAGCAATCGAATCGAGGGGAATGCTGATCGGATCCAAATTGACAGAGCCTGTCACAGTCAATTTCAACCCGTCGGCAGCGGTGGTCGGGTTGCGGACAGTAATGTAAGAGTCCGGCAAAATGGGAGTGTTGTTGGCATCCACACCAGCCGTAGACACATTCCTCCAATAGCTTCCATAAAAAAAGTAAGTCGCACTCGAAGAACGGTTGATTCCTGTTCCCACCACGTTGGGAAAGTTGATTAGAGTTCTCCTTACCAGAGTGGAGAGGCTTGGAGTGAACGAGACATTGGCGCTGGAAGCCGGGAAGAGAGTTCCGAGGGTCCAATACTCGACGACTTTGAAATTTGTGCCTGCATCGAGTCCGGTGGGGGCGAGGCCGTTGTCCACGAGAGTGATCGTGTCTGCGGTATTGCTGGCGACATCAAAAAAGACACCCGCTTGGGCGCCATCAACGGCCTGGATGTAATGTGGGGTGGTGGTGAACGAGCCCCAAGCCGGAGAGGGGCTGACCGTGATTGCGAACCCCGTGCGGCTGGTTACCGCGCCCCGGAAGGATTCCGCCTTTGCCAAGGGCGTAGCAATAATCGTATCCGAACCTTTCGGGAGATCCACAGTAATCACCCCGACCGGCGTGGTGGTGGCATTTTGTCCGAGGGCGGACTGCGCGAGAAGAGCCAACGAAACGATGCAGAGAGGGACGAGCGTTTTCATGGTTTTTGGTCTGTGGATTTTGCGATTTGCTGTAAATCTGACACGCTGGCCGGGAAGGTCAAGAGGTTTTCCTGCTTTTCCAATTTTTTTTGAGGGGGGCGATTAATCTGTAAAACATTGTCAATAAAATAGTTATATTATCATATCTCGGAAAAGACTCCTTTTTTTTCGGATTTGCACGAAGGAAAAAGGGGGCTGACTCAGCGGCCATCCACGAGCATGAGGAGGGGATTGAACTGCTGGACGGCATTGGACTCGGTGATATCCACGGCGGTATTCATGGGGTCGCGGGAGTCAAACGCGACGAACCAGAGCCGCATCGCGCCGGTCTTCGCCGAGCGGATGCTCGTCTGGATGACATACTCGCCCGGGGCCGGGATCTTGAACTCGAAGCGCCCGTCGGAGTTGGTGGAGGCGACCTCGATGGGGGAAGGGATATTTTTCAGGAAGTGGAGGGAAAGCAGGGCCGGGTCGTTTCCGTCGACTTCTGCGATGCTGGCGTAGCGGGCGGAAAGGTGGGCTTCGATTTCCGCGCGGGGATAAAGCCTCACCTGGATCCCCGGCAGGGGGACGCGTTTTTGTGTGGCATCGCGGAGGATGATCCGGCCGCGGACTTGGTCGGCCGCAGCCACCTCGCGCGCGGAAAAAAATACGTTCTGGTAGTTTTTCTTCAACTCCGAATTTTCCGCCGCCGCCGCGGCAAGATTTTTTTTCAAGTCGGAGACGTCAACGGTTAGTTTCAGAGCCCAGAGTGTTGTTCCCGCCGCAACAATGGCCAACGCGGCACCCAAAACCAGCCAGGGGATCAGTCCTCTCATGGCCGCCAAGCGGCGGGGTTTCGGATCTGTGGTGTCCATCTTCCCATCCGGCGCACGCGAAAAGCCGATGGTCTTCGCATTCCGGTGGAGTTCCTCCGTCTGCAAAAGATCTGTTTCGGGGAGAGGAGCCAACTGCAGCAAGCCTTTCTCTTGAATGTTCGTTTGGCGTTTCCCGGGAATCCTGGAATCCCCCGTTTTCCGTGACGGATCGATGCCGTAAATGCGATTCACGAAGGCACGGCCGCGTGCAAGTGCCGACATCTTCTTTGGTTTCGGTTGCGCCACCTTAATCATGAAGGCCGAGTTTATGGCAGGAATATCAAGGCGAGTCCACGCAGAGCATCAAACTTCAGACTGACCGAACGAGATCAGGATGTCGGAAGAGAGGCCGGCCGGTCTGCTCGGCAAAGCGGCCGAGGGGAGCCGCTCCTCTCCGGTTGAGACGCCCGAAATGTCAGGGCGTGTCTCGCATCTCAAAATTGCCGAAAAACGGCCACAGCGATGTGTCGGCTGCGTAGTAATCCTGAGCGGTGAACCAACCCGTGGTCGGAGTTCGGAACTTCAGTGAGATTGTCAGGATGAGATTCAACTGCTCAAGCCCTGCGATGAGCACATGATTGTTCAGGTTTGCCCCAGTGACATACAAGACGATATTGCCCGCAGGGCTGCCATCGAGCACCACTGTCCCCAGCGGGAGAGCGGAGTTGAATTCCCCTCTTGGCTCCCCAGTGATCGCGAGGTCGAGAGTTTGGTTGCCTTGGTTGCCGCTGATCAACTGCAATGCCAACGTCTTGTTGACAAATGTCGTGGGCTGCTGCGGATAGGCAGCCTTGACGACCCGGAAAAATTGCCTGCTCTTGCCCGAGATGGCTGCCGTCGCGTCGATATCCGCAGCCGGTGCGCTCGCGATATCCACCGGCGTTATGTTCAAGGTCCATGCGGACAGGTTGTCGGAGAGAGAGATGAAATACTGCGAAAATGGCGAACGCCCGAATCGCAGAAAATAATTTCCGGCATCCTTGATCAGGCCAGGTTTCGCGTCGGCCAATTCCGGCAACCCCGTTTGGCTGGCGGCATCAAAGGCTTGGGCAGCGGCTCCGACACGGCTGATGGTGATGCTTTGTATGGTCGTGAGCACATCCGGGGATTGAACCGGCGCCGGCACGGCCCCGATGGCATTGACGAAATCCATCCCCGCCACAATCCGTCCAAAGACGGAGTGCTTGTTGTCGAGCTCGGGCGTGGGCGCGAGCGTGATAAAAAACTGGCTTCCGTTGGTATTGGCGCCCGAGTTGGCCATCGAGAGAATGCCCGCCGCGTCGTGACGGAGCCCGGGATGGAACTCATCTCCAAACGAATAGCCGGGCCCATCGGTGCCCAGGCCGTTCGGAGACCCCGCTTGGATCATGAAGCCGGGAACCACCCGATGAAAAGTGATCCCGCTGTAGAACGGCTGCCTGCGGAGAGCGCCGGTCGTCGTATCCACCCACCCGCGCGTGCCCTCGACCAGACCGACAAAATTGGCCACCGTGGCCGGAGCCTTGTCGTAGTCGAGTTGTGCGGTGAACGATCCGCGGGTGGTCTGGAATATGGCGAAGAGACCATCCGCAGCTTCGCAGGATATCACTGCGGCAAAAAACACAAATGCGGCTGCGGAAATCGCGCGCAGACGGGGGCATGCCGGGAAATGGGGGAAGACTTTCACTGGAGGAAATCTGCGTATAAAAAAATGCGGATCGCAGGGCTCAATCCCAGCCGATGGAGAAGGCTTTCTGCCTGCTCGTTGATTTCCGGCTGAAAATCTGCTGTGGACCGCCGATGTTTTCATGCCGAAACATGTATGCAAACGCTACGCGGCGTCAAGTTTTCGCGTCAAGATTTTTTGTTGGCTTTTTTGGAAATTTTGATGATGAAAAAGAGGCGAAAAGCAACCGGGCAATCACGCTTTCTGCGTTCCTCCATCGCTCCGGAAAAATCGTCGGCGCAGGAAAAAGAAACCGGCTGCGACGAGCGGGAACACTGGCACTGTCGGCTCAGGGATCGGGAGGCCGGTGGTCTCGTTCACCCAGTTCCAGCAGGGGGCCAGGGCAATTCCGCCGCCGGTGTCGCCGAAGCGACCGCCGAGGCCTTCAGTGAAAACATCCTGACATGGGGGGGAAAATCGCACTGATCCCGAAGCGGCTTTCGGCGAGGGTGCGCGGCCCTCTACGCGATTTTGACGAACGGCGGCACGGGGCAGTCGAGGGTGTCCGAGATCGCGCGGAGGAACTCGACCTGGCCGTCGTTGACCTCGCCGTCGTGCATCACGACCGCGCCGCAGGCAGTGAGCACCGTGCGCTTCACGTCCGGGGCCGCCAGCGCGATTTTGTCGAGCGCGAGGTCGAAGGCCTGGAGGTCGATCGTGTCCGTGCGTTCGAGCGGAAAGGCCGACGGTTTGACGAGCAGTTCGGACACGCCCGAGCGGAACGCGGCGTCCCGCTGCGCGGCGGTTCCCGGATCCATGGTGGCCAGCGCCGAGAGCAGCACGCCGGTCTCCGGCAGCAGCGGAAGCAGGCTCTTGAATTGCACCGCGGTGCCGGTCGCATTGGAAAAATAAAGATCCAGGTGGCGGACTAAGATTTTTTGCAGCGTGTATTCGAAGAGCTGGATCTCGCCGTCCGCCTCGACCAGTTTTTTGACGTTCTCCCGGAAGACGGCATACTGTTCCTTGGAGAGGTGGCGGAGCGTGGGGATCGCGATATCCACGAGCCCGATGCGCTGGGCGGAGTTGAGATCCGCGCGCCGCGCGAAATGCTGAAGGGCTTCGGCGCGCATCGCATCGTCCGCCTGCACGAGCGCGAGCTGGTGCTCCCGCATCGCGGGCTCATCGGAAAGCAGCAGCGCATAGACCAGCGCGCAGGCGCCGTGCAGTTCGCGGCAGGCCGATTTGGAAAATGCGGGGAGCCCGGCGAGCAGGGCTACCGCCTCGGCGACGTGAGGCTGTCCAGGCAGCAGGGACTCCGCGAGGCGACCGCCCACGCGGGTTCCCGACGGCTGTTTCGGCGGCACCACGGGGGCCTTCGCCTTCGCGGCCGCGATGTCGAACCCCGGAGAGATTTGCTCGATCCGCTCCTCGATCGAAGGATGTGTTGCCAGGAGCGCGAGCCACGAATCCCCGATCCCGTTGCCGAAAAACATGTGGCTTGCCTCCTCCGCCCGCGGGCTTTCCAGCCTCGAGGAAAACTTCGAGATCTTCGCCAGCGCGCCGGCGAGGCCTTCGGGATTCCGGGTGTATTGCACCGACGACGCGTCGGCCAGGAACTCCCTCTGCCGGCTCACCGCCGCCTTGATCAGCTTCCCGAAAAAAACCCCGATCCAGCCGACCAGATAGAGCGCCAGCCCGGTGGCGACGAACACAAAAAATCCCGCGCCTTTGCTCTTGCTGTCGGAGGATTCCGATCTCGGCGAATAGATTCCCATCCGCAGCAGAAACCCTCCGATCAACGTGAGCAGAAGGATCCCGTTCAGCACGCCGATGAGCCGGATGTTCAGCCGCATGTCCCCGTGCAGGATGTGGCTGAACTCGTGCGCGATCACGCCCTGGAGCTCGTCGCGATCCAGCCGCTCGATGCACCCGCGCGTGACCCCGATCGCCGTGTCGCCCGGGCCGTGCCCGGCCGCAAACGCGTTGATCGTCGCATCCTCCAGCACATAGATCTCCGGCACCGGAACCCCGGACGCGATCGACATCTCCTCGACCACGTTGACCAGCCGCTGCTCGGCCGGATCCGCGCTGTTCATGTCCACCGGCGCCCCGCCCAGCATCGCCGCCACCGCCCGTCCGCCCTTCGACAGCTCGGCCATCTTGGCCAAGCTCCCGACCGCGACCAGCACCACGACCCCCGCCGAAACGACCAGAAATAAATCCGGATCCGTCAGCGAAAGTTCCAGGACAAGAGCCAGCACGACTTGCAGCGTCAGGATGATCCCCGCCACCGCCAACAGAAAATACGCGATCAGCCACTTCGTCCGCGACTCCGCCCGCTCCTGCTTGTCGAAAAAATCCATCGCCGAATATTTTCTCCCATCCGCCCGCCGGAGTCAAAATCTCCTTTTGACCCGGCCGAACGAATCGCTTACATCGCTGGGAACAAATTCCACGCCCATGCCCAAGAATCCGACGATTATTTACACGAAGACTGACGAGGCGCCGGCGCTCGCGACCTACTCGCTGCTGCCGATCATCGCGGCGTTCACGAAGCACGCGGGGGTTTCGGTCGAGGCCCGCGACATCTCGCTGGCCGGGCGGATTATTGCGAGCTTTCCCGAGTCACTTTCCGAATGCCAGAAGATCGGCGACGCGCTTGCCGAGCTCGGCGCGCTGACCCTTCAGCCGGACGCGAACATCATCAAGCTCCCGAATATCAGCGCCTCGATCCCGCAGTTGAAGGCCGCCATCGCCGAGCTTCAAGGGCAGGGATACCAGATCCCCGACTACCCCGAGTCGCCCGTGACCGATGGCGAGAAGGAGATCCGCGCCCGCTACGACCGGATCAAAGGCAGCGCGGTGAACCCGGTGCTCCGTGAGGGAAACTCCGACCGCCGCGCGCCGAAGGCGGTCAAGGAATACGCCCGGAAGCACCCGCACTCGATGGGAAAATGGTCGCCCGATTCCCAGACCCGCGTCGCCACGATGGGGAGGGGCGATTTTTTTGCGAACGAAAAATCCGTGACCGTCCCGCAGGCGACCGGCGTCCGGATTGAATTCGTGTCCGCCGATGGTTCCATCAAAGTTCTCAAGGCAAAGACCCCGCTCCAGGCCGGGGAGATTTTTGACGCCACAGTGATGAGCAAATCCGCGCTGGTCACATTCCTTGGCGAGCAGATCGTGCAGGCGAAGCAGGACGGCGTGCTGTTCTCCCTGCATCTGAAGGCGACGATGATGAAGGTCTCCGACCCGATCATTTTCGGCCATGCCGTGAAGGTTTTTTTCAAGGATCTCATCGCCAGGCACGCGGCGGTCATCGAGGAGCTTGGGGTGGACTTCAACAACGGCCTCGGCGACCTCGTGGAAAAAATCCGGAGCCTTCCCGCCGCCAAGCGGGAGGCGATCGAGGCGGACATTCGTTCCGCCTGCGCGGATGGCCCGGCCCTCGCGATGGTGAATTCCGACAAGGGCATCACCAACCTTCACGTCCCGAGCGACGTCATCGTGGACGCCTCGATGCCGGCGATGATCCGCACCTCGGGCCAGATGTGGAACGCCGCGGGCAAGCCGCAGGACACGCTTGCGGTCATCCCCGACCGCAGCTACGCCGGCGTTTATCAAACCGCCATCGCGTTCTGCAAAAAGCACGGCGCGCTCGACCCCCGCACGATCGGCTCGGTGCCGAACGTCGGCCTCATGGCCCAGGCCGCCGAGGAATACGGCTCGCACGACAAGACGTTCGAGATCCCCCGTAGTGGCACGGTTCGCGTGGTGGACGACTCGGGAAAAATCCTCCTCGAGCACGCGGTCGAGGCGGGCGACATCTGGCGCGCGTGCCAGGCGAAGGACGCCCCGATCCGCGACTGGGTGAAGCTCGCCGTCGCCCGCGCCCGCGCCACCAACACGCCCGCCGTCTTCTGGCTCGATGAAACCCGCGCCCACGACGCGCAGGTCATCGCCAAGGTGAAAACATATCTGGCCGATCACGACACGTCGGGCCTCGACATCCGGATCCTTCCGCCCGCCGCAGCCTGCCAGCTCAGCCTCGAGCGGATGAAGGAAGGAAAGGACACGATCTCGGTCACCGGGAACGTCCTGCGCGATTATCTCACCGACCTCTTCCCGATCCTCGAGCTCGGCACCAGCGCGAAGATGCTCTCGATCGTCCCGCTCATGGCCGGCGGCGGGCTTTTCGAGACCGGTGCCGGCGGCTCAGCGCCGAAACACGTCCAGCAGTTCGTGAAGGAAAACTACTTGCGCTGGGACAGCCTCGGCGAGTTCCTTGCCCTTGCCGTCTCGCTCGACCACCTCGGCGGAGCCCTCCCGAAGGCGAAAATCCTTGCCGATACCCTCGACGCGGCGACCGGAAAATTTCTTGAGACCGACAAGTCGCCGACCCGGAAAGTCGGCAGCCTCGACAACCGCGGCAGCCACTTTTACCTCGCGCTCTACTGGGCACAGGCCCTCGCCGCACAGGACAAGGATGCCGGGCTCAATGCCCTCTTCGCGCCGATTGCCGAGCAGCTTTCCTCAAACGAGCAGAAGATCGCGGCCGAACTCCTCGCCGTCCAGGGCCAACCGGTGGACATCGGCGGATACTACCACCCCGACGACGCCAAGGCCTCGGCCGCCATGCGCCCGAGCCCCACGTTCAACGCAATCCTCGCGAAGCTGTAAGTCGGCCGCACATCAACTCACTCGAAAGGTGGGATCTCCGGATCCCGTCTTCTTTTGTGGGATCCTCCCGGACGTTGGAAACGCCATGCCGAGAAATTCTTTGGTTTTCATTGAAAACAAAGAATAGATGATATATCATACCATCTCTTTAAGATAAGCCGACATCTAAATTTTGGCAGAAGCGTTTGC
>JBAXXD010000136.1:0-9329 GCA_037128135.1 Verrucomicrobiia bacterium
CGCATATGCCGACGCCCGCAGGGATGGGATTTTGCGCGAATCTCCGCCCGCGCGCGGATCGGAGATCGAAATCCAGGCCAGGCTCTTTGCGGGAGAATACGGCTCCCGCTGGCTGACAGCCTCCGGGAAACCGGTCGAGATCCTGCACTTTGGACATTGGAACCGCGAGGCCGGACCGGATTTCAAAGGCGTTCGCTTCCGCTTCGAGGAGGGCAACGAATGCGTGGGCGACCTCGAGGTGGACATGGATGCGCGCGACTGGGAACGCCACGGGCACGCCACAAATCCCGCCTACAACGGCGTCCTCCTGCAGCTTTTCGTCAACGCTCCGTCGGCCGCCGCCTTCGCACGTGCGTGCGACTTCCGCGAGGTTCCGCAGGCACGCCTCCTCATCGGAGAAAAATCCACATGTCCGCTGACCCGCCAACCGGGCGCGGTGGATCGCGAGGCGGCGCTGGTCATGATCGAGGAGGCCGCGGAGTTCCGGCTCCTGGCCAAGCTCTCCGCCCACGCGCGCGCCGTGTCGCTTCACGGCCCGGACACCGCGCTCTTCCACGCCCTCGCATCGGGTTTCGGCTACAAGAATAACGCGATCCCATTCCTCCTCGCCGCCCAGCGGACCGGGCTCCGCACGGCGGCCGGCCCGGACGGGGAGGCCCGTCTGTTCGGGCTTGCCGGATTCCTGCAGCCCAGGACATTTGACGACGCCGACGACGCGACCCGCGACTACCTCAAGCCGCTGTGGGAAAATTGGTGGGCGATCCGGGATTCCCTTTCCCGCCTGGTCCTCCCGAAAGACCTGTGGAAATTTTCCGGGATCCGTCCGTCGAACCACCCGCACCGCCGGATGGGTGCGCTCGCCGCGGCGGCGTCCGGGTTCCCGCGCCTCCGGGCCGCCATCAAATCCGGAGGCGCAAAAGGTTTCGCCGGGTTTTTTGAGAACCTTGCGCACCCGTATTGGTCGCGCCATTGGAACCTCTCCGCTGCGAGGCTCGACAAAGATCTCGCGCTCGTCGGGCCGGACAGGATCAGCGATCTGCTCGTCAACGCGTATTTCCCATCTCTCCCTCTGGAAAAAGCCCGCGAGGCGACGCGCGCGCTTGCCGGCACGACGCCCGGCGGCCGCATCCGGCTCGCCAGCGAATGGCTCACCGGCTCGGTGGATCGCACGCTCATGCGCACCGCCCGCCAGCAGCAGGGGCTCCTCCAACTCCACTCCGATTTCGGCTCCCTCACCGCCCTCGAAGCCTGGGGAAAAATCAGGAAACCCTGACCTCCACTGCGCCGGTCAGAATATCAGGCTCATCTGCGCGCCCAGCACGAGGGCGTTGGGGATGTTCCCGGTGCCGCCCGGGTTGATCACGTATTGGAGGTCGGGCTGGATGTAGGCGAACTTCGTGATGTTCACGCGATACGCCAGCTCGAGGGCGATCTCGTATTCCGGATACCCGCCGCCCGCATTGCTCACGGTGCGCGCGTAATTGTTGCTGAATTTTCCATACACAAACCCGAACATCGAATAGTCGTCGTCCCGTGTGGGGACGAGGCCCTTGTAAACGATGCCGGCGTTCGCCTGGAATGGCAGCTTCGCGATGTTCTGCTGCGGGGAGAGAACGAACGCCGTCCAGAGCGTCAGGCCCTGATCGCTTCCGGGGGATTCCTGCCAGACCATCTGGTCGGCGTGCCAGTAGAACCCGTAGGAATTTGTCGCGGTGTCGGTCGTTCCAAACTGCGCGAACTGCCAGGGCGAATAGTAAAACCCGACCCAGTAGTGGCCGGGGAGTCCCTTCATTTCCGTCTCGGGCGACAGCGCTTTGAAGGACTTGCCCTCGGATCGCGCCTTCACCGCCAGGGCGGATTTGCCGTCAGGCACCGCCGCCTTCTCGACCGGCCGCTTGAAAAATTCCGGCGTCCATCCGAACTGGGTGATGAGGAGAACCCCGTCGTCCGGGCGGATGCTCCAGTCGACGCCGCGATACGCGCGGTCGAAGACGCGGGTCGAGACCTGATAGGCGCCGACCATCGCGTTGAATTCCGGCGTCGGCTCGACGCGCAGCCGCGCCGCCCAGACCGCCCAGGGATACGCGGAGAACTGCGTGTTCACCGGAAGCGCCTGCGGGTTGCCGTCGATCCCGTTGTTCATATAAAGCCAGTAAACCGGGGAGGAGGCAAAATCATCGCCGGTCGAGAACCGCCCGGCCTTGATGCTGATCTTGTCGTCGAGAAGCCGTTGCTCAAAAACCAGCCCGTAGAACATCGCGGTCTGTCCACCATAAACCTGCTGAACGGTGAACTGGTTGCCGATGTTGTCCTGCGAGAGGCTCGATCCCGCACGGTTGAGCCCGGAGACATCGAACGTGAGCCCCTTCCAGCCGATGAGGGTTCCGAAATCCAGCTGCACCCCGAAGCTGACGTTGTCGGTGTAGGTGAAGCCCGCGCTTCTTCCGCCGACCGGGTTGCCCGCGATGTTGTTCGTGTAGCTCGCCGAAATCTCGACCCCGCTGTCATCAAGAAAATTCCGCACCCCCCACCAGTCGCCGGAAAGCGTCTGGCCGCCCCACCACTCGCGCGAGCCGATGTAGTTCGAGGGCGCGGGATCATAATAAGTCCAGAACCGCGTGTGGCCGCTCGCATTATCATCCCCGGGCAATTCGCCGACCCGCTCGGCATGCAGTGAGGAAAGGGCCGCCGCAACAACAAGAGCAAACAGGATTTTTTTCATAGGGAGAATGAACCCGTCGATTCCTACAAAAAATTCCGCACGGGAGCAACCGCAGAATTGATTCCCAAGAGATGGCATCGCAAAACTGCGGCGGCGCGCTTGGGCGCGCGCGGATTAATACGGCCCGAGATCCTCAAAACGGTTCACGCGGAAACTTTTTTGGGCCGCAGCGGGCGGCTTCGCCGGGCCGGGCTTGGAGGTTTTCCGGATCGCGGATTCGTCGGTCGGCAGGTCGAGGGGCTTGCCGGTTTGATAGGTGTTTGTAGCAATCATCGCGCTGCGTCCGCCACCCGGGAGCTTGCGACGCGCCGCGATGAAGGCGGCCGGCCGGAAGTAGTTCGTGAGATCCCTGGGGAAAGCCGAGCGGTTGATCCCGATGCGGAGGTTTTTTCGAATCTCGAAATGCAGGTGGGCGACATACATCCCGCGGTTTGTCCCGATCGTCCCCACCTGCTGCCCGCGCGTGAGCTGCTGCCCTTCGCGCACGAGGATTTTATCGAGGTGGGCATACATCGAATCCACGGTTGTCAGGCGTCCGTTTTCCAAAAAAATATGGCGCACGAGCACGACATTCCCCCAGCCCATCCGAGCGTCGCGGGCGAACGTCACGCAGCCGTTGCCGATCGTATAAACCGGCGCCCCCCGATCGCTGTTCCCGCCGCCCAGGCCATCCCAGTCCTCTCCGGGATGATACGACAAAAACCCGCGCGACCTGTAGTATCCGTCGGCATCCGGTTTTCCGACCGGCAGATCGAAGCCGTCGGCCACCCGCGTCCGGATCTGATCCGCCTGCGGCTCGGCCACCAGAGCCGTCGGCAGGAAGAAAACCGCCATCCAGAAAAACCAGCATCGCATCTGGCGGGCAACCTACCTGCCGCATCCCGGATAATCAATCCCGCGATTCCGCGGGCTAAGGTTCCGGTGCGATGGCCGCATCGGAAAGCGCCTTGTCGTAAAGCGGACTGATGAACGGATGCAGCCTGCGGGCGGAAAGGATCTCGGCCTGCGCGTCTTCCGTGCGGCCCTGCATGAGGGCGGTGGCGGCGCGCGCGTACATCCCCGAGGGGTTCCTGGCGATGATGTTCGTTGGGAAGAGCCTGAGCATCCCCTCCGCCTCGGCGGTTTTTTTCTGCTTGAGCAGGCAGAGGAAAATCTGGAAGCCGGCGAGCGCGCGGAATCGTGTGTTCGGCAGCAGTTCGCGGAAGTGTTGCTCCGCTGCGGCGTAGTCGCCTGCCCGGAGTTCATTTTCCGCTTGCTCCTGCAACCGCGCCAAATCATCGGCGCTTGGAGCGGGCTTCTGAATCGCCTTGGGTGCGAGGGCAGCGGCCGGCAGCGGAGCGGTGTTTGCCCGGGGCGCATGGCGCGACGGCATCAGAAAAAACGCCATAGCCGAAAGCGAGAGGATTCCCAAAATGCCGAAGTATGTTCCGAGGACGACCGTCGCGGACGACCGTCGCTGCCAGCGCAGGGCCGGGCGGAAAACCCTCCAGGCAGCGGCGCGCAGGCGGCGGGCCCACAGGAAGTCGAGCTTCGGGAGCGCGCGGGCTGCGCGACCGGTCGCGGGCCCCGCATCTTCCCATGTCTCCGGCCGCGCGATCTGCTCCATCGTCGGACGGCTGTTCTGATACGCCCTGACGCTCCTGCGGCGCTTGCGCGAATCCCGCAGAAAGTGGAGCAGCCCCGGGGCGATCTCGTGCAGAATGTCTCCGCACAACCGCTGGAAACGCGCGCTGAAACCGGCGCTTTTTTCCTCGGCTTCATTCGCCGGCGTGACCGGGGCGCCTGCCCGCCATTTTTCCGGCCGGCGGCTTGCGGAGGGGAATGTTTTTTGAATGCGGCGTGCCGAAGAGGATGGAAGATCGGTCTCCGGATCCGGCGATGCCGCGACTTCCTTCCTGCCTGCGGCGAGCCGTTCTGACAGTGTTTTTTTTGCGCGCTGTTTCACTTTCGCGTGCCCTTTGCGCAGGCGATCCGATTTTCCGGGCCGGCGGCAGTGGGCGGTGAAAAAAAACATGCTTCCACTTGTCCGTGGTCTGTGGCGCCGCCGGTTATTTCAGCACGAGGATCTTGTAAACCCCCTCTTCGGATTCGACGCCGTGCGTGTCGTGCGCGAAGCCGGGGAACACGCGGTCCCATGCCTGGATCGCGCGGAGGTAGGCAAGGAACGGCTCGCCCTCGCCGCCGAGTTTTTCTCCGGGCATGACCATCGGGATGCCGGGAGGGTACGGGACGAGTCCGGTGGCGGCGGTGCGCCCGGCAGCGTCATCCACCGCGATGCGCTCGACCTCGTTGGCGACGAGCTTCTGGTAGCAGTCGGCGGGGATCATCGCCATCTCCGGCAGCACGGAAAACGCGCTGGCCTGGACTTGGAGCAGTTGGCTCGAACGCATGTGCGATTGCATTTTGTCCGCGAGATCCCGGAGCCCCGCGCCGGGGTAGAATCCGGCGATCGACGGGATGCATTCGGCCAGCGGCGCGTTGGCGTCGTGGTCGCGCTTAAACGCGAGAAGCGCGTGGACGAGCGTGCTCCACTTGGCGTTCGTGATGCCGAGCGAGAAGAGGAACAGGATCGCATAATCGCTGGTCTTCTCGACGACGATTCCGCGCGCGTCGAGGTAGGCCGTCAACAGCGTTGCCGGGAACCCCATCTCCGCGACCGAGCCATCGGGGTTCACTCCCGGCGTGATCACCGAGACCTTGATCGGGTCGAGCATGCAGTAGTCGTCCTCGAGGTCGAACCCGTGCCACTCCTCGCCCGGATGGAGGACCCAGCAGGATGGCTCGCTGACAAGGAGATCCGGGCTGGCGGCTTCGAAGGCCTCCAGGTTTCCGGTGGCCGGGTTTTTGACGCTGGTCGGATTCCATGTCTGGAAAAACCAATCGCCGCGGCCGTCGTGCTCGCGCCAGAGGCGGGTGATCATCTGCCGGAACGCGACCGCCTCGCGGATCGATTCCTCCACGAGGACCTCGCCGCCCTTGCCGTCCATCATGGATGCGCTCACGTCGTTCGACGCGATGATCGGGTAGAACGGCGACGTCGAGCCGTGCATCATGAACGACTCGTTGAAGCGCGCGTGGTCGATGCTGTTGCGCCCGTCGCGGACGTGGATGAACGAGGCCTGCGAGAGTGCCGCGAGGAGCTTGTGGGTCGAGTGCGTGGCGAAGATCGTCGGCTCGTCGGGCCGGTGGTCCTTCGCGTCGCCGCGCATCGCGAAGCGCCCGCGGTAGAGCGGATGGAACCGCGCGTAGCCATACCACGCCTCGTCGAAATGGATCCGGTCGAGCGCGTCGCCAATGAC
Organism: Verrucomicrobiia bacterium; assembly: GCA_037128135.1. GTDB lineage: Bacteria > Verrucomicrobiota > Verrucomicrobiia > Chthoniobacterales > Terrimicrobiaceae > QYQL01. Next base: position 6,022 of record JBAXXD010000136.1, read on the forward strand.
CTCGAGCACGCGCCCGACGTTGTAAGTGAGGCCGTCGTAGGTCGAGTTCGTGATGACCGCATGAACCGGGCGCCCGCCCTCGACGAGCTTCGATGCAAGGAGGTTTGCCGGCGGGATCGGGCCGATCAGGCCGTAGCGGTTGCGCGTGGGCATGAGGTAGTGGGGCACGGCGCCGGTCATCGTGATCCCCTGCTCGTTCGACTTGTGGCAGTTGCGGTCCACCCAGATCTTCTGCCCGCGCCCGACGCAGGCCATCCAGATGATCCGGTTCGATGTCGAGGTCCCGTTGGTCACCGAATACGTGCGGTGCGCGCCGAACACCTTCGCGGCATATTTTTCCCCCTCGCCGATCGGGCCGCTGTGGTCGAGCAGCGAACCGAGCTCGCCAACGCTGATCGAGAGGTCGGAGCGGAACATCGCCTCGCCGAAATAGTCGTAGAAAAGGCGCCCGGCGGGCGACTTCTGGAACGCGGTTCCTCCAGTGTGGCCCGGCGTGTGCCACGAGTATTCATGCACGAGGTCGAACTCGATGAGCGCCGAGGCCATCGGCCCGAGCAGGTGGCTGGAATACGCCTTCACGGCCGCTTCGACGCGCCCGCCGATAAACGGCGAGCTGTCCTCCATAAGCCAGATCAGCTCGCTCACGAGCGTGAGCACCTCCTCGGAAAGCCCGGTGCTGCGCTCGCGGTCGGTGAGAAGGAAAATCGGAATCTTCTCGTTGCGGGAACGGATGAAGCGGATCAGATCCATCGCCGGGGCATGCGGCGCGCCGGGATCGTTCCCCAGCGTCCAGTCCACCAGCACCCCGTGCAGGCCGGCGTCGGACAGGAACAGCCCGCGCCCGTCGGCCGCGCCCGGCGCGCAGACGACGTCGATGTCGTTGAGCTCGAGCTCGGATTTTAGCATGAGCGCAGCGCGCCCGGCGGCAGTGGAGATTTCCAGGTCGTCCTCGATGAGGAGAACGCGGTGGCGAAGGATTTTGGAACGACGTTCGATCATAGGAGTGTGGGTTTTGTTTTTCGCCGCAGATTTTCGCAGATTGACGCAGATTGTTTTGCTTGTGCAAGCATGCGTGTGGGAATGCCCTTGGGCTACCACTTTTGAGAGGCATTGCAAGATTTTGTGTCGAGGACGCGCCCAATACTTGTCGCCATGTCAACCCCGTCCATCCGGCCAGACCTGTTGGTTCGCCAACGCTCACAGGAGCGCTCTTTGGTTTTGAGTTTGCTCCCGTGAATGGCTGAGCTTACCCTCCAATCCATGAAATCCGCCTTGCCTTGGCTCATTCTCGTGATCGCAACATCTGCGGCTTTAGCGCAGGACTTGACTCAAGCCTTCATCGCGGCTGATCGGGCACTCTGGCCGAAAACCGTGGTTGTCTCCGTTCCCCTTGAAGCGCCCGTCATTATTGCCGGAAAAGAATCGGGAAAAATCAACCTTCCAGCTGGCAGGGAATATCCTGTCAAGGCTGTTGGGGCTGATAGTGTAACCATTGATCTTGGAGGATCTTTTCGGGAGGTAGCCGGTGGTGAAACCGACCTTCTCGTCAAAGCCGCAGCCGTGAAAGAGGCGAGGGATGTCCGTCAGGCAAAAATTCAAGCTGCTGTTGCAATGGCCACACCGGTGCCCACCCCGCGGGCAGCAACCCCAGCAGCAACCCCAGCAGCACAATTCCACAATGCTGTGGGGGAACAACTCTCCAATCTCGTTGCTTTGGATGGGAAAAAACTTGTCCCCTTTGACTCTGGTGCTCTCGCAAACAAAAAATACATTGCAGTATATTATTCCGGGTCTTGGTGCGGGCCGTGCCGAAATTTCACACCCGATCTTGTCAAATGGTATAAACGGAACAAATCCAAGGCCGAGTTGTTCGAGTTGGTTTTTGTGAGCGCGGATCGGTCGGCTGATCAGATGGCTGCCTATATGGTCGATGACAAAATGCCCTGGCCCGCGCTGGAATTCAGCTCCATCCAAATGGGAAATCCGATCGTGGGAAAAGGAGGACCTGGAATTCCGAGCCTGGTCGTTTTTGACGCCAGCGGGGCACCCGTCGCCGAGTCCTATGTGAACGGCAATTATGTCGGCCCGCGCAAGGTGCTCGAGGATTTTGAGAAAATGTTGAGAAAAACCGAGTGAAAGACCATGGCATCCGATCGCTGACTCGCAACCGAACGCAGATCGATCCCCTGGGGACTATCGCAGAGTTCTTCGTGTCGCCGACGCCCTTGAGGCCATACGCACTGAGACGGGAAGTTTTTTTCGCGACGGTTGCCTCGAAGGATTTCCAGCACCGCCTTTGCCTCCGCAAGATTGTGGCATTGCTGCCCGTCCGCTGCGTTGATCAAGGCGAAACGGCGGCGGGGCGCTTTCCCCGATTTGTTTTCCGTCAGAAGGCAGCCGTAAAATTTTCCGTTCCGGATTTGAATCTTAGAGATTCTGCGATTGCGTGAATCTCTTGCCGCTGTAAACTACCCCCAGTGTTCGCTTTTCCTGTCATTGCTTTGCATAACTTGTCTACAGCATAATTTATAGCACAACGGAAAATATTTAACAGTAAAAAGAACGCAAATTATTGCAGATCAGCACAAGCCGGCGTGGCGAAATGGCATACGCAAGGGACTTAAAATCCCTTGGGGCGAAAGCCCCGTGCGGGTTCGACCCCCGCCGCCGGCACTTGATCATTTCATTCAACCCCTGCCCGTAAATGGAGCCAACAGACAGAGCGGCGACAACAGAGACGGCGAGAAGGGCAAAGTGGTATTTTATCACGAGTTCCTTGGAGGAATTATGAATGCGAGCCGGACAGTTGCGATTCCCGGATTAGGCATCCGACACGCTCCGCGCGGCCAGGCAAGGCTTTATCAATAATCACCAGCGGTAGTAACGGTAGGGGTCATCGCCCAACGGGAAGTCACTTCGATAATCCGGGTAATAGAAGATCTCCGGGGGTTGCTCCTTTTTCTGACCGGACAGTTCCAGGAATATCTGCGAATTCTCGCCTTTGATTCCGCCGGTGCCCCCGTGGTCGAAGGCCCGCACCGCGATCACCGCCTTGCCTGCTTTCACTAACTCCGCCGGGATGGTATAGACCCGCGGCGTGCTAAAAAACTTCGGGGTGGTGATGTCCATGGAGCCGACCTTGACCCCGTTGAAATAGGTCGTGTCGAAGTCGTCCACCACGCCGAGGTTCAAGGTCAACGCCTTGCCGCTCCAGGCCTCCGGAATCGTAATGGTCTTTCGGAAGACCGCCTCCCCGTCCGCATTCTCCCAGGCGCCGCCATACAATTCCCAAATGCCAGGCACGACCA
>JBAXXD010000137.1:0-9194 GCA_037128135.1 Verrucomicrobiia bacterium
GGGCGGGGATGCGGGCTGGGGCTTCGGACGGGGTGTTGCCGAGGCTTTCGGCACCGGGCGAATATCCTCGCGGGCATCCAAAAATAGCCGCTTTTTCTGCTCCTCGCTCATCTGCCCGCGCACCGGAGAACCGGAGAGGACGAGAAGCATCCCGAGGATCAACCGTTGTTTCCGCACGCCGGAGAATAGCAAATCCCGCACCGGGATCAAGCGGCGTCGCTCCGGCCAGATCGCTTCGCCCCGATGGGAAACGGTTCGATGAGCGGCCCGGACGCTGCAAAGGATTTTTCGACATGGAGCCGGAGCTGTCCGCAGGCGGCGGCGATGTCGAGGCCCTTTTCGCGGCGCAGGGTGGCCTCCGCGCCGGCCGCTCGCACGGCCGCGAGGAATTCCTCCTGGCGGGCATCATCCGGCCGCTCCCACGCGAGGCCCGCGACGGGGTTGTAGGGGATGAGGTTGATTTTTGCGCCGACCGGGCGGGCGTGCGCGGCGAGCAGGCGCGCCTGATCGGGCGCATCGTTGAGGTCTTTGATCAGGAGATACTCGAACGTGATCTTCTGCTTTTTTCGGCGGGCGTAATCCGCGCAGGCCGCAAGCAGTTCGCCGAGCGGATGCCTTTTGTTGACCGGCATGATTTTTTCGCGGATCCCGTCCGTCGCGCCGTGGAGCGAGACCGCGAGGCGGATCTGGAGCGGCTGGGCGGCGAGGGCGCGGATGCCGGGGACGAGGCCGGAGGTCGAGACCGTCATGTGGCGGGCGCCGAGGCCGATCCCCCATGGGGCGTTCAGGATGCCGATCGCACGAAGGAGGTTGTCGTAGTTGGCCATCGGCTCGCCCATGCCCATGAAAACGATGTTGTTGATCCTCTCTCCGGCGAGATCCTCGACGCGCACGAACTGGCTTACGATCTCGCCAGCCGAGAGGTTGCGCTTCCACCCGTCGAGTCCGCTCGCGCAGAACTTGCACGCGTAGGCGCAGCCGACCTGGGTCGAGATGCAGAGCGTCCGCCGGTCGGACGCCTCGCCGTGGAGCGCGGGCGAGGCCGGGATGAGGACGCTCTCGATCATCTGCCCGTCCGCCAGCCGGAAAAGAAATTTGCGGGTCGTGTCGTCGGATCCGGCCTCGCGGATTTTTTCCAGCGGGGTGAGCGGGAGCCCGTCGGCCAGTTTCGTGCGAAGCCCCGCCGGGAGGTTTGTCATGTCGTCCCAGCTCCGCGCGCGTTTGGCGTAGAGCCATTCGAGCACCTGCGCGGCGCGGAATTTCGGCTCGCCGAGCCCGGCAAGTCGCGCTTCCCAGTCGTCCTTCGTCAGCGAGTAGGCCTCCACGAGCAAAAGCATGAAACGGGATTTTTCCGGAGCAACACAAATTTCACCCGGAACTTTTCCGCGGCCCCCGTCAGGCCGTCGGCCCGGGGTTCACTTTGCGGAACCAGTTGGCAAAATGTTTTTTTATGCCTTCGCGGAGCGAGAGGTAGTGGCCGTCCGGCCTGCCGCCTTTGCGGATGGCCGCGAGCAGAGCGGGGAGGGTGAGTTCGTCCATCTCGAAGACGGTGGTGCTCGCGCCGACGGCCGAGCTGTGGTGGGCGTCACTGCCGGCGATCATGGCGAGCCCGCGGCGTTTCGCATAAGCGAGCGCCTGGTCGTTGTAGCTGCGCGAGGTCACCGCTGCGTTGAAGACCTCGATCGCCTCGGGAGCGAGCGCGTCGAGAGCCGGGGGGCGGATCCCCGCGCGCCACCGGTCGAACGGGTGCGCCGGAATCGCAATGCCGCCGCCGGATTTCACCGTGTCCAAAACTTTTTTTGCGGGGGCGCCCTTGAGGAACGGGAGGGTGACTCCGAGGCAGAGCAGGTGGCCCTCGGCGGTGCTCACCTCGACTCCGGGCACCACGAGAAATCCCTCCGGGAGAGGTTTTGCTTTCAGATAGGCGTGGGCTTCGCAGGTGTCGTGATCCGTGATGGCGATCCCGCTCAACCCTTTCGCGAGTGCGGCCTCGATGAGGGATTCCGGCGAGCCGGTGGCATCCTTCGAGAAGAACGAATGCACATGAAGATCGAAGCGGTGAAGCATGGTGCCCGTCATTTCCCTTCGGCAGGCGCGCGCTGGCAAGCCGGAAATCTCTCGCCGGCCGGGCGCCTGCCCGAGAGCGCCCGCTGGAGCGTGACCTGGTCGGCGTGCTCGAGGCCACCGCCCGCCGGGAGCCCGTGCGCGATCCGGGTGACCGGCACGCCGAGCGGCGCCAGAATTTCGATGAGGTAGTTTGTTGTCGCCTCGCCCTCGACGTCCGCGCTCAGCGCGAGGATGATCTCGGTCGGCGCTTCGTCCGGGATCCGGGCGACGAGCGGCCCGATCCGCAGATCCTCCGGGCCGATGTGGTCGAGCGGGGCGAGGCGCCCGCCCAGCGCGTGATAAACTCCGCCGAAGTCCCCTGTCCGCTCGAGCGGAAGGATGTCGGTCGCCTGTTCGACCACGCACATTTCGCGGCCGCGCCGCGAGGGCTGCGCGCAGATCTCGCACAGGTCGCCCGTCGCGAAAAATCCGCATCGGCGGCAGGAGCGGATCATTTCCCGGGCGGCGGCAAGCGTGGCGGCGAGGGCGGCGGGACGGGCGTCCTTGTTCGAGAGCAGCCAGAGAGCGATCCGCTCGGCGCTCCGCGGGCCGATGCCGGGAAGCCGCCGGAGCTCGCGTGCGAGCTCGAGGAAAGGCGCGGGATAATCAAGCGGCATGGCTGAGCTGTCCGTCTTCGATGCGCAGGAGCCGGTCGCCGCGCCGCGCCAGATGCTCGTCGTGCGTCACCACCACGAGCGTCCGCCCGTCGTCGCGCACCACTCCGAGAAGGATTTCAATGACCGCCTCGCCGGTGTGAGAATCGAGGTTTCCGGTCGGCTCGTCGGCAAAGACGATCGCGGGATCGTTGATGAGAGCCCGCGCGATCGCGACGCGCTGCTGCTCGCCGCCGCTCAGCTCCGCGGGAAGATGATCCGCCCGCCCGGCGAGGCCGACCCGCGCCAGAAGCCCGGCCGCGCGCGCCCGGTCGGAACGTCCGCCGATCATCGCCGGAACCAGCACGTTTTCCAGCGCGGTCAGCTCCGGCAGGAGAAAATACGATTGAAAAACGAAACCCATCCGCGCGTTCCGAAGCCGCGCCAGTCGGTCGGAGCCGATCCCATACAGCGATTGCCCCTCGAACTCGACCGATCCGGACTCCGGGGTCTCGAGGCCGGCCAGCGTGTAGAGGAGGGTCGTTTTTCCCGCCCCGCTTGCCCCGCACAAAAAAACCGCCTCCCCGCCGGAGATATCGAGGCTGATCCCCCGGAGCACCGGAATCACTGTCCTGGCGATCCGGAACGACCGCACGAGATCCCGCGCACTGAGTTGAATGGGCATCGGCGCACTCTGCCCGAATTTTCCCGGCCGTGCGAAATGAAAATGTCGCCGCATGATTTTTTTTGCCGCAGAGGCACGGTTTCCACCGGAGAAAATTTTTTTTGAAAAAGCATTGACGCAAAATGTGCGGTGCGCTAAAAGGGCATCGCTATGAAAAAACTGCTCTCCTTAACCGGGGTAATTATGATAACGGCCGTTGCTGCTTTTGCAGGTGACGGGAAAACATTCGACAAAAAAGTGGTGATTCCAGTTGAGACCTGCAAATTCCGTGCGAACGAGTTGCAGCTTGACGCTTCGGCCGTCGGAGGCTTTTACAATCGGGGCCTTCCGGGCTGGGGTGGTGGCGTTGGGATCAACTACTTCTTCACCAAATTCATCGGCATCGGTGTCGAGCAGGATGTGGTGGGTCGCCGCAACGAGGCCGCTGAGTGGGTCACGGCCGGCAACCTGTTCATCCGCTACCCGATCTGCTCGATCAACCTCGCTCCCTACGCTATGGTGGGTGGTGGCACAGGATACGGCGAAGGTCGCCGCGGCCACGGGTTCGGCCATGTCGGCGGCGGTTTGGAATATCGCTTCACGAACAACATCGGCATCTTCACCGACGCGCGTTTTGTTTACTCCTCCGAGGAGCCCAAATCCGCTGTGCTCGGCCGCACAGGCGTCCGCTTCGCGTTCTAATAAACACTAAAAATTCAACAAAAAAGCCGGGCCTTTCTTGGCCCGGCTTTTTTTTTCTGGAAAGAAGCCGCGCGCGCGACGGGCTCCGCCGTGGGCGGGTTGACGGGAATCTCCTTTTGCAGTTAGCATGATTTTTATGGAATCCACGAATGAATCCGCCGAGGGCCCGCGCCCGGGCGCGAGAGTTGCGGCGGGCATGCGGGGAGCGATGAAATGAAGGATCGCGCCTGGAGCAGAGGCGACGTGGTTTCCGGGTTGGTCACCGGGCTGGTGGCGTTTGCGGTTTATGCGTGGACGGTGGCGCCGAACGTGACGCTGCTCGACTCCGGCGAGTTCACGGTGGCGGCGCAGCATTTCGGGGTGCCGCATCCGACCGGGTATCCGCTCTGGACGCTTCTCGCATGGGTGTTCCAGCTTCTTCCGCTGGGCAACGCGGCATGGGAGGTCAACCTTTTCAGCGGCGTGTGCGGCGGCCTGGCGGTCGGGCTGACAACCGCGCTGACGCGGAGTTCCCTGCGGTGGCTGATGGCCGATCGGCTCGGGCGCTGGCCCGGGCTCGGGACGCTGATCGCGGTCACCTGCGGGCTGCTCTTTGCGTTCAGTTTTTCGATGTGGTCGCAGGCGACGATCGCGGAGGTCTACACCCTGCACGCCCTGCTGATCGGGATTTACCTGACGGTGCTTTATCTCTGGCTGCGGCACCCGGAGGGCCTCGGGCTGCTGATGCTGGCATTCTTCGTTCTCGCGCTTTCTTTCAGCAACCACCACCTGACCCTCACGATGGCACCGCTGCCGTTTCTGGCGGTACTGCTCGTGCGCCGGGAGATCTTTTGGGATCTGGTGATCGCCTCGGTTCTGACCGTGCTTCTTGCCTATCTCGGCTTTTCGATCCTCTCGGCCGAGCCCCCGGTGCTCAAGACGGCGATCCGGTTTTTTTATTGCGTGATGCTGGGACTGGCCGTGCTGGCGGTCGTCCGCCGGTTTCAGATCGAGTGGCGGCTTGTCGCCTACCTTCCGTTTGTCGTCGCGCTGGGGATCCTGCCGTATGCCTACATGCCGGTCGCGTCCTCGACAAACCCGCCGATGAACTGGTCCTATACGCGGACGCCCGAGGGCTTTTATTTTTCCTTCAACCGCTCGCAATACAGCGGGAGCCTTTCGCAGCAAAGCCTGCGCAGCCTCGGGCGGTTGATGGGCACGGTCGGCGAGAAGCCGCCCGTGCAGGCCGGGCCCGGCGAGATGCCCGCCCCGTCACTTTATTCGAGGCTGCAGGAGTGGACGGGGTTTTTCTGGCTGCAGCTCGGGCGCAGCTTCACGCCGCTCGGAATCCTCGGCTACTTCGGGGCGCTGCTCGTGATTCTGCGGCTCCAGGATGTGGAGAGGCGGACGTGGGTTTATGTCCTCGAATTCGGATTCGTCCTCGCGGCGATCCTGCAGCCGCTCGCCGACGGGTCGGGGATCGATCTGAACGGATGGTGGCTTCAAATGCCTTACCATACCTATACCAACCTGATTTTCGCGCTCCTGGCCGCACTCGGGATCGCGTTCGGATCTTGCGCGCTTTTTTCGCGGTATCCGGGGCTTGCGTGGAGCCGGTTTCTGCTTCTGGCGCTGCCGTTGATGCCGCTGGCGTTGAACGAGGCCGGGTGCAGCCAGCGCGGGCGGTGGTTCGGGTGGGAATTCGGCCACGACATGTTGAAGGATCTTCCGAAGGGGAGCGTGGTCTTCGGAGGAACCGACCCCGGGCGGTTCGTGCCGACCTACATGATCCTCGGGGAAAGCTCGCAGCCCGCCGCCGTGAAGCGGGATCCGGGCTTCGACCGCAGGGATCTTTACATCATCACGCAAAACGGCGTGGGGGAACCGCTCTACCGGAAATACCTCGCCGATCATTACGGCCCGGCCCGGCCCGCGCCGAAGAACGCGTTTGAGCGGTGGCTCGGGCGGGCCGACGCCTACCCGAAGACGCCGCTGGTTTTTCCGACCGAGGAGGAAATCAACGACGCGATCCGCAAGGAGGTCGAGGCGCAATCGCAGGCGGGCGGCGCCCCCGAACCCTCGTTTGCCCACAGCGTTGTCACGCGGCTGATCTGGGAAAAAAACAAGGGAAGCCACGAGTTTTTCGTCGAGGAAAGTTTTCCGCTCGTGTGGTCGTATGACCACGCCCTTCCGAACGGGCTCTCCTACAAGATCTGCAAGGATCCGCTGAAGGAAATTCCGGCCGATGCCGTGAAGAAGGACACGGCCTTCTGGGATGCCTATCTCGCGAAGCTGCTGGGTAACCCGGAATTCGCGCAGGACTACGACGCGCAGCGCTCGTTCTCGAAGCTGCGGACGACGACCGGGCACCTCTACCGCCACAGAAAAATGATGAAGGAAGCGGAGGTCGCCTACCGCCAATCGCTCGCCCTCTGGCCCGGGAATCCGGAGAGCCTCAACGCGATGAGCACGATGCTTTGGGATCGCGGAGATTTCGACGGGGTCATCAAGCTCCTTGAGCCTGCCAACGCGGAGGATCCGAACAGCCTGCCGCTCTGGAGGCTGCGCGTGGTTTCCGAAAAGCGCAAGGAGCTCGACGGCGAAATCTGCGGGGTCCGCGCCGCATGGGAAAAAAATCCGAAAGACCGGGAAAAGACGGAGAAGCTCCTGGAGCTTTACTACAGCACCGGAGAGACAAACAAATCCTCGGAAATTCTCAAGGCGGCGGTCGAAACCTTTCAGGACAACCCGGAGTTTCTTTTGAAGGCGGTCCAGTTCAGCGAAATGAACGCCCTTCCGGACCGCGAACTGGACGCCGCGAAAAAGCTGGCGGTCGTCGGGACGAATGCCGGCGAGGCCCAGATGCTCCTCGCGCGTGCCTGGTTCCGGAACAACGACAAAACCAACTTTTACGCGGCCGCGCGCACCGCGATCGAAAAGGGCGGACTCCCTGCGCGGGAGACTCTCTTCGCACACCCGCTTTTCGCTCCCTGGCGCGGCGAGGAGGAGTTCAAAAAGCTGCAGTCATCGACCCGACCCGACCCCCTGCCAACCCCGCAGCTGACACCGCAGCTGACACCGCAGCCAACGAAAAAAAAGTGATGATGCCAGATGTTCCTTCTCCACCTGCGCCCCATGACTGAAATCTCACGCCGCCGGACGTTCGCCATCATCTCGCACCCGGATGCCGGCAAGACGACGCTCACGGAAAAGTTTCTTCTTTACGGCGGTGCGGTCCAACTGGCTGGGAGCGTGACATCGCGGAAAAACCAGCGCGCGACGACCAGCGACTGGATGGAGCTGGAAAAGCAGCGCGGGATCTCGGTGTCGTCCACCGTCCTGCAATTCGACTACAACGGCTGCGTCGTCAACCTCCTCGACACGCCCGGGCACAAAGATTTTTCCGAGGACACGTATCGCGTGCTGACCGCCGTGGATGCGGCGGTGATGGTGATTGACGCGGGCAAGGGGATCGAGTCGCAGACGAGAAAACTTTTTGAGGTCTGCCGCAGGCGCGGGGTTCCGATCTTCACGTTCATGAACAAGCTCGACCGGCCGACGCGCCCGCCGCTCGACCTACTCGACGAGCTGGAGTCCGTCCTCGGGATCCATGCGGTGCCGATGAACTGGCCGCTCGGCGATGGCCCGGAGTTCAAGGGTGTCTACGACCGCGGGAAGCGCGCGGTGCACCTCTTCGAGCGCACGCCCGGCGGTGCCTACCGCGCGGCGGTGGAGGTTCGGGACATCCACGACCCGGCGGTCCAAGCGGCGGTGGCACCGGACGCCTATGCACGCGCCTGTGACGAGTTGGCCCTGCTCGATGGCGCGGGCGCAGACTTCGATCCGCTCGCTGTGCGGTCCGGACGGGCGACGCCGGTTTTTTTCGGCAGCGCGACGAACAACTTTGGCGTGCAGCTCCTCTTGGATTCGTTCCTTGAGCTCGCCCCTCCGCCGTCCTCGCGGATGAGCGGAGACCGGGAGATCGCGCCCGACGCGCCCGGGTTCTCCGGGTTTGTCTTCAAGATCCAGGCGAACATGAACCCGAAGCACCGCGACCGCGTCTCGTTCATCCGCGTCGTTTCGGGATGCTTCCGCCGCGACATGTCCGCCCACCACGTGCGCCTCGGCAAACAGATCCGCCTCGGGAACTCGCAGCGGCTCTTCGCGCAGGATCGCGAGACCGTGGACGAGGCATGGGCGGGGGATGTCGTCGGCATCGTCGGAAATTATGATTTCCTGATCGGCGACACGGTGAGCGAGGATCCGACGGTCGCCTACCAGGAGATCCCGCGCTTCGCGCCCGAGTGCTTTGCCTACCTGCGGAATTCGAGCACCGCGAAATTCAAAAGGTTCCGCGAGGGCCTCGACCAACTGCTCAAGGAAGGCGTCGCGCAAGCGTTCGAGCTTCCCGATTCGCTCCAGCGCGTCCCCCTGCTCGGAGCGGTCGGCCCGCTCCAGTTCGAGGTCATGCAATACCGGCTCGAAAACGAATACAGCGCGGACTGCCGGGTCGAATCCGCCCCGTGGCAGTTCATCCGATGGGTGCTCGACAAGGAGACCCGCGCCCCGCTGGCCGAGCGCCCGGACATTCTGCTCCCGACCGGATGCGTGGCCGCCCGCGACGCCTCCGGCCAGTGGGCCGTCCTCCTCCCAAGCGCCTGGACCGCCGGCTACCTCGAAGAAAAAAATCCCGCCTTCGCGTTCAGCGCCACCCCGCCATCCGCCCTGCCTCAGGTGGATTGAACCGCAATCTGGGCCCTCGCGGCATTCCTCCAGTCCGACCTCCGTGGATCGAGCAAGGAAGTGGCATGCGCACCCGCGAATGGAACGAATCAGCGCGAATGAAGAAATTTGCCGGGGTGACGTCGCTTTTTTCCATTCACCAAAATGCCGACAGCAAGGGCCTCCGTAAAATGCGTCAATACGCGAGATCCCGTTCTCAAGTTATCGCCGCGCCAGCAGGCGGGTGAATCCTGCCCGCTCGAAGTGATCGTCGTGAGTCAACGCCTCTTTGAGACGCAATTCCCGCATGACGACAACCTCACTGGATCCGGCGGCATTCCCCGCGCAAGCCATGCCCAAACAATACCGCGACCGGGCGGATGCGGAAAACAGTTTTGACGAACTCAAGAACCAATGGGGCTGGGGCG
>JBAXXD010000138.1:0-9165 GCA_037128135.1 Verrucomicrobiia bacterium
ACGCCATGGATTTCGACGACCTTCTCGTCCAGGCGGTGAAGCTGCTCGACGAGCATTCCGGCGTCCGTGCAAAATGGCGGGCGCGATTCCGCCACATGCTGGTCGATGAGTTCCAGGACACGAACAACCTGCAGCTCCGGCTCGTGAGCCTACTCGCCTCCGACGATCCGCCCAACGTCTGCGTGGTCGGCGACGACGACCAGAGCATCTACGGATGGCGCGGGGCCGAAGTCTCGAACATCCTCGAATTCGAAAAGCATTTCCGGAACCCCGAGATCATCCGCCTCGAGCAAAACTACCGAAGCACGAACGCCATCCTCGGTGCGGCCAACCGCCTGATCAAAAACAACCCGCGCCGCCGCGGAAAAAACCTCTGGAGCCCGCAGGAAGGCGGCGACCCGGTTCATGTGGTCTGCGTCCCCGACGACAAAAAGGAGGCCGAGTTCGTGGTCAACGAGATCGGCGGACTCCGTGCGACGGCCAACCTCGCGTGGGAAGACTTCGCGATCGCCTACCGGATGAACGCCCAGTCGCGCGTGCTCGAAGAATGCTTCCGACGGCTCCGGATCCCGTACCGGCTCGTCGGCGGAAAAAGTTTTTTTGATCGTCGCGAGGTGAAGGACGTGCTGGCCACGATGGCCTGTCTGCTGAACCCCTCCGACGACGTGGCGCTCCTGCGGATCATCAACACGCCGCCGCGGGGGATCGGCGCGACGACCGTGGAGCTCGCCCTCGAGCACAGCGCGAAGGCCCACCAGAGCCTGTTCGAGACGCTCACGGCCCCGGAGTTTGAGGAGCAGGTTTCGCGCAAGACCGCCGGGGCGATCCGGGAGTTTGCCGAGGAGCTGGCCGCCACGCGCATCCATCTCCTCACGCCCGGCGCCGACGCCTCGGGCATCGTCTCCCATTACCTCATGGAATCCGGCTACTTCGACGATCTCAAGCGCTCCTGCAAAACCCCGGAGGAGGAGCTCAACCGCGAGAGCGGCGCGAAGGAAATCCTCCGCTCGCTCGCCGAGCACCAGAACCGCTCGCGCTCCGGGCTCCAGGGATTCCTCGACGAGATGACCCTCGACCGCGAGCGCGACGAGGAAAAAAAAGACGACGCGAAGGGGGTCACGCTGATCACACTCCACGCGGCAAAGGGACTCGAGTTTCCGCACGTTTTTCTGGTCGGCGCGGAAGACGGGCTGATCCCGCACGAGCGCTCGAAATCCGAGGGCACGGTAGACGAGGAGCGGCGGCTGTTCTACGTCGGGATCACCCGCGCGATGAAGTCGCTCACGATTACCCACTGCCTTCACCGCACGAAATTCGGCAGCGCGATGTATTGCCGCCCGAGCCCGTTTCTTAAGGAGATCGAGGGCGAGGGCGTGCTGGTCGAAACCTACGAGGAGATCGTCAACCGGCCGGTCGCCGAGGAGGATCTCGCCGCGTCGTTCGCCTCGCTCCGCGAAATGCTTGCCCGGGATTGATCACCGGCGGGCTGCCGACTGCAGAATTTTCTCCTGTTCCACTCGCATGCGCGCGGCGCCGGAGGGAGTTTTGTCCTCGTGCCCCGCGAGGTGCAGGAGCCCGTGGATGCAGTAGAGCGCGATCTCCTCGGTCGCCGTGTGGCCGAACTCCGGCGCGCGTGACGCGGCGACCGCGGCGCAGACGACGATCTCGCCATAGGGAAACGTGATCACGTCGGTCGCGCCGCGCTCGTTCAAAAATGCGCGATGAATCTTCGCCATCGCGCGGCTGCCGACGATCGAAATTTCGACGCTGCGGAGCCCGGCCAGCGAGCCGCCGAGCTTGCTGGAAACCGCAGCGCACGCTGGCAGCGCGGCCCCGACAATCGCTGCAACACGCCCGTGATCGTAGCGAACCGCGCGCTGGCGGGCTGCGATCACGAGATGCGGAACCACCGCAGGGATCAACGCTTGGAGAACTGGAAGCGCTTGCGGGCGCCCGGCTGCCCGGGCTTCTTGCGCTCCTTCATCCGCGGGTCGCGGGTCAGGAGTCCCTCCTGCTTGAGCGGAAGGCGGAGCGCCTCGTTCACCTGCAGGAGCGCGCGGCTGAGGGCGAGGCGCAGCGCGCCGGCCTGTCCGTTGATCCCGCCGCCGTTGGTCTTCACGACCACGTCATACGAGTGGACAGAGTTGGCGATCTCCAAGGGGCGGAGGATCTGGTTCTGCAGCGAGAGGCTGGAAAAATAATCCAGAAAGTCGCGGCCGTTGACTTTGATCGCACCCGAGCCGGACTGCATGCTGATGCTGGCGACAGAGGTTTTGCGGCGGCCGGTGGCGAGGATGGGATTCGATGTGCTCATTCGGTAAATCAGGCGGGTTGCGGGTTTTGGGCGGAGTGCGGATGCTCGCTGCCGGCATACACTTTCAGCTTGGTGAAAATCGAACGTCCAAGGCGGTTGTGCGGGATCATCCCGCGCACGGCGCGCTCGATCAGCAGCTCAGGACGCCGTTCCCGGCGGGCTTTGAACGTCTCGTGATGGTGTCCGCCGACATAGCCGGAAAAACTCATATACGTCTTGGCGACTTCCTTTTTCCCCCCGATCGTAACCTTCGAGGCGTTCAGCACGACTACGAAATCCCCCGTGTCCACATGCGGGGTGAAGATCGTTTTGTTTTTCCCACGGAGGAGATTCGCGGCCTTCTCGGCCACGCGCCCGAGAGGCTGCCCGGCCGCGTCAATCACCCACCAGGCGCGCTTCACCTCTTCGGTTTTTGCAGAATAAGTTTTCATTCGATAAATAACAGGAACCGAAAAGCTTGGAGGGTCGCCCGCCACTTGTCAAACAGACAATCAAAAGAATTTTCTGACGTTTCATCCAGCCGGGGGCTTCCCCGACGGCAAGCTTTGCGCGGCCCCGGGCGTTCTCGAGTCAGAAAACGCGTGGGTCGGGCTGCGGGGTTGCGCGAGGGAGATCACTCCGATAAAAAGGAATGGATGTTAGATTGCGTTGCCGACGTCTCGAGGATGCTGATGTCGCGCGAAAAAATGCGTTTTTCGGAGTGCGACGCACGCAAGGTGGTTGCCGGACGTTTTCTCACGAGCAACGACTGCTGGCTTCGGCCACAGGTTGCGAGCTTTATTCAAAGCCGGAATCCTGAAGTCGTCCTCGATCCGTTTGCCGGCGCAGGCGACCTCCTCCGTGTGGCAAGCAACCTCACGGGCTGCCAAATCCAGGGGCTCGACATCCAGGGGGATCAATGGCCGCGCAACGACAGCTTAAAATCCATCCCCCGGCTTTCCGACGGAATGATCGTCACGAACCCGCCCTATCTCGCGAACTACAGCGCGAAACGGAAAGGCGTGCTGGAGCAGGTGGAGGCGTATTATCGCCTGTCCGGACGAGACGATTTGTATCAGGTCGCGCTCGACCGGTGCCTTGCCGCCTGCGAGCGGGTGGTTGCCATTGTTCCGGAAACATTGCTCAACAGCGGCTACGATCTGCGCCATGCCGTTTCGGTGACGGTTCTGCACGACAACCCGTTTTCGGATACCGAAACCCCGGTCTGCGTGGTCTGCTTCGATAGAAAATCCCAATGGGACACGGAAATATTTTCCGACGACCGGAAAGTCCTGACGCTCTCGCAGCTGAATTCTTATCGGCTGAGGCCGAAGCGGACGGATGACATTCGTTTCAATGTTCCGGAGGGACGGATCGGGCTTCGCGCCGTCGATATGCCATCGCCCGACAAACCCATCGCCTTCATGCCGCGAAGGGATCTGGATTACGATGTTGCCGGGATCAAGGTTTCCAGCCGCCTCCTGACATTTGTAGAAATTCCGAAGATGCGGAACGAAGAGGTTGACGAAGTCTGCAGGGAGGCCAACAGAATTCTCGCGCGGTATCGCAAAAAAACACGGGGGCTCTCCCTGTCCCCATTCAAAGGCAACACCAAAGCCGGCTCCAGAAGGCGGCGGCTGGATTATTCGTCGGCCCGCGCGATTTTGGAACAGGCGCTGCTTGAAATCGGAGGAGCGCGAGAAATTCCCGCCGCCAAACAACATCTGCTGTTTGCATGAAAAACCTCGATGGGGAAAAGGGGTTGCGCGCGGGGCGAAGCGGGCGGAGAATCCGGATCGAATGAAATGCGCCTCCACCCTCGTTTTTCTGGCTTCCCTTTTTTGCGGATGCTCGCGCCCGGCCCCGCCGCCTCCACCTGTTGTCGCGGATGCGAAACCGGAGGCCGTGGCTGCCGATGCCGGGGCGTTCGTGGGGATCTGGGTGACTTCCGACGAGCAGGGGCAGGCGTTCGATATCGTGCTTTTTCCTGACGGGCAGGCGGTGAGCACCTGGACGAAGGGAGCCGGCGGGGCACGCGGGGAACGCGGGTTCTGGCGGATTGAGCGCGGGCGCCTGCTCGTGTTTTTTCACGACGGGTGGACGGATGAGATCGTTGCAAAAGACGGGGGGCGCGTGCATCGCGGGTTTGAGCCTGGGGCCGATCTTGGCGGGAAATGGAAAAGCGAGGCGCCGACGTGGAAGGTCGAGGAAGACGGCTTCACCGGGATCTGGCAGCTCAACAAAGAGCCGGACGGCAACTACCTCTATCTGGCGCTGCAATCGTCCGGACGTGCGTTCAGCACGATTGCCGGCGGCACCGAGGGGAAGTGGACGGCGGCCAAAGGCGGGGCGCTCTGCTCGTGGCCGGATGGCTGGAACGACCTGATCTCCCCGTCGCCAGAGGGGTATCAAAAACGTTCGTGGGTCGGCCCGGAGGAACAGAACGCCACCCCCCCGGATATCTCGCCCGCCACCCGGGTCGGAATCGGAAAATTTTCCATCTCCCCGTGAGCGCGGGCCCGGCGGCGGAAGTTTTTTTGCAGCCGGAAATTTGCGAAATCGGAAATTTGCATTGAAACGCGGCGTGTTCCGTGACTTTGTATAAGTTCAACAACGTTTTATGAAACCTTCTTCGATGATCGTCACCGGCTGCGCTCTTGCGGTGGCCATGGCCGCCTGCCAGCAGAGCGATGAACCCAACTCGCCTTCCGGGCGCAACCGGTTCGGCTACCGCGGCGCGGGTGCTGCGAACACGCAGGTTGAGGCTCCCTCTCCCACGCCGGATCCCAACCCGACACCGGCTCCGGAGGAGGTTGTGGCCCCCGCTCCCACCCCGGCCGCGACACCGAAGACCGCCGCACGTGAGATGTCCTATGGCACGCCTGTTCCCGGCAAGCCGGGATTCGTGACGAGCCCGCACTCTCCTTATGCCGGTTATGTGGACGTCCGTGGATTCCCGCCCGGCACCGAGGTGAAATGCCCGTATTCCGGCAAGATCTTCCTGGTTCCCTGAGCCGCAAAGCCGCAATTCTCGGCCCCGGCCTGATCGGCGGATCGCTGGCGATGGCGTTGCGCCGCGGCCGTGAGCCGTGGGCGGTTTCTCTGTGGACGCGCCGCGCGGAGTCGGTTGCCGCAGCGGAGTCCGCACTGCCGGGCTGCCGGGTTTCCTGCGACCTCGCGTCCGCTGTTGAAGGCGCGGAGATCGTCGTGCTCTGCACGTCGCCGCATGCGATCGAACAATCGGGCGCGCGCCTCGGGTCTCTCCTGCCGCCCGGGGTTCCGGTGACCGACGCGGGAAGCGTAAAGGAACGGATCGTGTCCGCGCTCGAGGCCGCCCTCGGCGGGCGATTCATCGGGGCGCATCCGATGGCGGGCGCCGAGCAAAGCGGGATCGCGGCCGCGCGCCCGGATCTTTTCGACGGCGCGATTTGCATTCTCACCCCGACGGAAAATTCCGACACCTCTGCTCTCGAAGCGGTCCGCCGCCTTTGGGCGTCCGCCGGCTGCCGGCTTCACGAAATGCCTCCCGCTGCGCACGATGCGGCCGTGGCGCGGGTGAGCCACCTGCCGCACGCGGCGGCTGCGGCACTGGTCCACGCTGCCCTCGCGTCGAACCGGGAAATTTCCGCGCTGGCAGGAAGCGGCTACCGCGACTCGACCCGCATCGCCTGCGGACCGGAGGGCCTCTGGGCGGAGATCTTCCTCGACAACCGGAAGGAGGTCGCCGCCGGAATCTCGGATTTGCAAAACCACCTCGGGACGTTGAAGGACGCCGTGTCGCGCGGGGATCGCGGGGCGATTGAAGGCTTTTTGCGGACGGCCAGAGCCCTTCGCTCGGAGGTCTCCCCATGAAGCCCGCGCAGAACAACATCCTCAAAATCCGGCGCGCTCCGCGCATCGAAGCCGAGATGTCCGTGCCGGGCGACAAAAGCATTTCCCACCGCGCGATCCTCCTCTCCGCGATCTCAAACGGACAGTGCACGATCACCAATTTTCTTGAAGGCGAGGACTGCCGGAGCACGGCCCGCGCGATGCGGCAGCTCGGCGTCGGGATCGAGGTGCCCGAGCCCGGCACCCTCGTCGTCGAAGGAACCCACGGGATCTTCCAGGCACCGGACGGCGACATCGATTGCGGGAACTCGGGCACCACGATGCGGCTCATGGCCGGCCTCCTCGCACCGCAGAAATTTTCCTGCCGGATGACCGGCGACCCCTCGCTCTCAAAGCGCCCGATGCGGCGCGTCATCGAGCCGCTCCAGGAAATGGGCGCCCGCCTCCGGGCCGAGGGGGACAACCAATGTCCTCCCCTCGTTGTCGAGGGCGCTCCGCTCGCGGGCATCACCTACCGGCTTCCGGTCGCCAGCGCGCAGGTCAAGAGCGCGATCCTCCTCGCCGGACTCTTTGCCAAAGGCACCACGACGGTCACCGAGTCCGCCCGCTCGCGCGACCACACCGAACGGATGCTCGAATATTTTCTCGTCAGGCTCCGCCGCGAGGAAATCTGGGAGGGAAGCGCGCCGGTCGGACGCAAACTCAAGGAGATCCGGATTTCTCTCGATGGCGGACAGATCCCGGAGTCGCGGGATTTCCATGTGCCGGGCGACATTTCGAGCGCGGCGTTCTGGATGGTCGCCGCCGCCGCCCAGCCGGGCTCGCGCCTCCTCGTCAAGGATGTCGGGCTCAACCCGACCCGCACGGGAATCATTGACGTTCTCATCCGCATGGGCGCCTGCCTCCGCGAGGTCGTCGAGACATCGGCCTGCGGCGAGCCGTCGGGGACGATTGACATCAAGGGGTGCCACCTCGAAGCCACCGAGGTGCATGGCGCGGAGATCCCCAACGTCATTGACGAAATCCCCGCGATCGCTGTCGCGGCAGCCCTCGCCGAGGGCACGACGGTCATCCGCGACGCAAAGGAATTGCGCGTGAAGGAAACCGACCGGATCGCGGCCGTCGCCACGAACCTCCGCGCGATGGGAGTCGCGGTCGAGGAATTCCCCGACGGGATGGCGATCACCGGCGGCAGCCCGCTCAAGGGCGCGCGCCTGCAAAGCTTCGGCGATCACCGGATCGCGATGGCCTTCGCGATCGCCGGACTCTTCGCCGCGGGCGAAACCGTCATCGAGGACATCGCCTGCATCCAGACGTCCTACCCGACATTTTTCGACACGCTCAAAAAAATCCAGAAGGGCACCGGGATCGGCCGCCGGACCCCGGTGATTTCCTCGCTGGAGACAAAATCCCGGAACAGGAAAAACCTATGACAGTTATTGCGATTGACGGCCCGGCGGCCTCAGGGAAAAGCAGCGTCTCGCGCCGCGTTGCCAAGCGGCTCGGTTTCGCCTACGTGAATTCCGGCAGCATGTATCGCGCGGTCACATGGGAAGCCCTCCGCCAGGGTGCGGACACCTCCTCGCCCGAAAGCGTGGTGGCGGCGCTCGCCCGCGCCGAGATCGCCTGCGGGATCGGCGAGGACAACGAATCGTTCATCCGCATCAACGGCGCGGATGCGGACGCCGCCCTCCGCGACAGCCGCATCAACCTCCATGTCTCGCCTGTGGCCGCCGTCCCCGCCGTGCGCGCGCTGATTTCCGCGCGCCTCCGTGCCCTCGCCAACGGCCGCCCGCTCGTCATGGAGGGCCGCGACATCGGCACGGCCGTCTTTCCGGAAACCCCCTTCAAATTCTACCTCGACGCCTCGCCGGAGATCCGCCAGCAGCGGCGCGAGGCCGAGGGCGGGGCCGACCAGATCGCCGCCCGCGACAAGATGGATTCCTCCCGCAAGGCCGCCCCGCTCCAGATCGCCCCGGACGCCCGCGTCGTGGACACCTCGCACCTCACGCTCGACGGCGTCGTGGACGCGGTGCTCGGGCTTCTCCGCCCGCTCGGAATCGTTCCGAAATGAGCCTGATCTACAATATTTTTTACAACCTCGCGAAGCTGTTCGCCCGCATGTTTTTTGCCATGCGCGTCGTCCACCCCGAGCGCATGGTCGAGAGCGGCCCGCTGATCCTCGCAGTCAACCACTCGAGTTTTTTCGATCCGCCGCTTGCCGGGATCTGCAGCCGCCGCGGAGTCTATTACCTCGCCCGCAAAACCCTCCTCCAGTGGCCGTTCTTCGGCCCGCTCTTCCCCGCCATGAACGTCATCCCGGTCGAGCGCGACGGCAACGACATGTCCGCCCTCCGCGAGGTCATCAAAAAAATCCGCGACGGCAACGGGGTCGTCCTTTTTCCCGAGGGCACGCGCTCGAAGGACGGCAACATCCAGCCCGCGCGCGCCGGCATCGGGTTCGTCATCGCCAAGACCGGCGCCCCCGTCCTCCCGATGCGGATCTTCGGCGCCCATGCCGCGTTCCCCAAGGGCGCGAAGCGGCTCCACTTCCCCCAGATCACCGTCGTCATCGGAGAACCGATCCGCTTTCCTCCAGAAGAAATCGCCTCCGCCACCCGCGAGACATATCAGGTGCTCAGCGACCGCGTGATGGCCGCCATCGCCGCGCTCCGGATCGAGTGAACCCCGCCGGGCGGAGGAACAATCCGCCCGGCACGCCCCGCGAGCGTTATTTTTTATAATGAAACCTAAGCTGTGAGAGCTCGAGATTCCTCGCAGCGATCCTCCGTCTTGAGCGAGCGTTTAATTTGCTTGCCGCGCATGGAAAACCACGCAACATATCACCCGTAATTGTTGACGATTAGACGGTGAGGTGGCTGAGTGGTCGAAAGCAACGCTTTGCTAAAGCGTCGTACTCCAAAAGGGTACCGAGGGTTCGAATCCCTCCCTCACCGCGCTTTTTGCATCCCCCGGAAATTAAAGGAGAGAGGCGAGGGTCGGAATCGAACCGACGCATAGAGCTTTTGCAGAGCTCTGCC
>JBAXXD010000139.1:0-9101 GCA_037128135.1 Verrucomicrobiia bacterium
CGTATGCGGTGGACGTGGCGGATTTCGACGCGGTGCAGGAGGCGGGCGAGCGGATCCTTGCGGACTTCGGGCGCTGCGACGTGCTGGTGAACAACGCGGGGATCACACGGGACACGCTGGCGATGCGGATGTCGAGCGAGGACTGGGATATCGTGCTCCAGACAAATCTCAAGGGGGCTTTCAATTTTTCGCGGGCAGTCATGCGGGCGATGGTGAAGCAGCGCAGCGGGCGGATCATCAACATCAGCTCGGTGAGCGGGCTGATCGGGCTGGCCGGGCAGGCGAATTACGCGGCCAGCAAGGCCGGGCTCATCGGGATGAGCAAGAGCATCGCCCGCGAACTCGCCAGCCGCGGGATCACGGTGAACGTGGTCGCCCCCGGATTTATCGAGACCGACATGACGGCGGTGCTGGGCGAAGAAGTGCGCAAGGGCGCGCTCGCGATGATCCCGCTCAAGAAATTCGGCGAGGGGGCCGACATCGCCGCGGCCGTCGCGTTTCTTGCGGGCCCGGAGGCTTCCTTTATCACCGGCCAGGTCCTGGCGGTGGATGGCGGGATGTCGATGTGATGCAGATCTTCTTTCTCAGACACGCCGAGGCCGAAGGGCACGCGGCCTCGGATTTCCACCGGCGGCTGACGCCCGACGGCACCGAGCAGGCCGCGAAGGCAGGGAAGTTTTTTGTTCGCCACGGGCTGCATCCGGACGCGATTTTGTCGAGCCCGTTGGTGCGGGCGCGGCAGACGGCCGACATCGTGGCGAAGGCGCTGGGCATGGATTTCATCGAGGTGCCCTGGCTTGCGTGTGGGATGGAGCCGGAGGAATGCCTCCACCAGCTCTCTGTCCGCAATGGTTCGATTTTGTTTGTCGGGCACGAGCCGGACTTCAGCCATGCCATCGCGCATTTGATCGGCCTTCCGGATCCTTCCGCATTGAACATTCGGAAGGCCTCGCTGACGTGCGTGGAGATGGCGGACATTCATGCCGGCTGCGGGCAGCTGCAGTTTTCCGTTCCGGTGCGCCTGATGTCGCGATGACGGTCCTCCGCTCGCGCTCGTTTATTTCCGATGCCGTGGCGCTGATTGCGCGCGAGTCGGAGTCCGCAATCTCGGCGCGCGGAATTTTCCGCATCGCCCTGAGCGGAGGAAACACCCCTCGCCCGGTCTACGAGGCGCTGTCCGCCGCCGGCCTGCCTTGGGGCGAGTGGGAGGTCACGTTCAGCGACGAGCGCTGCGTGCCGCCCGACAGCGAGCAGAGCAACTTCCAAATGGCGAAGCGTGCGCTCTTCGATCGGGCCGCGATCCCGGCCGCAAACATCCTCCGCATGGAAGGCGAGCGGGATCCGGCGGTTGCGGCGGAAAGCTACGAACGCACACTGCTCGCCCGCAGCGATCCCTACCGGCACGACCTGATCCTCCTCGGCATGGGCGACGACGGGCACACCGCGTCGCTTTTTCCCGGCACCGCCGCGCTCGGGATCACCGACCGGCTGGTCGCAGCAAATTTTGTCCCGAAGTTTTCGACCTGGCGGCTCACGTTCACGTATCCGCTTTTGAATGCGGCGCGCCACGTGTGTTTTCTGGTGGGCAGCGCGGGCAAGGAGCCGGTGCTGGAGGGGGTTTTCAGCGGGAGCTCCGGGTATCCGAGCGCGGCGGTGACGCCGACCGAGGGCGACGTGACCTGGCTGCTCGGAGGCGGAGCCTGACACAATTTATGAAAGCATTGTTCCTGACGAACGAATATCCGCCCCGCATCTACGGTGGCGCGGGGGTTCACGTGCAGTATCTCAGCCGCGAGCTTGCGAAGCTGATGCCTGTCGAGGTGCGATGTTTCGGCGACCAGAACGTGACGGCGGGAAACCTTTCCGCCAGGGGCTTCGGTCTGTCCACCAACGCCTACACCTGCCCGAAGCCCCTCACACCGGTCTTCGGAGCGCTCCAGCGGTGCCTCGATTTCAACACCGCCGCCATTGATGCGGATATCGTGCACTGCCACACCTGGTATTCCCACTTCGGCGGGATCCTGGCGAAAATGAATTACGGGATCCCGCTCGTGCTGACCGTGCATTCGCTCGAGCCGCTGCGTCCGTGGAAGCGCGAGCAGCTCGGCGGAGGGTATGATTTCACGTGCTGGCTGGAAAAAACCGCCATCGAGATGGCGGACGCGATCATTGCGGTTTCGGACGAGACCCGTCGGGATATCGAGCGGCACTTTGACGTGGATCCGGCCAAGATCCACATCATCTACAACGGGATTGACCCGGACGAATACCGCCCGGTCGAGTCGCGCGCCGCGCTCCGCCGGTTCGGCGTGAACCCGCACGAGCCGTATATTCTTTTTGTCGGAAGGATCACCCGGCAGAAGGGGATCATCCACCTGCTCAACGCGATCAAGCACCTCGACCCCGGGTTCCAGGTCGTTCTCTGCGCCGGGGCACCCGACACGCCGGAAATCGCCGCCGAAATGAAGCAGGCGGTCGCCGCCGCCCAGCGCGCGAGACCGGGCGTCATCTGGATCGAAGAGATCCTCGACAGCCGCTCGAAAATCGAGTTTTACACGCACGCGAGCGTTTTTGTGTGCCCATCGATTTACGAGCCGTTCGGGATCATCAACCTCGAGGCGATGGCATGCGGCACGGCGGTCGTCGCGAGTGCGGTTGGCGGGATCCGCGAGGTCGTCCGCCAAGGCGAGACCGGATACCTTGTCGCCATCGAGCAGATGAAAACGACGCCCTTCGAGCCGGTTCACCCGAACCGCTTCGCGAAGGATCTCGCCGCCCGCATCAACGAGCTCATGGCCGATCCCACCAAGCGGATGGCCTTCGGAAAGGCCGGACGCCAGCGTGCGATCGATGTTTTTTCCTGGAGCGCGATCGCCCGGCAGACCCGCGACCTTTACGAGGCGCTCTGACCGGCCGCGTCAATACGACTTCGCCCAGACGACCCGCTGGCGGCTGGGTTCGCCGGAGAACGGACACACTCCGGGCTCGGGCGACTCCTCGAGCGGGATGCAGCGGATCGTGACTTTCAGGTCGTTCTTGATCTGCTCCTCGACCGCCGCGCTGCCGTTCCAGTGGGCGGAGGCAAAGCCCCCGTGGATCTCCGGCTTCGCGGGATTCTCCGGCGTGAAAAACGCGTAGAAATCTTCTTTCGTGCCCACCGGCCGGAGGTGGCATTCGCGGAATGCCGTCGCGCGTTCGAGCAGCGCCGATTGAATTTCTTCGAGAATGCCCGGGATCCGCGCCGGGAGGCCGGCGGTCGGCAGGAATTCTTTTTCCTTGTGCGGGCGGTCGCGCCTCGAGACCGCCGCCGTGCCCTGGGCGAGGTCGCGCGGGCCGATTTCGATGCGCACGGGAACGCCTTTTTTGATCCACTCCCAGCTCTTGACCCCGCCGCCGAAGTCGCGTGCGTCCACCTCGACCGCGACCGGTTCGCCGCAGAAGGACGCCGTGCGGAGCGAGGCGGCAAGCACCTCCGCCGCCTCCAGCACGGCGGCTTTCGAGTCCTCCTTCGGAGTGATCGGAATGATGACCACATGCACGGGGGCGATCCGGGGCGGCATGACGAGGCCGTCGTCATCGGAATGCGCCATGATCAGCGTGCCGATCAGCCGCGTGCTCACCCCCCAGCTCGTCGTCCACGCGTGCTCGACCGCGCCGTCGCGCCCCTGGAACTGGATGCCCGCGGCTTTGGAAAAATTCTGTCCGAGGAAATGCGAGGTGCCGGCCTGAATCGCCTTCCGGTCCTGGACCATCGCCTCGATGCAATACGTGCGCAGCGCGCCGGGGAACCGCTCGCCCTCGCTCTTTTCGCCGCACAGCACCGGTAGGGCCAGGAATTCGCGCGCGAACTTTTCATAAACCCGCAGCATTTTCATCGTCTCCTCCTCCGCCTCGGCGCTCGTCTCGTGCGCGGTGTGCCCCTCCTGCCACAGGAACTCGGCCGTCCGCAAAAACAGGCGGGGGCGCATCTCCCAGCGCACGACGTTCGCCCACTGGTTGAGCAGGATCGGGAGGTCGCGCCACGATTTCACCCAGCGGGCATACGCCGCGCCGATGATCGTCTCTGACGTCGGCCGCACGACCAGCGGCTCGGTCAGCTCGCCGGCCGGCACCAGCTTCCCGTCCCGCATCTCGAGCCGGTGGTGGGTGACGACTGCGCATTCCTTCGCGAACCCCTCGACATGCGCCGCCTCTTTCTCCAGGTAGCTCAGCGGAATAAACAGCGGAAAATACGCGTTCCGGTGGCCAGTCTCCTTGAACATCCGATCCAGCACCGCCTGCATCCGCTCCCAGAGCGCATACCCCCACGGCTTGATCACCATGCACCCGCGCACCTCCGAGTTCTCCGCCAGATCCGCCGCCCGGATCACCTGCTGATACCACTCGGGAAAATCCTCCTCCCGCCGAGGCGAGATCGCATTCTGTTTTTTATCGCTCATGGACCGGACATGTTTGCCGCCCCAGCGCCGCGGTAAAGCCATTTTTTCCCGGAGGCACCCGCTGCGCGGGAAATTGTTTCGACGCACGAGCCGTCCGGCGGTAGGGTGATCCATTATGAAATCCGTCCGCATCGTCGAGCAACTCGCCATTTTCATCGCCAACAAGCCGGGCACCCTTTCCGAGGTTTGCGACGCGCTGGCCGGGGAAAAGATCAACATCTACGGGCTTACGGTGTCGGACACGGTGGATCACGCGGTGGTACGGATGGTGGTGAGCGACACCCGGCGGGCGATCTCCCTCTTCGAGGCCCACGGGACGCTGGTCGTCGAGAACGACGTGATCATGATCGAAAACGACAACCGCCCGGGCGGGCTCTCCCGGATCGCGAAGGCCCTCTCCGGGGCGAAAGTGAATATCGAATACGCCTACCTCGCCTCCATGCCCAATGCGAAAAAAGGGCTCCTGATCCTCCGCGTCAGCGATGTGAAAAAGGCGCTGAAAGTTTTGTCTAACCCCTCCCTCGGGCTGTAGGCGCGGTTAATTCAGGGCAGCGTCCGCCTCTGCGGTTTTGGCGACGACCGTGTAGATGGCGGGGACGACGAAGAGCGTGAAGATCGTGCCGATGACCATGCCGGAGACGAGGACGATGCCGATGCTGTTGCGGGCGCCGGCGCCCGGGCCGCTGGCGATGACGAGCGGGAAGTGGCCCATGACGGTGGCAGCGGTGGTCATGAGGATCGGGCGGAGGCGGGTTGCGGAGGCCTGGGTGACGGCGGCGAGCTTGCCGAGCCCGGTGCGCTGGAGGCCGTTCGCGAACTCGACGATGAGGATCCCGTTTTTCGCGATGAGCCCGACGAGGGTGACGAGACCGACCTGGCTGTAGATGTTGATCGTGGTGAAGCCGAGAAACGTGAAGAGCATCGCGCCCGAAAGCGCGAGGGGGACGGATCCGAATAGGATGATGAACGGATCCCGGAAGCTCTCGAATTGCGCGGCGAGGACGAGAAAGATCAAAACGAACGAGAGGACGAGCGTGACATTGAACTTGTTGCCCTCCTTCCGGAGCTGGCGGGACTGCCCGGCGTAGTCCACCGTGAACCCTTGCGGGAGGATTTTTGCGGCCTCGGCCTCGAGAACCTTGAGCGCGGTGTCGAGCGAAACTCCCGGAGGAATCGCGCCCTGGATGGTTGCGGAATTGAGCTGCTGAAACCTGCGGATGTCGCGCGGTTCTGTCGTGGTCTTGATGGTGGCGAACGTCGAGAGCTTGACGAGCTTGCCGTCGGTGGCGCGGACGTAGAGGTTGCTGAGCTGGTCCGAGGTCAGGCGCTCGCTCCGTTTGACCTGGGGGATGACCTTGTAGCTGCGGCCCTGGATGCTGAAGCGGTTGACGTAGTCGCCGCCGAGGAGGGTCGAGAGGTCGGCGCCGATCCGGCGCAGGTCGAGCCCCTGCGACGCGACCTTGTCTCGGTCAAAAACAATTCCGGCCTGCGGCTGGTCGAACTTCAGATCCGTGTCGGCATACATGAAGAGCCCGCTGGCAAACGCCTTCCCGACGAGCTTCTTCGCGAACTCGACGAGCTCGCGCGGCTCGGCGGTCGAGGCGATGACGAACTCGACATCGAAGTTGCTCCCGCCCGGCAGCGGCGGTGGGGCCACGGGAATAATCCGCACGCCCGGCACGCCGGCGGCGACAGGGAAAAGCGACGCCGCGATTTGCGCAGTCGTCCGGGTGCGTTCGCTCCACGGTTTCGTGACGAGCCCGGCGAATCCGAATGTCGGCCGGATGACCTGGAACGTCGCCTCGCACTCCGGCTGCGACCGGAAGATCCCGTTGAGCTTACCGGCAAAGAGCGCGGTCTGGTCGAGCGTGGCGTTCGGCGGCGCCTGGATGATCCCGAAGACGATGCCCTGGTCCTCCTTCGGTGCCAGCTCCTTCATGCTGAACATCCAGAAGGGAAGGATCAAAAAAATCACCGAGCCTGCAAGGAAAAGCACGATCCCGCGGTTCGCCAGCATCGCCCCCAGCACCAAAGAATATTTTTTTCTAAGCCAGTCGAACCGGTGGTTGATCCAGCCCGCGAACCCGCGTTCGTCGTCGCCGGGTCGGAGGAGCCGCGACGACATCATCGGCGAGAGCGTGAGAGCGACGACGCCGGAGACCATCACCGCGCCCGCCAGCGTGAACGCGAACTCACGGAAGAGCGCACCGGTGAGGCCGCCCTGGAGGCCGATCGGCGTATAGACCGCCGCGAGCGTGATCGTCATGGCGATGATCGGCCCGACGAGCTCGCGGGCGCCGAGCAGCGCGGCCTGCAGCGGGCTCTCGCCCCGCTGCATGTGCCTCTCCACATTTTCCACGACGACGATCGCGTCATCCACCACGAGCCCGACCGAAAGGACGATCGCCAGAAGGGTGAGCAGGTTGATCGTGAACCCGAGCGCCATCATCAACAGAACCGCCCCGATCAGCGAAATCGGGATCGCCACGATCGGCACGAGCACCGCGCGGAACGATCCCATGAAAAGGTAGATGACCAGCATCACGATCACGAGCGTCTCGAGCAGGGTCTTGATGACCTCGCGGATCGCGTCGTTGATATAGATCGTCGAGTCGTAGGGGATTCCGATTTTCATGCCCGCCGGCATCGCCGCCTCGATCCCCGGCATCGCCTCGCGCACCGCGCGCACGACATCGAGCGAGTTCGCCGTGGGCAGAACCCAGAGGCCCATGAACGTCGCGTTCTGCCCGTTGAACCGCACCTCTTCTCCGTAGTTCTCGGCGCCCAGCACGACGTCCGAGACATCCCCGAGCCGCACGATCGTCCCGTCGGCCTGCTTGATGGCGAGGCGGCGGAATTCCTCCGGCGTGCACAGGTTCGTATTCGCCACGAGGTTCACCGAAATCATCGAACCCTTCGTGGCGCCGACGGCCGCGAGGTAGTTGTTCGCCTGCAGCGCCTCCCGCACGTCGCTCGGCGAGACGTTCAGAGCGGCCATCCGGTCGGGCTTGAGCCAGATCCGCATCGCGAACGTCCGGTCGCCGAGGATGTCCGCCCGCTGGACGCCGCTGATCGCCGAGAGCTTCGGCTGGACGACGCGCGTCAGATAATCGGTGATCTGGTTTTCGTCGAGCTCGTTCGAATAAAACCCGAGATACATCGCGGCGAACTCGTTGTCGGCGGTCTCGAGCTCGATGACCGGCGATTCGGACTCCGGCGGGAGCGCGTTGCGGACCTGCGCGACCTTCGCTTGCACCTGCGTGAGCGCGGCGTTCGTGTCGTAGTTCAGCTTCAGGTGGATCTTGATCGTGCTCAGACCCTGCGCGCTCGTGGAGTCAATGAAATCAATCCCGTCCGCGCTGGCGATGACCCGCTCGAGCGGGGTCGTGATGTATCCGCGCACGAGATCCGCATTCGCGCCGATATAGACCGTGTTCACCGTGATCACCGCCACGTCGCTGCGCGGGTATTGGCGCACGGTGAGCACGTTGATCGCCACCAGACCGCCCAGAAGGATGAGGAGGTTGATGACCAGTGCCAGGACCGGCCGGCGGATGAAGAGATCCGTCATTGGTCCGCCGGCTGGGGTGACAGAGCCTCCGGCGGGCGGATCTCGTTATTGACCGCGACCGCCGCGTTCGGGCGGAGTTTAAATACCCCCGATGTCACAACCTCGTCGCCCGCAGCGATCCCGGAAAGCACATCGACCATGTCGCCCCGCGCCTCGCCCAGCTTCACAAACTGCTGCGTCACCCCCTTGTAAGACTTTCCGGATTTCTCGTTTTTCATCTCCCGCACCACAAAAACCGAATCCCCGTAGGGCGCATAACTGATCGATGTCGCCGGGATCGCGAGCACCGGCTTCTCGGCCGGCAACACCACCTCGACGCCCGCAAACATCCCGGGCCGCAGCAAGCCGTCCGGATTCTCCAGCGTTCCCTGAGCCAAAAAATTCCGTGTCGCCTCGTTCACCACCGAGTCCACCGCCGTGACTTTCCCTTCGAACACCCGACCGCGGGCACCGGAGAGCGTCACGCGCACGACGCTCCCGACCTCGACGTCGGCCAGATCCTGCTGCGGCAAACTGAAGTTCACGTAGATCGGGCTCAGCGATTGGATCGGCACGATCGCCTGGCCCGGCTGAAGATACTCGCCCGCATTCACCATCCGGATCCCCGCCAACCCGTCAAACGGCGCACGGATCGTCTTCTTCTCGATCACCGCCTTGATCTCCTCGCACTTAGCCTGCGCCTGCAGGGACTCCGCCGCGGACTGGTCGTAGTCGGACTGCGAGGAGACCCGCTTGGCCAGAAGCCCCTGGAACCGCGTGAGGTTCAGCTCCGCCAGCCGCTGCCTCGCCTCCGCCGCCCTCAACTGAGCCCGCTCCTCCGACACATCCTGCTGCACCAGCAGATCCCCCTTCTTCACGCGCGCGCCGGACTCGAACCCGATCGCATCAATGTCCCCCGCCAGATCCGCCCTCAGCACCAGCCCGGCCACCGGCTTCAGCGACCCCACGGCCGTCAGCACCCCGGGCCACTTCTGCTCCGCCACCAGCACCGTCGTCACCGACTCCGGCGGCATCGAAAACGCCATGTGCCCGGCGATCGCCGCCCGGATCTGAAAATACTTCACCCCGCCCAAGGCCAGCACCACCACCAC
>JBAXXD010000140.1:0-9085 GCA_037128135.1 Verrucomicrobiia bacterium
TCCCGGAGGTGGAGACGAGAGTTTTTTCTTCCGGATCAAGCAACCACGCCTCCGAGCACAGGCCGAGTTTCTGCCGGAGCTGCAATTCCCCCATCAGCCCGGCCTTGCCGCCGCTGTCCGGATCGCGAAGCAGCTCCTCCATCGCCTGCGCCACCAGCGGGCTCTGGGCCACCTGATCGGCATTCGACATCAGCGCCTGGAGCACCTCCTGGAGCTGCAGGGATTTCAGCTCGGCGATGGCCGTGATCGTCTGCAACTTGCCCAGCGTGGATTTCTCCACTTCCATCCGGTAGAAGCGGTGGCCGCCCGCCAACAGAATCAGCGTGATGAGCGTGAAGGCCAGCACCCAGTAGCGCCGCATCGGAACGCCGTCGGTTTCATTTGGAGAAATGTCGCTCATCGCTTCGCCCGCCTCAGGGGGAATCCCACCCCGGGAAAGGCATTGTCATTCTGTCCCCGCCCTCGCTTTTCTGCAATGCCGGATTTTTCTCCTGATTTTTCTCTTTTCTCCGCAGGCAAAAGTTGGCGCCCTCCCAATCCCTCACTTCAGATAGGCCGTGTTTCCGACCGGTGCGAACCGGCCGACATTCGCCTTCGGCATCCTCTTGTCGCGCGTGGATTCCTCCATCTCCAAAAACCCCGCGTTCCCGCTCGCAAACGAAACCATCGCCTTCCCGTTGTGGCGGAAGTGGATGGTGCGCTCGCTGGCATCCACTCCGTAGAACTCCTCGATCATCGGCCTCTTGGCGGATGCCGGGCTTTGGAAGGTGTTCACCTGGGCGGAAGTGAAAAAGACGACGACTTTCGAGGGGGCCGAAAGCTGCCAGAAATTCTGGAGCCTGGCCTGATCCCCGTTCCAATACCACCCGCCTCCGAGAAGGGTGTTGTATCCCGTCCCGATATAGCCGTTGCGGAACTTCGGCTTGAACGTGCTTCCGCCGAGCGACAGGCTGGGATCGGGCCGCATTCCTTTGGGAATGTAGGCACCCAGCGGACCGGTCGAGGGATCGAAGTCCCGGCTCCCTTCGGGCGATGCCTTGCTCGCGGCGGTTTCCCTGCCCCACCACCAGACGGTATCGCCCGTGCCGAAGTCATACTCGCACCACGGCCAGAAAACATAGTTGTGCTCGGCCAGATAATTCGCGCCGCCGGCTGCCATCTGCCGGATGTTGTTGGCGGAAACCGCAAGGGATGAGCTCTCGTAAACCTTCCGCCCCGCCCCGGCCGTCACTGCGCTGAGAACCAGCACGATCGCGATCACCGCGAGCAGCTCAATGAGAGTGAAACCTTTTTCGCGCATAGAAAAACAGCCCCAAGGCCAGAGAAAGAAATAGCAAAACCAGGGAAGAAGGCTCGGGGACAGCTCCCAAGTTGTCCAAGGCAACATAAGCGGGCACAGAGCCTTGGCTTGCTGACGAGGAAAACTGGAGCTCATCAATTGTTCCAAGCGCCGAGAGATCCACCCATGCCCATGAGTCAACGATGTATCCCGGACCGGATCGGAAGTCGGCCAGATGAAAAGTCACCGAGCCTGTTGAGCCGCCGCTCAAATAGCCCGTGATGGTCAGATCAAAATAATCAAGCCCCGCCAGACTGAACGGCGTCACCCAGCCATCTCCATCCCGCATGGAAAGATAGGCGTATGTGGTGTTCGTGGCGTAGACCCCGCGTCCCGAAAAGGACTGGGACCCCCCGAGGCTGATCGACCAGTTGCCGGAATAGGGCTGGTAGCCCACGGCATATTTGTCCGAACCGAAAACTCCGCCGCCGGTGATCGAGCTATACTGGTTGCCATAACCCGGGGTCGAAAGATCCTTTGTGTTCGAGTAGGCAAAACCGTCCCACGACGTGTATCCTCCGCCCCAATTGATGAAGCTGTTCGCAAAAACAGCCCCGCCGGTCGTGAAATTTCCCGCCCCGTTCGACCCGTTCCAATAGTAAGTGCCCGTGGTTCCGTATTGCGTCGATCCGTCGGTGCCCGGGTTCCCGAGAGCGAGCGCCTCAAATGTGATCGTCGCGGCAGGTGCGCTGCAAATCGCAACCCACGAAATCAGCGCGACAACAAAACAAACTGTCTTCTTCATTTCTGTCCTTTTCGGAAAAAACGGGGAGTGTCGTAGGACAGCCTTTTCCCCGTTGTTGAAAAAGGACTACCCCCGCACGGACGATACGCGTCGCCGTTGTCCATTTCAGGACGGTGCGGTTTTCTCCGCCGGTTCGAACCCGGACTATGACCTATGCGCGACAGTGGGGGAATT
This sequence comes from Verrucomicrobiia bacterium, assembly GCA_037128135.1. Lineage (GTDB taxonomy): Bacteria > Verrucomicrobiota > Verrucomicrobiia > Chthoniobacterales > Terrimicrobiaceae > QYQL01. The sequence goes on from JBAXXD010000140.1 coordinate 2,259, forward strand.
TCACCCCGCTTCCCTAGGCCGGCGGATTGGCTTGTTAATGAAAAGAGCGGACAGGATTTCTCCCGATGGCTTACTCTGCAAAAAGAGGCCGTGTCGCGTCAAGCCGAATCGACAGCCGAATCGCATCACCAAGGCGTCGCCACGCCTTCGGTCCCCCGCGCTTCTTTTACAAATAATGTCCCACCTGTGACATTATTTGTAAAAGAAGAGCGGTGAGCACGGGGTGGCATTTCAGGAAATTTCAAGGCCGGGGAGCCTGGGGATCCTCGATGAGGGCGGCGATCCGCCGGGCGATTTTCGTCTGCGCACATTCGAAGAGGAACGCATGCCTGGGCGAGCCGTCGCGGTGGGAGATTTCGATTTTGTCGCAGAGGAAGCCGGCGCGGTGTTCGATGACGGCGCCGGCCACATCCATTTCCAGGACGGTTGCGCCGACGAGGCTTTTGCCGATGAAAAACAGGCTCTGCGGCTCGTCCTGCAGCGCGGACAGCCATCCGCGCACATTCTTTTTCAGCCGGGTGCCTCCTCCGCTCAGGCAGGGCGCGCTCCATGCGATCGGGGCCTTGCTGGCGTGGGCGCGGCGGAGCAGGAGCTCGCAGGCACCCGGAAGGGTTTGCGCGGGCTCGGGCTCCTTCTCCTCCTCGGGCGGGGCATTGAGTTTTTTCCATGCCAGCCAGAGTTTCGCCCGGATCCCACGGAGCAGGCGCGGGAGCACGGCGAGCACGGCTGTGGTGAAACCGACCGAGACAGCGAGGGCGGCGACGGGGTGCCATGCCACGAGCGCGAGCCCCGAGCAAACGATGCCGTCCTCCGCCAGGCTCAGGGCGATATTGGAGACGGGCTCGGGGGAGGCGTTGGCGGCGAGTCGCGTGCCGGCCTTGGCCACATGCGAAGTGAGGGCCATGCCGCCTGCGAGCAGGGCGGCGACGATTTCGAACGCCGGGTGAGAGTTCCCCAGCGCGGCCACCGCGAGCGCGGCGGCTCCCACCGGACGGATGAACGTATGCACCGAGTCCCACGCGGTATCGACCCAGGGGATCTTGTCGGCAAAGAACTCGATGAGATACAAAAAGCCGGCCACCCCAATGATGATCGGGTCGCCGAGCACCCCGAGTCCGGCCATCGGCGGAGGGAGCGCCACCCAATCCATCCGGACCGCCAGGCCGGTCACGAAAACCGTCAGATAAAGATTGATCCCCGCCAAGCTGGCCAGGCCGAGGGCCACACCGAGCAACCGCAGCTCATCCATGGAGCAACTATCAACGGAAGCGGCGGATTGTCACGCCGGGATTCGCGCCATTCCCTATGGGTGTTCATGCCGTCCTTGTGCGGGTGGGGGGAACATGGTAGATAGCTTCGGAGCCTCCGCCGGGGGAGAGGCGGTTGGCAAGACATGCGCAAGAAGAGCTTTATTTTTCATGATGAGGGGGGCAGACGCTGGGTGTGGTTCCGGCTTCTGGCCTGCGCGGGAACGTTTTTTGGAGTCGGGGCGCTGACGCTTTTTCTCCAGGCTCTCTTCATTGCGCCGGAAATGGATTCGCCCAAATTGCTCAAGGATTTGAAGCGCCAGATCAGCGCGTTTGAGAACCATGTCCGGGTGCCCTCGCTGAGCAACAGCGACAGGGAGCTTTCGAAGAGGCTGACGACAAAGCCGTCGGGGCACGAGAAATCCCACCTGTCCGGGAGCCCCGGAATTCGCGCGGCGTTCTTTGCCGGCTGGGATGAGGCGGCGTTCCGCTCGCTCAAGAAACATCAGAGCCTCCTGACCCACCTCTGCCCGGAATGGCTCACCTTCACGAGCCTCCAAGCCGGTTTGGTGGAGGATCCCGACGCGGCGCTCGACCGGCTGCCAGAGACGCTCAAGCTCATGCCGGTCCTCACCAATCTGGAGGGCGACCAGCGGGTGCCCGAGGGCGTCGAGTTCCTCATGCGCGCGGGAACGAAAGAACGGGGGCAGTTCATCTCGCAGCTCGCCGCCCTCCTAAAAAAAATCCAGGCTGCGGGGGTGGTTGTGGATTGGGAAGAGGTGGATCCCGGCGCGAACAACGAGCTGACGTATCTGCTCATCGCGATCTCCGACGGGCTCAAGGCGAAGGGATTGGAAACCTGGCTTTGTGTCACGATGGATTCCGGGTTTTCCTCATGGGATTTCGAGCGCCTGTCGCCGCACGTGGCGCGGTTCGTCGCGCTTCTGCATGATGAGAACGGCGAGGGGGATCCGGCCGGGCCGATTGCCTCGCAGGATTGGTTCGACGGGTGGGCGGAGGTGATCAGCCATTGCGGAGAGCCCGGGCAGTGGATCGCCTCGCTCGGAAGCTACGGGGCGGATTGGGAGGAGGGCGCACCGCTCGGCGAACAGATCTCCTTTGCCGATGCCATGAGCCGCGCGGGGAATGCCGGCGGAACCCGCGTGAAGGATGAGGAGCCGGAATGCAACGGCAGATTTTCCTATTTCCACGAGGGGAAAGCCCACGACGTCTGGTTTCTCGACGCGGCTTCTTTCGCGAATGAATGGAATGTCGTCCGGGCCTACGGTTTCGGCGGAGTCCTCCTCAACCGGATGGGCCTCGAAGACCCTTCGGTCTGGAATGTCATGGGTTCGTTGAAGGAGGTGAAGGCCGGAGATTTTCCGCGGGCGATCCCGGGCGGGGAGGCGATCACATCGATTGGAAAAGGCGAGGTCGTGAGCCTGGATTCCACGGTCTGCGATGGCCGGAGGGTGTTCGCTCAAGGTGCCGATGGCAGGATCTCCTGCGACTACGAGGCGACCCCCTCGTACCCGACGCTCTTCCGCCTGGGCGCGGAGAACGCCGACAGCATCGCGATCACATTTGACGACGGCCCGGATCCCGACTGGACCCCCGCGATTCTGGACATCCTGAAAGCGCACGGGGTGAAGGCCACGTTTTTTTTGGTCGGGCAGGAGGCCGAGCGGTATCCGGAAATCGTGAGGCGGATCGTTGCCGAGGGCCACGAGATCGGCAACCACTCGTTCACGCATCCGAACCTCGCCGAAGCCCCGGCGTCGATCGTCCGCCTCGAACTCAACGCCACCCAGCGGCTCATCGAATCGCTGACCGGAAAATCCACCACGCTTTTCCGCCCGCCCTACAACGCCGACTCGAACCCCACCAGCCTCGATGAGATCGCTCCCATCGCTACCGCGCAGTCGCTCGGCTACCTGACGGTCCTCGAAAATATTGACCCGAAGGACTGGGAGTCATCGGACAAGGCGGAGCTGCTCGCCCGGGTGAAAGCGGGGCGCCGGAACGGGAATGTCATCCTGCTGCACGATGGCGGCGGCGACCGCAGCGCCACTGCGGAGGCGCTTCCCGCGATCCTGGATTATTTGAAGGAGCGCGGGGACCGGGTGGTTTCCATCGGCGATCTGCTCGGCATCGACGAGCAAAAGATCATGCCTCCAGTCACGGCACAAAACAAAACCGTGCATCTCTTTGCCAGCGGGCTCGGGTTTCAATTCCTGCATCTGCTTCAGGAATTCCTTTTCGCCTTTCTCGCGGCGGGAACAATTCTCGTGGTGGCGCGCACGATCCTCATCGTCGTCCTCGCCCGATATTACAAGCCGCCGGCCGTCCACGAGGGCGGGCCCCGCCCGGACGTTTCGGTGCTGATCCCCGCATTCAATGAGGAGAAGGTCATTGCCAAGACCCTCCGCTCGCTCCTCGCTTCGGACTATGGAGGAGGGATGGAAATTGTTGTGATTGACGACGGGTCGTCGGACGGCACGGCGGGCGCGGTGCTGGCGATCGATGACCCGCGCGTCCGGCTCGTCCGCCAGGAGAATTCCGGCAAGGCGCACGCGCTCCAGCGGGGCGTCGATCTCACGGAGAGCGGGATTCTGATTTTTGTGGATGCGGACACGCAGTTCGAGAAAGAGGCGCTTCGTCGTCTGGTCGGCCCGTTTTGCGACGAGCGGATCGGCGCGGTCTCCGGGCACGCGCGGGTGGGAAACCTCAACACGTTCCTCGCGAGGTGCCAGGATATGGAATACGTGAGCGGCTTCAACCTCGACCGCAGAGCCTACGCGGCATGGAATTGCATCACGGTCGCCCCCGGGGCGATCAGCGCGGTCCGCCGGGCGGCGCTTCTCGCGGCGGGGGGATTTTCCTATGAGACGCTTGCCGAGGACACGGATCTCACGCTCTCGATCCACAAGGCCGGATACCGGGTCGCCTACCAATCGGATGCCATCGCCTACACGGAGGCACCCGAGACGTTCGCCACGCTTGCCCGGCAAAGGTTCCGCTGGGCCTACGGCACGATGCAGTGCGCATGGAAGCATCGCGACATCGTCTTCAACCTCCGCTTCAAAGCCCTCGGGTGGTTCAGCCTCCCGGGGATCTGGATTTTCCAATTCCTCCTGGTCGCATTTTCTCCGTTCATCGATGTCCTTTTCCTCACGTCGATCCTGCTCGGCCACGCGGAGGACGTCCTTCCGTATTTTCTGGCCTTCCTGCTCTGCGATCTGATCCTCGCCGCCGTCGCCGTCCGCATCGAGCGCCTGCCGCTCCGGAAGGCGCTTTGGATCATCCCGCAAAGATTCCTCTACCGCCCGCTGCTCAGCTACGTGATCTGGAAATCCCTCCTGCATGCGATGCGCGGCGCATGGGTCGGATGGGGGAAGCTCCAGCGCACCGCGACGGTCACACTGCCATGAACCCACAGATTCTCGCCACCCTCGTTCTTTTCCTTCTCGCGTCGGCCTCTCCGGCCGCGGGCCCGTTTACGGATTTAAAAAAAATCCCCCCGGGCGTGCTCTTCGGCGCGTATATGGATTTCGGAGAAACCGAGGACGGCGTCACGCTCGAAGGGATCGAGAAATTCGAGGCGATGGCGGGAAAATCACCCGCGATCATCGCCTCCTCGAGCTACTGGGGGGAGCAGAGTTTTCCCGCAAAAAACCTCGCCCTTATCTCCCGCCACGGAGCCGTGCCCCTGGTCTTCTGGTCTCCATGGGACAAACCCTACGAACAACAAAAAGGACCGGACCGGTTTTCTTTGACGGAAATCCTCGCGGGAAAATGGGACGCCTACATCGATTCCTGGGCGGATGCGGCAAAGGAATTCGGGCAGCCGTTTTTTGTCTCGTTCTGCAATGAGATGAACGGAAGCTGGTTCCCGTGGTCGGGATGCTTTTATGGCGCCGAGAACGGCGGCAACGAGGTCTTCAAGCGAACCTGGCGGCATGTCGTCGACCGGGTTCGCGCCCGCGGCGCGCACAACATCCGGTGGGTTTTCCACGTCAATGCCTTCCCCGGCATCAACGACGATTGGAATCTGATGGCCTCCTATTATCCCGGCGCGGCCTATGTGGACTGGCTCGGGCTCAGCATCTATGGCAAGCAGTTCCGCAGCGAAGGGAACTGGGCGGATTTCGGGGATCTCCTCGACTGGCCGTATCAGGAAATCACCGCCATCGATCCGGACAAACCGGTCATGCTTGCCGAATTCGGCGTCGGTGAGTTTCCGGAAGCCGGCGACAAGGCGAAATGGATTCGCGATGCCTTCGCGATGATCCCCGGCCGCCCCCGGATCAAAGCCGCCGTCTTCTGGCATGAGCGCTGGCAGAACGCGGACGGCAGCTTCAGCAACCTCCGCATCAACTCCTCGCCCGACGCCTTGAAAGCCTTCCGCGCCGGAGTCTCCTCCCCGCTCTGGATCTCGTCGGAGCGAGGAAAAAAATGAGTTAAAAATGCCCGCGATGAGAGCCACGAGCGCACCGCTTGCCAAACGCCTTCTCGCCGTCCTCCTTCTCGCCGCCTGCGGGGCGGCGGCCTGGTGGATCGCTGGCTGGATGGAAAAGCGTCCGCTTCCGGCTTCGGGCGGGCTGTTCATCCCCGGCGAGATCCTGATTCCCGGACCTCATTTCCTCCAGGGCGACCCCGCGTGGGGAGCGGATTGTCTCGGGCCGACGAGCGATCCCCTCGCGTCCGTCGGTTGCGCGGTTGCCTCTGCGGCCATGGTGCTCGCCGGCTACGGAGCGGAAACCGATCCCGGAAAACTCAACGCCTTCCTGCAATCCCGCCCCGGCGGATTCACGCCACAGGGCTGGCTGTATTGGGAAAAAGCGGCCGAAGCCGCGCCAGGCCTCGCCCTCCTGCCCCACTACGAGGACGCTCCCTCGTTTTTCCTCATGGATGCCAACCTCCTGCAGGGCAATCCCGTCATCATCCGGCTGCGCTACCCGTCGGGCACCACCCACTTTATGGTCGTCTGCGGAAAACGGGGGTTCGATTTTCTCGTTCGCGATCCCGGCCCGGGCGGACAGCGAGGCATCTACCCCCTCCGCGATTTCGGCGGCCCCATCGAAGCCCTGCGCTTCTACCGCAAACCGCGAAAACCCTGACTCATACCCTGTCTTGGAAATAAACAGACAATAAGCGGCGAGGCTCTGGAAATCCGCTTTGATCGGGTTCCTAATGGCCTCCGCGAGGAAATTTCACACATTTCTGACTCTGCACGCCTGCATGTTCTTCTTCGCGCGGCAATCCGGTGCGCTGATCTGGAATCCTTCGTCAAGGATCTCTAAGCACCGCGTCATTGTCGCAATCCGCAATCTGCGGCCTCGTGGGTGGTGGTCGGCGACCCGCTGGACATCGCTCAATCGCTTCGATGATCTGATCGCGCAAGAATTGTCAGAAATCTTTGACTGACCCGAATCCTTCGTTCGCCGTCATTCTGCTCGCCATGCACGGCGGAAAATGGATTGACGTTTCCCGCTACGACACAGCCCACGGTTACGCGCACCGGGATATCCTTGGAAGAATTGACGGCTTGCGCGGAAAGCTCCGACTCCCTACATTGAA
>JBAXXD010000141.1:0-8917 GCA_037128135.1 Verrucomicrobiia bacterium
GAACGAGGTCGAGCGCCAGTATGGGATCCGCCCGCATGTGCGCGACCTGAAGCCGATGGATGGCGTGGAGTTCGTTTACTGCCTCAATCTCACGCGGTGCATCGGATGCCGGAAATGCGTTCACGCCTGCGTCGCGGAGAACAATCAGTCGCGCAACCCGGAGATCCAATACATCCGGGTTCTGCAAATGGAAAACGGCTCCCTCGACATGGAAAAAGCCGTGCATGATTACGACCCGGCGAAGGTGCCGGAAAAGGAACACTTCTACATGCCCGTGCAATGCCAGCAGTGCAAGAACCCGCCCTGCGTGAAGGTTTGTCCGGTCCACGCGACCTGGCAGGAGCCGGACGGGATCACGGTCATTGATTACGACTGGTGCATCGGCTGCCGGTATTGCGAGGCGGCCTGCCCGTACTGGGCGAGGCGGTTCAACTTTGCGAAGCCCTCGATTCCCAAGGACAGGCTCAACCCGGAGATGGACTACCTCAGCAACCGGCCGAGGAGCCAGGGCGTGATGGAAAAATGCCACTTCTGCCTCCAGCGCACCCGCGCGGGACGCTACCCGGCCTGCGTGGAAGTCTGCCCGACGGGGACGCGAAAATTCGGCAACATCCTCGATCCGAACAGCGAGGTCTCGTATATCCTCAAAACCAAGAAGGTCTTCATCCAGCTCAAGGAGGAACTGGGGACATCGCCGCGGTTTTTCTACTATTTCGACGTATGACTCGACGCATCCAGACAGCGGTCAGAAATTATTGTGTGTTTCTCGCGCGCTGTGCGCGGATCGCCTTCGTGGGCGACTGGCGCTATTATGCCTGGATGGGCGTGCTCACGGTGATCGCCCTGCTCGGGCTCAACGCCTATTGTAGGCAGTTTGCGGACGGGCTTGTTGTCACCGGCATGTGCGACCAGGTGTCGTGGGGGGTTTACATCGCGAACTTCACGTTCCTCGTCGGCGTGGCAGCGGCCGCGGTGATGATGGTCATCCCGGTCTACATCTACGACAACGAGGAACTGCACGACCTGGTGATCTTCGGCGAGCTGCTGGCGGTGGCGGCGATCATCATGTGCCTCGCGTTTGTCACGGTGGATCTCGGACGGCCGGACCGGTTCTGGCACTTGATCCCGGGGATCGGCCAGCTCAATTTCCCCGCGTCTATGCTGAGCTGGGACGTCATCGTCCTCAACGGCTACCTCCTGCTGAATGTCTATATCTGCGGCTACCTGCTGATCTGCCGGTATCAGAACAAAAAACCCGCGGTTTGGTTTTACATTCCATTTGTTTTCATCGCGATCGTCTGGGCGGTTTCGATCCATACGGTCACCGCCTTCCTCTATGTGGGGCTGGGCGGGCGGCCGTTCTGGAACCAGGCGATTATCGGGCCTCGCTTCCTGGCCTCGGCGTTCACGGCCGGCCCCGCGTTGATCATCCTGGCGCTGCAGGTCATCCGCAGCGTGACGCAATACCACATCACCGACAAGGCGCTGCTCACGCTGCGCGGCATCGTGCAGGTTTCCATGATTATTAACGTGTTTCTGTTGATGTGCGAGGTCTTCACGGAATTCTATGCGGGCGGCCTGCACATCGCGTCGTCAAAATACCTGTATCTGGGTCTGCACGGCTACCATGCGCTGGTTCCCTGGATCTGGACGGCGATCACATTCAACCTCACCGCGATGGTGCTTCTGGTGCTGCCCGTGAGCCGGAGCCTGAAGTGGCTCAACCTGACCTGCGTGCTCTGCATCACCGGCATCTGGATCGAAAAGGGGATGGGCCTCGTCATTCCTGGATTCATTCCCACGCCGCTCGGCCAGATCGTCGAATACTCGCCCTCCGTCAACGAAACGCTCGTATGCCTGGGCATCTGGGCGTTCGGCCTGCTCTGCTACACCATCTTCCTCCGCATGGCCGTCCCGATTCTTCAGGGCGAGCTTTCCATGGCCAATGAGAGCGGGGCGCTCCGCGCCAAGCTGAATACATGACCGCATCGCATGCGAAGGGCGCCGCGTCCGTGCCGCACGCGCCTCTGAGGCTCACCGCGCGCCTTGCCAACACGCCCGGCACGGACGCGGCTACAACTTGAGTGAAACCGCGCTGAGTGTGGTTTTAACCCGAACCCATGACGGCACAACTCAACGCCGATGATGCGAAGGAATCCCTGGCCGCTCACGTGGCGGCGAAGGGCGCGGAGATCCGCGAAAAATACGGGCCTCAGATCGGCTGGGACGAACTGCTCCGGATCCTGGACGACCGCTCCGCCTGCCGGTATCCGTGCGAGATCGTCTTTGATGCGGAGCCGTTGCAAGAGGGCGAGGCTGCCTTCCCCATGGCCAAAGGGGAGCACCCGGACGAAGGGTTCACCATGTTTGTCCATCCGTTTTTTATGAAATGCCCCGACCGGGTTCCCGGTTTGGTGCTCTATCAACTCGTGACGGTGAACTACGGGGATTTCGCTTCGGCGCTGGATGCCGAAACCTTCGGGGCCTCGGCGTTGGGGATTTCCACCGACGAATACTACCAATCCCTTTGCGCGATGGCCGACGGGATCGCCGGGCGCGGCTGCCACCCAGCGGATCCAGGAGCGCTTTTTTCAAAAAATTCCCTTTAACAAAACCGCAAATTCTATCAAAATCCATACCACTATGAAACTCATCACCACATCGCTTCTCGTCGTCGGATCACTCGTCTGTGCCGCCAGCCTGGCTTCGGCGGCGGATGCCGCGGAAAACTGGGGCAAGCTCTGCGCCTCATGCCATGCCAAGGACGGCAGCGGCAGCACGGTGATGGGCAAGAAGAGCGGCGTCGAGGATTACCGCGAAGCCAGCGTGCAGGCCAAGTTCACCGACGCCGACGCCACAAAGATCATCACCGACGGCAAGGGAAAGATGAAACCTTTCCAGGACAAGCTGACCGCCGACGAGATCAAGGCTTTGGTCACCTACGTCCGCGCCTTTAAGAAATAGCCGCCTGCCCGAAGAGAGATCAAAAAAGTGAGCGGCCGGGTGCGAACCATGGCCACCTGAAAAAATGAAAAACGCACCCACAAGCCGGTTCAGCCTGCGCAAGCTGATTCGTAACTGGATCAGCCTTGCGGGCGCGGTCATTGCCGCCGGCAGCTTCTTCGCCTTCCTGCTGCTGTTCGCGCTCGATCTTTTTGCCGAGCGCGGGAATCCCTACATGGGGATTCTTGCCTACCTGGTGGCGCCGTGCTTCCTGCTGCTCGGAATCGCGCTGGTGTTGCTGGGATACTGGCTGCATCTCCGCCAGGAGCGCCGGGCGCGGGACGATGCGCCGCCGGTGGCGCTGACTATTGATTTTTCGCGCCCGCGGGATCGCAGGATCCTCAGCGTTTTCATTGCGATGAGCGTGGTATTTCTTTTCCTGACCGCGGTGGGCAGCTACCAGACGTATCAGTTCACCGAGTCGGTGCATTTCTGCGGCCAGTCGTGCCACCTTCCCATGGATCCCGAGTTCGTGACCTCCCAGCATTCCCCCCATGCGCGGGTCGAGTGCGTGGCCTGCCATGTGGGGAACGGGGCGAGCGCCTACCTGAAAACGAAGATCAGCGGCATGCGCCAGCTGTATCACATGGTGCGGAGCGACTTTCCGCGGCCGATCCAGCTGAACCCCGACAAGCTGCGCCCGGCGCGCGAGACGTGCGAGCACTGCCACTGGCCGCAGAAGTTCACGGGCGGTTTCGAGCGCACCTTCCGGCATTACCTTTCGGATGAAAAGAACACCCCATTTTCCGTGAGGCTCCTGGTCAAGGTGGGCGGCGGCGACCGTCGGAGCGGCCCGGTGGGCGGGATCCACTGGCACATGAACCTCGCCAACAAAATCGAATATATCTCGACCGATGAGCAACAGCGCAACATCCCGTGGGTCCGCCACACCGACGCGAAAGGGGTTGTCACCGAATACCGGAATCCGGATTTCAAGGGCGACTTGGCGAAGTATCCCGTGCACAAGATGGACTGCATCGATTGCCACAACCGCCCCGCGCACAACTTCCTTTCGCCAAACGATGCGGTGGATATCTCGCTGGCCAGCGAACGCATGGACGCGTCGATCCCATGGGTGAAATCCAAGGTGGTCGCCGCGCTTTCCGCACCCTACGCCACCCGGGAGGAAGCGCTGAAAAAAATCGAGTCCTCGTTGCGCGCCGCCTACCCGGGCGACCCGAAGGCCGACGCGCTGATCGCCGAGGCCCAGGCGATCTACAAGGACAATTTCTTCCCGGAAATGAAGGCCGACTGGCGCTCCTATCCCGACCACCTCAGCCACAAGAACTGGGACGGGTGCTTCCGCTGCCACGACGGCAAGCACAAGACAGCCGACGGCAAGGGAGCGATCAAGGCGAACGACTGCAAATCGTGCCACCTCATCCTCGCCCAGGGGAGTGACGAGGAGATGACCAAACTCAACGCCAAGGGGTTCGATTTCTTCCATATCGACGGCGAGTATTCGGATTTTTCCTGCACCGATTGCCACACCGGTGCCGCGCCCAAGGAATAAGCCCGGCGCAATAATAACCCGGGTGCGGCGGCAACAAAAATCCGGGTGCGAATTTCCGATTGCGGGTTGATGAACCGCCGGAATGCGGGCAACATGATTTTTTTCCCATGCAAGGACATCTCTTAACCGGCGCGACATTCTGCCTGCTTGTGAGTTTCGGCTACACGATGTTCGCCCTGGGCGCTGGCAGGTTCCGTCCGGGTGCCGTGAATCTCGTGGCGATGCTCGGAGGGTTTTTGCTTTTGACGATCGACCTCAAACTGAGGGGCCACGCGCAGGGGTCGTGCCCGATCAACTCGCTCTTCGACGTGCTCGTCTTCATGAGCTGGTCCACGCTCCTGATTTATCTGATCGTCGGCCCGGCCTACCGACTCTCGCTTCTCGGGGCGTTCACGTCCCCGCTGGTTTTTCTTATGCTGCTGGCGGCGCAGTCGGGTCTCGCGGGAGCCCCGGCGGCCGGACGGTTTGCGCGTGAGCCGTGGGTTGCGCTCCACGCCGCGCTGACGCTCATCGCCTACGGGGCCTTCGCGCTCGCGGCGGTCGCGGGCCTGATGTATGGGGTGCAGGATCGCCAGTTGAAGCGGCGGACGGCCGGGGCGCTCCTCTACAGCCTGCCGCCGATCACCGACCTCGGCGTCGCGAACGCCCGGCTCCTCTGGCTCGGGTTCTCGTTGCTCACCGCCGGGTTTGCGGCCGGCTTCCTCAGCGGGACGCATACGAACAGCGTAAAATTCCTCGCGTCGGCGGCGGTCTGGGCGGGATACGGCGGCATCCTCGCCCTGCGCCGCATCCACCGCCTGTCTCCCCGCCGCACTGCGGCCGCCTCGATCCTGATTTTCGCCCTCGCCCTCGGCGTCCTGCCGACCATCCAATTCCTCTCCGCGCTGAAATGAATATCGTCTGCGCGGGGATCAGCCACCGGAATGCCGCCGTGGATGTCCGCGAGAAATTCGCCGTCGGCGCGCACGAGCTCGAGGAAACCCTCGCGCGGATTCGCGGGATTGATTGCCTCGCTGGCGCGGTGATCATCTCAACCTGCAACCGCGTCGAATACTACACCGCCAGCGTGTGCCCGCTTCGCGTCATGGACGGGCTGCGCGAGTTTTTGCAGGAGCGCACCGGGGTGGAGGACGCCCCGCTCTACACCCACGACTCGCCGGCGAGCGTCCGGCATTTGTTCCGCGTGGTCAGCGGGCTCGATTCGATGGTGCTGGGCGAGACCGAGATCCTCGGCCAGATCAAACAGGCATACGCCGCCGCCAGCGAATGCGGCGCCACGACCCGCCACCTCAACAAACTTTTCCAACACGCGTTCCGGGTCGCCAAACAGGTCCGCAGCGAGACCCAAATCACCCGCGGCTCGACATCGGTCGGCGCCGTCGCCGTCGATCTCGCGGGGAAAATTTTCGGGGATTTGAGCGGGCGGCAGGTCATGATTCTGGGTGCCGGCGACACGAGCGAGCGCACCGCGCGGAGCCTGGTCTCGCGCGGGGTGAAGTCGGTGGTCGTTGCGAACCGGACGTTCGAGCGCGCCGCGAAGCTCGCCGAAGAAATCGGCGGGCTGGCCGTGCCTTTTGACCGCTGGCAGGACACCCTCGACCGTGTGGACATCCTCATCTGCTCGACGTCCGCCCCGAGTCCGATCGTGACGAGGGAAAAGCTCGCGCCGCTCCTGGCCGAAAGGGACGGGCGCCCGCTTTTCGTCATTGACCTCGCCGTGCCCCGCGACGTCGAGCCTTCGATCAACGATCTCGAAAATGTCTACCTCTACGACATCGATTCTCTCGAGCAGATCGTCCGACAGTCGCTCGAAGTCCGCCGCGCCGAGGTGATCCGTTGCGAAAAGATGATCGAGCACCACGTCGGGGATTACGTGTCATGGATGCGCACCCATATGGCCCACTACACATGAAGCCTCTTCTTCTCGGAACCCGTGGCAGCGACCTCGCCCTCGTGCAGACCCGCGATGCCGCCGCGCGCCTCCGTGCCGCGCACCCGGGCCTCGACGTCGCGGAGAAAATCATCAGAACCACCGGCGACCGGCGGCTGGACGTGAGCCTCTCCGCCCCGGGGCCGCTCGACAAGGGCCTGTTCACGAAGGAGCTCGAAGACGCGCTGCTGGCCGGAACGGTGGATGCCGCCGTGCACAGCCTAAAGGATCTCCCCACCGGGCAGCCGCCCGGGCTCATGCTCGGAGCCGTCCTCGAGCGGGCCGACTGCGCGGACGCCCTGGCGTCGAAGCACGATGGCGGATGGCAGGGGCTGCCCGAAGGCGCGGCTGTCGCCACTTCGAGCCTCCGGAGAAAAAATCAGATCCTCCTCCTCCGTCCGGACCTCCGGATCGTGGAGATTCGGGGGAACGTCCCGACCCGGCTGCTCAAGGTTCTGGAAAATCCGGATCTCGATGCCCTGATCGTCGCGAGGGCGGCGATCGAACGGCTCGGCGACCGAGTCGTCCCCGGCGGGCTCCGGATGTCGGTCATCGAGGAAATGCTTCCCGCGCCCGGACAGGGTGCGGTCGCGCTCGAATGCCGGTCGGATGACGCGGAGACTCTCGCCCTGCTCGCCGCGATCCACCACGAACCCACCGCGCGCTGCGTCCAAGCCGAACGCGACCTCCTCGAAAAACTCGGTGGCGGCTGCCACATGCCGCTCGGAGCCAGAGCCACCATCGAAAATGGCCGTGTCTGCCTGCTCGCCGCGCTCTTCGAGCCCGACGGTGTCCAATGGATTTCCCGCGATCTTTCCCCCGAGCCACCGCAAAAATAAAATCGCGCCGAGGGGCAGGGCTTGTGACGGCCCGCGTGCCGGGCGCGAAGGAAAATCTGTTCATGAGCGCGCGGCGGGAATAGAATTTTTTTATGAATCCCTCCCTGCTTGCAGACGACGATTTCTATCCGCTGATCGAAGCCCGTCATTGCGATCCGTTCCGAATCCTCGGCCTCAGGGAATTTCAAGGTCGCTGGATCGGGCGCGTCCTGCGGCCGGATGCCGCCCAGGTTGCGATCATGGGGGCGGACGGGCGGAGGTTCGATCTGGTGCCCGTGCACGAGAGCGGGCTTTTTGAGGCGATCCTTCCGGGCGTGACCGGGGAGTTCGGCTACACGCTCGAGCTCACCGGGCACGACGGGGCGACCTGGCGGGCGCACGACCCGTATTCCTTCGGCCCGGTGCTCGGCGAGATGGACATCTACCTTTTCAACGAGGGCACCCACTACGACGTCTATAAAAAACTGGGCGCGCACGTCATGGAAATCGGCGGCGTCCAAGGCGTCCACTTCGCGGTCTGGGCCCCGTCCGCCCAGCGGGTGAGCGTCGCGGGCGACTTCAGCGGGTGGGACGGACGGCTCTACCCGATGCGCAAAATGGTCCCCGCCGGAGTTTGGGAAATTTTTCTGCCGGGCGTGCATGAGGGGGCGCATTACAAGTTCGAGATCCGCGGGCCGCATGGAGAGGTCTTTTTAAAAACCGACCCGTATGCGTTTTTTGCGCAGCACGGCACGCAGACCGGGTGCATGGTTTTTGATCTCGGGCGCTTCGGCTGGTCGGATTCCGGGTGGATGGAGAAGCGGGCGCGGCGCGATCCCTACGCGACCCCCATGAGCATTTACGAGGTTCACCTCGGATCCTGGCAGCGGCTTCCGGAGGACGGGAACCGTGCCCTGAGCTACCTCGAGCTCGGCGACCGGTTGATCCCGTATGTCAAGGAACTCGGGTTCACTCACATCGAGCTGATGCCCGTGATGGAGCACCCGTTCGACGGGTCGTGGGGATACCAGGTCGTCAACTACTACGCCCCGACCAGCCGGTTCGGAAACCCCGACGAGTTCCGGCATTTCGTGGACCGCTGCCACCGCGAGGGGATCGGGGTGATCCTCGACTGGGTGCCGGGGCATTTCCCGAAAGACGCCCACGGCCTCGCGCGCTTCGACGGCACCTGCCTCTACGAACACGAGGACCCGCGCCTCGGGGAGCACAAGGAATGGGGCACGCTCATCTTCAACTACGGCCGCAACGAGGTGAAAAATTTCCTGATCGGCAACGCGTTGTTCTGGATGGACGAGTTTCACATCGACGGGCTCCGCGTGGACGCGGTCGCCTCGATGCTCTACCTCGACTACTCGCGCCAGCCCGGCGAGTGGGTCTCGAACTGCTTCGGCGGACGCGAGAACCTCGACGCCATCAGCTTCCTCAAGCGCTGCAACGAGGTCTGCTACGAACGCTTCCCCGGCATCACCATGATCGCCGAGGAATCCACCGCCTGGCCGGGTGTCTCCCGCCCGACCTACACCGGCGGGCTCGGCTTCGGATTCAAGTGGAACATGGGCTGGATGAACGACAGCCTCCGCTACATCAGCAAGGATCCGATCCACCGCCGCTACCACCAGGGCGACATCACGT
>JBAXXD010000142.1:0-8907 GCA_037128135.1 Verrucomicrobiia bacterium
TCCGCAGTCCCCGGGCCCGCCTGCTCTTGACCACGAATGTCTCCCGCCACCCCAGCATCCGGTTTTTTGACGCGGCCTTCGGGCGTGCAGTGGCGCGGGGTTTGGCCGTGGATTTCCGCATTGGCAGGCGGGGCGATGCTGGCGCTCTGCTATGCGCCGACAGGGTGCGGGAATCTCTGCTGGGTTGCGCTCGTGCCATTGGTCTGCGCGGTCTGGTTTTCGCGTCCGGCGGCGAAGCGCGAGAGGCTGCGCGTGTTCGGGCTCGGGTATGCGTTTGGCGCGGTGTATTTCGGCGGGAGCCTGTTTTGGCTGACCACGCTGACGGTGCCCGGGTGGGCACTTCTTTCGCTTTATCTCTCGGTGTATCCGGCCATCTGGGCGGTTTTTCTCGGCACGGTCGCGAAGCCGCGCGGGCAGGATGCCGCTTGTGCGGGCAACGATCAGCGTCCGACCTGGCTGAACTCGGCGAACAACCTGCGGGTCTGCGCGCTCGGCGCGGCGGCGTGGGTGGCACTCGAATGGCTGCGAGGGGTCGTCTTCCCGCAGTTCCCGTGGAACACCGCCGGCATCGCGCTCGGCAAAAACCTTCCTTTGATCCAAATCGCCGACATCACCGGCGTCGGCGGGACTTCGTTTCTCGTGCTGATGGTCAACCTGATGGCCGTAGCGACCGTGAAGCGGTTGATCCTGGAAAAACAACTCGGCGCACGGCGTCCTCATTATGATTTTGCGCTGACGGTGGCGCTGGTCGCGCTGGCTTGGGGATACGGGATCCGGGAGATGTTCGCGCCCGCGCCTGCCGCGACAGATTTCACATTCGCGGCGGTTCAGGCGAACATCCCGCAGAACGTGCGCAACGATCTGGCGCAGGAAGCCGGCGTGCTCGCGAGCTACGCCCGCCACACCGAGGTCGCTCTCGCGATGCGGCCGGATCTCATCCTGTGGCCGGAGTCCGCGACCCCCCGCCCGCTTTTCAACGACCAAGCGACGTGGGATGCCGTGCGCTCGCTCGCGGCGAAGCACGACGGGGATTTTTTGCTCGGGACCGTGCATCTCAGCGACGAGGGGGATTTCAACTCGGTCGCGCTGCTGAGCGAGCACGGCAAAGCCGCCCAGATGTATCACAAGAACCACCTCGTGCCGTTCGGAGAATACATCCCGCTGCGGAATGCGTTCCCGCTCTTCGCATGGGTGATCGGCGATCTCGTGCCGGGGGACTTCGATCCCGGTCCGTCGCCCGTCGTTTTTGAAATGTCCGCCAAGCCGGTGAAAATCGGACCGCTGATCTGCTTCGAGGACGTGCTGGGCGACCTTGCCCGACAGTTCGTGCTCCGGGGCGCCCAGGCATTTGCCGTCGTGACGAACGACGGATGGTTTCTCGCCAGCGCGGGTCCGCGCCAGCACCTCGCGCATGCGGTCTTCCGCTGCGTGGAAAATAAAATTCCGATGATCCGCTCGGCCAACACCGGGGTCACCTGCCAGGTGGATCGCTTCGGCGCGGTGCGCGAGACCTTGCAGGCGGAGGGCGGCGACACGTTCATCGAGGGCGTGCTCTTCGGCAAAGTGCCCGCGCCGATTGCGCCCCAACCCACATTCTACGCGCGGAACGGCGAGATTTTTTCCGTCGCCTGCCTCGTGATTTCCGGACTCGCGGCAGCGATCGTTTTCCTTCGCCGGCGCAAAATAAAAGATTCCTCTTGTCCGCCGCCCTCCGAAACGGAACCCTTGCCGAAATGAAAGCACTCGTCACCGTCATGCCCAAACCGTCCGTCCTCGACCCGCAAGGCGCCGCCGCCGCCGATGCCATGCGCCACCACGGCATGGAAAAAATCGGGCGCGTCCGGATCGGAAAAGTCATCGAGATCGAGCTTCCCGCAGGCGCCGACGAGGCGCTCCTCCACGAGATCTCCCGCGACCTCCTCTCGAATCCGGTCATCGAGGATTACTCGATCAGCATTCTTAACCACTAAAAGGCACTAATTTTCACTAATCCAAATGAAATTTTCCGTCCTTCGATTTCCAGGTTCGAACTGCGACCAGGATTGCGTGCATGCGTTGAACGCGATCCCGGGGGCCTCGGCCGACTATGTGTGGCACAAAGACACCTCGCTGGACGGCTGCGATGCCGTGGTTGTTCCCGGAGGGTTTTCCTACGGTGACTACCTTCGGTGCGGGGCGATCGCCCGGTTCTCTCCGATCATGAAGACGGTCAGGGAATTTGCAGCGGCCGGCGGGCCGGTGATCGGGATCTGCAACGGCTTCCAGATCCTCTGCGAGAGCGGTCTCCTGCCGGGCGCGCTCGTCCGCAACCGCGACCTGCATTTCGTTTGCGAGCACGTCCGCCTCCGCGTCGAGCTCCACGATTCCCGGTTCACCAGCGCCGCGCGCACCGGCCAAATTTTGAACATCCCGATCGCGCACGGCGAGGGGTGCTACTTCGCAGACGACGCGACGCTCGACCGGCTGCGGGCCAACGGGCAGGTTGTCCTGCGCTACTGCGACGACCAGGGGCGCACGGCGGCGGAGGCCAACCCGAACGGCTCGCGCGACAACATCGCCGGCATCCGCAACGAGGCCGGAAACGTCTTCGGCCTCATGCCCCACCCGGAGCGCGCCTGCGACCCGCTCCTCGGCAGCACCGACGGACTCGCGATCTTCCGGAGCATCATCGGATAAAATAACAGCCTCCGCCCCGACTTGCGGCATCTCCGAAAGTTACAAAACAAAGGGAGAACGGCCAGCCCGCGCGTTTAGCGACTGAAAATCCTATCGGAGTGATTCAGTATTTCTCCGGAATGAAACGGTGCCCCTTCAAGGAGGCCTTGTCGTCGTAGGCGTGCTTTTTCGACCGCGATGGCAGCTCCACCTTTTCTTGCGGCAGGGCTTTATAGGGAATGAGGCTGAGCAAATGCGAGAGGCAGTTGAGCCGTGCGCGTTTCTTGTCGTCGGATTGGACGATATACCACGGGCAGTGCTTCTTGTCGGTGGCCTTCAACATGCGATCTCGCGCGAGAGAATACTCATACCACCGCTCGCGTGACGGCAAATCCATCGCGCTGAGTTTCCACTTGCGCATGGGATCCTTGATGCGGGCCTGAAAGCGCCGCTCCTGCTCCTCATCGCTCACCTCGAGCCAATACTTGATGAGAATGGTGCCGGCACCAACAAAAAACCGCTCGAAGTCAGGAGCCAGCTTCAAGAATTGCCGATACTGCTTTTCCGAGCAGAAACCCATCACGTGTTCCACTCCCGCGCGGTTATACCAGCTCCGGTCGAAGATGATGACTTCGCCGGCCGCCGGGAAATGCGGGATGTAGCGCTGCAGGTACATTTGACTTTTCTCGCGGTCGGATGGTGCCGGCAGCGCGACGACCTGAAACACGCGCGGGGACATGCGTTCCGTGATGGCGCGGATGGCGCCGCCTTTGCCGGCCCCGTCGCGGCCCTCGAACACGATCACGACGCGGAGCCCTTTGTGCTTGATCCAGTCCTGGAGAATCCCGAGCTCGGCTTGCAGCCGGCGTAATTCCTTGAGGTATTTCTTGGTGCTGAGCTTGCTGCCGTTGTTTTCTTCCTGCGATTCTTGTTTGGCCATGAGGAGTGAATTGGGTTGTAGTCCGTGCGTGCTCACACGGGCAGGTAGGTTTCTTCTGAGATCAACTGGAACATCGGTGAAAATGCCCGCGATCAGGCGGGCTTGATTTCCTCCACTTTGGGATAGGCCCAGCGGATCAGGACTTTCTCCAATTCCACGAGGGTGAAAAACACGAATCCTCCGAGCAGGAGCCATTTCCAGATCGAGAGCGGGAGCGCCTCGGTGCCGAAGATGGCCTGCATGAAAGGCGCGTAGGTGAAGAACCCCTGCAGGACGGCGATGGCGCCGATCGAAAGGGGAATCCATTTGTTGCCCGAGAGCGCGCGGGGCGTGAAGCAGGAGTCGAGGAGGAACCGGCTGTTCACGAGGTAGAAGACCTGCCCGAGGATCATCGCGTTGACCGCAGCTGTGCGGGCGAGCTCCACCGAAGCATGGTGCTTGATGAGCCAGAAAAATGTGCCGAATGTGAAGATCAGCAACAGCAGAGAAACGAAGGTGATGCGCCAGATGCCGAAGCGATCCAGGAGCGGGCGATCCACGCTGCGCGGCGGGCGAAGCATCACGCCGGCCTCGTGCGGCTCGAAGGAAATCGCCAGCCCCAGAGTGATCGATGACACCATGTTGATCCACAGGATCTGGGGCGGCGTGATCGGCAGCGTCAAGCCGAGGAAAATCGCGGCGAGAATCGTCAGCGCCTGTCCGCCGTTGGTGGGCAGCATGAACAGGATCGCCTTCTCGATATTGTTGAAGACCGTGCGGCCTTCCTTCACGGCGGCGGTGATGGAGGCGAAGTTGTCGTCGGCCAGCACCATCTCGGCAGCCTCCTTGGACACCTCCGTGCCCTTGATGCCCATGGCCACGCCGACATCGGCCTGCTTGAGCGCAGGGGCATCGTTGACGCCGTCGCCCGTCATGGAAACGACTTGGTTCGACGCCTGCATGGCGCGGACCAGGCGCAGCTTGTGTTCGGGGCTGGTGCGCGCAAAGACGTCGATGCGCCGGCATTTCGCGGCCAGTTCCTCGTCGTCGAGCTCCTCCAGTTCCGCGCCGGTGGCGTAGGTCTTGCCGTCGCCGATCCCCAGCATCTTGGCGATGCTCGCGGCCGTGACCGCGTGATCGCCCGTGATCATGGTCACGCGAATGCCGCCCCCATGGCATTCCTTGACCGCGGCGATGGCCTCCTCGCGGGGCGGATCGATGATCCCGACCAGCCCGAGCAGCACGAGCGTGCGCGAGAGGCCAACGGGGTTGAATGTCGCCTCCTCGATTTTCGGATCCGGCAGCCACGCCAGAGCGAGCACGCGGTTTCCCTGGCTGGCGATCGCGTCATTTTGCTTCTCCCAATACGCGCGGTCCAGCGGGGCAGGTTGGCCGTCAGCCATCTCCTGCCGGTCGCAATAATTGAGAAGCACATCGGAGGCGCCCTTGACGAAGAGCACCGATTCCGGGCCGGAGCCGTGCAGCGTGGCCATGAACTTATGCTCGGACTCGAAAGGGATGATGTTCGTGCGCGGTGCCTTCGCCGCCTCGGCCGCCCGGTCGATTCCCGCCTTCGCCGCGAACGGCAGGAGCGCGCCCTCGGTAGGATCGCCGGCAAGCTTCCACATGCCGCCTTCCTCATGAATCTCCGATTCGTTGCAGAGTGCGGAGACAAGCGCCATCTTCTCGATCACGCCACCGGCGCTGGCCGCCTTCCCGTTTTGACGGATTTCACCGGCGGGGGAATACCCTTCGCCGGTCACCTCGAATGCCGACTCGGCGGTGACCGCGGCGGTGACCACCATTTCGTTGCGGGTGAGTGTGCCGGTCTTGTCGGAGCAGATGCGCGAAACCGATCCGAGCGTCTCCACCGCGGGCAGGCGCCGGATGATGGCGTGGCGGCGCGCCATCCGCTGTACGCCCAGCGCCAGCGTGATGGTCACCACGGCCGGCAGACCCTCCGGAATGGCCGATACCGCCACACCCACCGCGGCTTTGAACATGTCGGTGAAACTCTCGTCGAGGAAGAGGCGCCCGTAGGCGAACGCGATCGCGCAGATGATCAGAATGACGATGGTGAGCGCCTTCCCGAAGTGCTCGATTTGCCGCAGCAGCGGCGTCTCCATCACCTTCACCCCGCTGAGCATCTGGTTGATGTGACCCAGCTCCGTGTCGGCACCGGTCGCGACAATGACGCCCTTCGCGCGGCCCGACACCACCAGCGTTCCCGAATAGGCCATGCTTTTGCGATCGCCGATTTGGGCGTTCTCCGCGACGGGCTCGCTGGTTTTCTCGACGGGCAGCGATTCGCCGGTCAACGGCGCTTCCTCGATCCGCAGGTTCTTCACCTCGATCAGGCGGAGATCGGCGGGAATCTTGTCGCCGGACTGCAGGAGGACGATATCGCCCGGCACGAGTTCCTCCGAGGGGATCATCCGCGACTTGCCGTCGCGCAGCGTCATGGCTTCGGGCGAAAGCATGTTGCGGATGGAATCCAATGCCTTCTCGGCCTTGCCCTCCTGCACAAATCCCAGCAGCGCGTTGATCAGAACGACCGCGAAGATGATGCTCGCGTCCAGGTTTTCGCCGAGGAGCAACTTTCCCACGCCGGCTGCGATCAACACGTAAATCAACACGTTGTTGATCTGCATCAGGAAGCGCTTCAGCGGCCCGCGCTGGCCGGCTGCGGGGAGGCGATTGGCCCCATACTTTTGCGTCCGGCTGGCAACTTCGTCCGGCATCAGGCCGGTCTCCGCGACGGTTCCCAACCGCTGGATCGCTTGATCCAACAAAATTGAATGCCAGGCGACCCGTTCAACCGCGGGATGTGCAGCCATGATGGTAATCTTAGCGAAACGTCCTGATCCCGAAAAGGAAAAAGTCAGCTCATGGCGTGCCAGGTCGCCCGGGGTGCTCAGGCCCGGTGCCGCATGCCGGTCGCGGAGCGGAAACGCTCCCAGTCTCTCTTGCGGTGATGCGGCAGAAAGAGCACCTCTCCTACAGGTTTTTAAATTCCTCCTCGTCCATCTCGGCCTGCTTGAGGATTGAACGAAATGTTCCCTTGGGCACATCTCCGGGGTGCATCGCAACATACGTCTGTCTTCCATCCGCATGTCGCAGGACCACATGGGAGCCGCTTTGCCTGCGGACCTCGAACCCTGCACGCTCCAAGCGGCGAAGCACCTCTTTTGCCTTGTAGGGCATTACGCCACCTCAAGCGTTGCAAGGATGGACTCGCCGGGAGTTTTCGGATCTTTCCCCACGGCTCTCATCTCCTCGACCCAGAGCGAAATGAGATCCCGCGCGGCAGCCATCGCCCCATCAATCCCTCCGCCATGAGTGGTAATCCCCAGCGATGGCACATGGGCGTAGTAGAACCCCGGCATCCCCTCCGAGTCCTCAACGGGTTCGATCAAGACGGCGTATTTCACGACTGGAGAATAACACCGGAATGCCGATCTGTCGAGATGCAGCACGAATTTCCTCCATCCCAACCAATCTGAACCGCAGCCAAATTGCTCAGGTCTGAAAACCAATCAGCAGCCCATGACGCGCCCCCCGACAATGTGCAATTAGGACTTGGATCGCCATACGCGTCGGGTAGCTTCTTTGGGAGAAGGTCATCCATCCGCCCGCGGGGGCCACTCGCGGACGAGCAAACTAAAAACGCGGAAGAGATCGGAGAATCTTATGAAGCAAATTAATCCTGCTGCTCAAACCTTCCTTCGCGGTGTGCCTGTCCTGCTGTGCGTCATGGCGGCCGGGTGCCGGCCTCAGGCCCCGGCCGCCCGCGACGTCGTCCGCCCGGTCAAGACCATGGTCGTCTCAGTCGGGGGAGACTCCACGGTGCGGACATTTCCCGGAAAAGTCGAGGCCTCGAAGCAGGTCGAACTCACGTTTCAAGTGCCGGGACTGCTTGTCAGCCTGCCGGTTCGCGAGGGGCAGAAGGTGGCGCAGAACGACGTGATCGCGCAGCTCCGGCAGGAGGATTTCCAGGCGCGTCTTGCGGCTCTGCGCGGCCAGCTCGACCGTGCGCACGCCGACCTCCAGGCGGTGCGGGCAGGCGTCCGGCCCGAGGAGCGGCAGCGGCTGGAAGCGCAGGTGCGTTCGGCCGAAGCCTCGCTCGTCAACGCCCGCGCGGAATACGGTCGCGCGACGCAGTTGCTGCGATCCCGGACGATTTCGCGCGTGGAATTCGACCGTTCGGAAACGACCTACCGGGTCGCCCAGGAAAATCTCGAAGCCGCCCGCCAGACGCTCGACCAGAGCGCCGTTGGCCGCGAGGAGGATATCCTGGCGAGAGAGGCCGAAGTCCGCGGGCTCGAAGGCCGGGTGGTCGAGGCGAATCTCCAGTTTGCGGATTCCACGCTGCGTGCGCCATACGACGGCGTGATCGCGCAGCGGTTCGTCGAGCAGGGGCAGAACGTCCGGGCGAAGCAGCCGGTGGTCAAATTTCAGGATATCGCCGAGATCGACATTGCCGCCGACATCCCGGAGAGCGTCATGGCCGACATCCGCTCGGCCGATATTGTCGCGCTCGTTGCGGAGTTCAGCGCCTTGCCCGGCCGGCGGTTTCCGGTGCATATCAAAGAGGTCGCGCAGCGGGCGGACCCGGTCACGCAGACGTTCGCAATCCGGGTCGCGATGTTGGTGCCCGCCGGGGTGAATCTGCTGCCGGGCATGTCGGCGACGGTTGCCATGACCTACCGGCGAGCCAGCATTCTGGGCGGAAGGATTCTCGTTCCGATCGCCGCGATTTTCGAAGCAGGTCCTGGGCAGCAAGCGGCTTGGGTTCTCGGGCCGGATCAAACGGTCGCGCGTCACCGGGTTAAAACCGGTGAGGCGACAGGCGGCCGGATAGAAATCGTGGAAGGACTGCAGCCAGGTGACCGCATCGCCGTGGCGGGAGTGACCTTTCTGCGCGAAGGGATGAAGGTCCGGGATCTCGGCGACGCTCTCGGGGACAGCCAGCCATGAACCCCGGCGAATTCTCGGTCAAGAACAACCGGGTGGTCCTGGTGGCCATCGCCATGGCGATCATCGGCGGCGTTGTCGCCTACAGGAATATCGGCAGGCTCGAGGATCCCGAATTCACGATCAAGCAGGCGCTGGTCATCACCCCCTACCCGGGGGCCAGCGCAGAGGAGGTGGCCCAGGAGGTCACTAATCCCATCGAGATCGCCTGCCAGCAGATGGGCCAGCTCGATTACGTCAAGTCCGAGTCCTCGCGAGGCCGCTCGGTCGTCTCCGTGAACATCAAGGATCGCTACGACAAGCGCCGCATCCCGCAGGTCTGGGACGAGCTCCGCCGCAAGATCGCGGATGTGCAGGCG
>JBAXXD010000143.1:0-8862 GCA_037128135.1 Verrucomicrobiia bacterium
GCCCGCGGATCGTCCGGTAATCGCAGAGCAGGATTTCGATCCGGTCGGCGAGCCCCGCCTCTTGAATCCGCGCGGAGGCCTCAGCGAACTGCTCCTCTGAGATCGTGATGGTCGTGATCCGGCAGCGGCAGTGCTTGGCGGCATGGATGCTGAACCCTCCCCACCCGCTCCCGATTTCGAGCACCTCATCGGAGGGCACAATGTGGAGCTTGCGGCAGAGATGGTCGTATTTCCGGACTTGCGCGGCCGCGAGCGATGTCTCCCGCGCATCGAAATACCCGCTTGAATACGTCATCGTCGGATCCAGCCAGAGCTTGAAGAAGTCGTTGCCGAGGTCGTGGTGGCGGCGGTGGTTCCATCCGCTTTTGGGGAGGGTGTTCGGACGCCGCCGGTGAATCGCGCGATGCACGAGGTTGAGGATATTGAAAAGCCCGGTGCCGGGCGGCTCCGTTTCCCGCGCGACGGAGCTGCCGGTGTTCAGGAGGAACCAGGCGATGACGTTCGTGATGTCCGGCGTCTCCCACTCTCCTGCCATGAAGCTCTCCGCGAATCCGATCCCTCCAAACAACACGCAGCGCTGGAAAAATCCCTCGTCCAAAATCCGGATCTCCGCCTCCACGCCCTGGTAGAGGCCGCCATAAATCCGGCGGGTCGAGTCCGGCATCACGACAACCAGCGTGCCGTGCTTCAGCCGGGACAAACTGTGGAGAACAAAGCGCCGGAAAAACATCGGGTGTCAGGCCGCCAGATCCAGCAGCACCTTGCCTCCCCGCATTTCCTGCCCCGCCGCCACGACAGCCTCGGCGGCGCGGGCGAGCGGAAAGACGGCATGCACCGGCGTGACGAGCGTCCCCGCCTTCAGGTGCGCGGCCAGCGCGGCATACGTCTCCTGCCGCACCGCGTTCCCCGCGCGCTCGCGCCAGCGCTTGAGCCAGAAACCCTGGAACTTGATCTCCTGGAAAATCAGGAGCCCGTTCGGGATCTTGAGCGCCTGCTTGCTCATCGCGCCATAGGTGACCATCGTCGAGCCCGGGGCGAGCGCGCCGGCGATGTTGAGCGCGCTCGGTCCGCCGACCGCGTTCAGCGCGAGCTTTGGCCTCACGCCCCCGCAGAGCGCTTTGACTTCCTTGCGCAGGTCGCACTCCTCGGTGACCACGACATCCGCCCCGGCCGCGCGGAGCTCGTCCGCAAGCGACTCGCGGCGCACGACATTCAATGTCCTCCACCCGAGCGCGCGGGCAAGCTGGATCACCCCGCGCCCGACCCCGGAATTTGCGGCGTTCTGCACGATCCAGTCGCCGGGCCCGAGATTCACAAAATCGTGCGTCATCCGCCACGCGGTCGCCGGGTTGACGGTCAGCATCGCGGCTTGGAAACGATCGAGTCCGTCGGGAAGCGGAACGACGTCCGCAGCCGGCACAAGCATCCGCCCGCACCAGGTCCCGAAGGCCATCGGCAGAACCATCTGCCCGATCCGCAGGTGGCGGACCTCCGCGCCGAGCTCGGCCACGCGCCCCACTCCCTCGTTGCCGATCGTGACCGGCAGGGCAGGCAGATCGCCATACGCCCCCTCGATCACATTGATGTCCGCCGGATTCACCGGCGCCGCCAGCATCTCGATCACCACCTCCTCCGGACCGGGATCGGGATCGGGCACGTCAACAACAGTCAGAGATTCGGAAACCGGACCAAACCGGGTGAGGCGTGCGGCAAGTGACATCAGAAAATAATGCCCCATCCCGTCTGCCAAGTCGAACCGATTATTTTCCCCGCCAAGGTCTGCGATCAAATGCCTCCGGATCTCCACCATCATGGCGGTCTCAAACCGTAGAAGCGGTATCTTGCCGCTTGGAGCTTTCCGGCAAGCGGCAAGATGCCGCTTCTACAAATTCCCCCGACCAGCCACGCAGTCCGAGGGATCGTAATGATTGGAACGCATCTTGCCACGCCTGTTTTCTTGTTGCTCCGCGAGGTTGTGCGGGTATCATCAACTCATGAGCACGGTTGCCGAGATTGAAGATGCTGTGGAGAAATTACAGATGGAGGACTTCGCGAAGCTCATGGAAGATTTGCGTGATTTGGAGCTGGCCCGTGCCGCACTGGAAGAGATCGAGCGTGACGGAGAGACCGTGTCGCTGGACGTGCTCGAATCCCGCCTCGGCTTGTGATCTTCCGCGTCGAGGTCTCAAAGAGCGTTGAAAAGTTCCTTCTGAATCTGCGCGATGTGGCATTGAAGCGTCGCCTGGTGTCTTCCATGCGAACATTGGCGGACGATCCCCGCCCGCCAGGTTGCATCAAGCTTTCCGGCAGCAAAGATCTTTATCGGGTTCGGGTCGGCGACTACCGGATTCTTTATCAGGTTCGCAACTCCGAAATCCTTGTCGTCGTCTTGGAAATAGGAAATCGCCGTGAAATCTATCGGTAAACGCCTCGCGTGTATCCGCCGGATTCTCCGGCCCCTGAGGGGACCATTTTCGGATGGGCCAAAGACGCAAAATCCCAGAGCCCAGTCCAACAGCCATCTGATCGCAAACCAAGCATCGCGCCCGTTTGGGACGCAAGGCCCGCCGCAAAACCTGGAGGGCGCTGCTCCGTCAGCGCCGACTTCCCTTGCGCGCCTGCGGCACGAATGGGAAATTCGAAATGGGCAATGGAAAAGGTAAAAAGTCGGACGGCACGGAGGCCGTCCCTCCAGTGTGCCTCGAGGGGAACGGGCCCCTCTCAGAACCGATTACTTTTTAAAAGATTTCCGACAAATTTTCGACAAATCTGTTGACATGCGAAACCGACTGGGGCAGTTTCCTCCGTAATTTATGAAACGCTCCTCCGGCTTCACCCTCATCGAACTCCTTGTCGTCATCTCGATCATCGCGATCCTGGCCTCGCTCGCTCTCCCCGCCATCACCGGCGCGCTCGCCCGCGGACAAATGACCCAGACGTTGAGCAATGCACGCCAACTTTACATTGCAACTTTTCAAATGGCTCTGGATGGCACAACCACAGGCGACACAAATCTCTGTTGGCCTGGAGACAATGCTACCCCCACTTGGTCCGCCTGGGCAACGAGCCTTGTCGGAGGAGGATACATGTCAACGAACGATTTCGCAAAAATGTTAAGCGCAGCCGGCGTTCTTCGAGGCACAAATACGCCAGTTACCGATGCAAAACCTAGCGCGCTGACTGTCCTTTCAGTTGCTGAGAGTAGCCCAATGTCAGCAGTCTTTATGACAAGTGCAAACTACACTAATGGCACCGCTCTTTCACCAACGGCAAAACCTTTTGGCGATAAGGGTTTCATTGTGTTTCGAAAGGGTGGCGACGGTCTTGTATACCAAAGAGGCCAAGCAACCAATACCACCTTGCTTCCAGCAACGGATTTCTCAACCAATCTGTAGTAAGGCAGTTTAGCCCCAATACTGTTCACTTAATATGTTTTCTGTGTTTTTCCCTTGGTGAGAGTCGTTTGGTGGGGCCCCGCGATCTGCGGATGGGATACCCGGACATATTGCGCTTCACCCCTCCGGGTCCGTTTCGCCCCTTTCTTTCTTTCCGGCACGCGGACATCGAGTGCAGAGAAAAAGGGGTCCGTCATCTTTTATTGCACTTTTTATTCCAGCCCGGCTTTCACGCGGCTTCCGTCTCAGGGGCAGGCATTAGTTATTGAAGTGCTGCTTGCCCGGATGATCATCCATCTGCGTAAAATCCCGTCAAACTGCGGCTACCTCTTCTGCGATTTTAGGTTCGGCAGGATGGGGTTCGGCAGGATGCCAAACCCTGCACGCTGGAAGCGTGCGCTCCCTTTCGGAAAGAGTCGGCTTTCGAGGGGTTTGTGGATGAGATGATCAACGTTGTCAAGGAACGGACATCGCTAAACTGATCCCCTGCGATTCATCCTGAATAGGAAAAGGAAACACCACATGTTCTCTATCTGCCTGATTTTAAGAGAATTTCCATCGCTCCGCGATGAACCTTTTGGGTGATTACCCATTTGCGCTCATAACATTGTAATTCAATACATCGCCCGATTTTCGACGGTTCCCTTTTCCTTTTAGGTTCATGGGAGGGAGGCATTGGTTTCCGTCGGAGTGGGCAGTGAGGGGATCGAACCCCCGACCAATAGTGTGTAAAACTACCGCTCTACCGCTGAGCTAACTGCCCGAAAGTGATTGAGAACGTAGCGGGTGGCCCTGCCCGGCACAAACTCAAAAGCGTGACAACTCAATAATCAAGCCCTGGGGGTCTCCGGGTCGAACTGTTGAGCATCGAGAGATCCGGGATCAGGATTCTGCGGGGGGGGAGGCCGCCTCAATCTGCCGGGCGGCAATTGCGCGCACTTGATCAAGCGAGGTGACGCGCTGGAGGCTTTCGCGCAGGCGGGGGCCGCCGGGCATGCCGCGCGTGTAGGCCATCAGGCGGGCGCGCATTGCTTTCATTGCCGGCAGTTCCTTCCCTCCCCACCAAACGATTTCCTTGCGGCAGTGCTCGAGAATAAACTCCCACTGCCGGGCCGATGAAAGCGGCGGCGGTACGGGGAGCCCATCGAGGGCCCGGCGGATTTCAGAAAAAATCCACGGATGGTTCATGGCCGCGCGTCCGACCATCAGCCCGGCGACACGCGCTTCGCCAAGGTGCCGCAGGGCGGCGTCCGCGCTGGTGATGTCGCCGTTGCCGATCACGGGAATGGCGACCGCCTCAACCACGGAGGCGATCACCCGCCAATCCGCCTCGCCGGAGTAGCCCTGATCCTTCGTGCGACCATGTACGGCGATCCGCCGGATCCCCTCCCCCTCGAGGATGCGGGCGGTCTGCACGGCATTGACCGAGCGCGCATCCCAGCCGGTGCGGATTTTTGCGGTGACCGGAACCGATCCCGCCGCGGCGACGACCGAACGTGCGATGCGAGCGAGGAGCGGGCCGTCCCGAAGGAGCGAGGATCCGCCGTTCTTGCAGACAACCTTGTTCACGGGACATCCGAAATTCAGATCAATGAAATCCGGCGCGACCCAGTCGATGACCGCGCGGGCGGCCTCCGCCAGGCGATCGGGCTCGGCACCGAAAAGCTGGACCCCGATCGGGCGCTCGTCGGGATGAAACTCCAAATATCTTCGCGTCCGCTCATTCCGATGCAGGATCCCCTCGGCCGAGACGAACTCCGTGGTGAGCACGTCCGCCCCGAACCCTTTGCAGAGGCGGCGGAAAACGGTGTTCGTGACCCCCGCCATCGGCGCGAGAAAAAGCAAAGGCTTCACACCCGCCGAATCCTGGGACCTCTCACCTGCCGAGATCCTCGCCCACCATGTAGCGGGTGAAGCGGCGGATGATCATGTTTTCTCCGAGCTCGGCAATTTTCTGGTTCAGGAGATCCTGGATCGTGATGTCCGGGTTCTTAATGAACGCCTGTTCGAGCAGGCAGACCGTGCCGAAAAACTTCTCAACTTTTCCGTCCACGATCTTGCCCACGATATTTTCGGGTTTGCCCACGACCTGGGCCGCGTAGATCTCACGCTCAGCCTGGACAAGTTTGTCCGGCACCTGATCCCGGCTGACGTAGAGCGGATGGGCGGCGGCGATATGGAGGGTGACGTCCTTCACGAATTCGCGGAAGACCTCATTTTTCGCGACAAAATCGGTTTCGCAGTTGATCTCGACCAGCACGCCGACCTTGCCTTGGAGGTGGATGTAGGAGGCGATGGCTCCCTCCTTCGCCGTGCGGGAGGATTTTTTTCCGGCGCTGGCGATGCCTTTTTTGCGCAGGATATCCTCTGCGGAAGCGAGGTCGCCATGCGCCTCGGCGAGGGCTTTCTTGCAATCCATCATCCCGGCACCGGTTTTTTCGCGGAGATCTTTGACGAGTGAAGCGGAGATTTGTGACATAAAATGACTGAGTTTTAAGCCCTAAGTATTAAGTTTTAAGCGGGCGATTGGGCCGGTTGTTGGCGAGTCGTGAAAATGCGATTTCAGTGACTCTTAACACTTAAAACTTAATTCTTAAAACTCGTTTTTATTCCGAGACGGCGGCGAGATCTGCCGGGGTGGATTTCGCTGCGGTTCCGCGGCCGGCGAGCATCGCTTGGACGAGCTTTTGGAGGACGACGCGGATCGAGCGGATGGCATCGTCGTTGCCGGCGATGGGGAACTCGACTTTCTCGGGGTTGCAGTTGGTGTCCACGATCGCGATGATCGGGATTTTCAGACGGTTGGCCTCGGCCACGGCGATTTCCTCGCGGAGGGTGTCAATGACGACGAGCGCGTCCGGGAGTTTGTCCATGGCCACGATCCCTTCGAGGTTGTGGAGGAGCTTGGCGCCCTCGCGGCGGATCGAGGAGGCTTCCGCCTTGTTGATCTTTGCGAACGCGGGGGTTTTTTCCGAGGCTTCGATTTCCTTCAGGCGGGCGACGCTTTTTCGGATGGTGGTGAGGTTGGTGAGGGTTCCGCCGAGCCATCGCTGGTTGACGAAGAGCTGGCCGGTCGCGGTGGCTGCCTCACGGACTGCCTCCTGGGCCTGCTTCTTGGTGCCGACGAAGAGAACCTTGCCCCCGCCGCGAACGAGGTTCGCGAGGTAGGCCGCCGCACGGTCGATCTGCCCGACCGTCTGCTCCAAATCAATGATGTAGATGGAGTTTTTTTCTTCGAGGATATAGTCGCGCATTTTCGGATCCCAGCGTTTCGTCTGGTGCCCGTAATGCACGCCTGCTTCGAGCAGTTCGGTCAGGACTTGGATGTTCGGATTGTTGGATGTTTCCATGGTATTCACTTAGCTGGCGGCTTTTTCGGTTTCGGTGTTGGGCGCGGCGTCAAGCGCATCGCCGAGGTGGGCGATTTCTGTATCGCGGTAGATCTGGAAGCCGGTTCCCGCCGGGATGAGATGGCCCAGAATGACGTTCTCTTTGAAGCCCCGCAGCCGATCCACTCTTCCGAGAGTGGCCGCCTCGGTCAACACGCGGGTGGTATCCTGGAAGGACGCCGCGGAGATGAAGCTATCGGTTTCGAGCGAGGCCTTGGTGATGCCCAGCAGAACCGGGCTGGCTTCGGCGGGCTTGCCGCCTTTTTCGATGACGCGCTCGTTTTCCGCTTCGAAGGCCAGGCGGTCCACCTGGTCTCCCCACAGGAGGCTGGTGTCGCCGGGGTCGGTGATTTTGACCTTGCGCAGCATCTGTCGGACGATGATCTCGATGTGCTTGTCGTTGATTTCCACGCCCTGGAGGCGATAGACCTCCTGCACCTCGTTGAGGAGGTGTTCCTGAAGCTCCTGCGGGCCGCAGACATCCAGGATTTCGTGCGGAACGACCGGACCGTCGGTGAGCTGCTGCCCTTTTTTCACGGAGTCGCCCTTGAAGACGATGATGTGTTTGTTGAGCGGGATGAGATGCTCCTCCTCGGCGTTGGTATCCGGGTCGGTGACGATGAGGCGGCGCTTCGCACGAACCGTGCCGCCGATGTCCACCACCCCGTCAATCTTCGCAATCTCGGCGGCATCCTTCGGACGGCGGGCCTCAAAGAGCTCGGCCACGCGCGGAAGTCCGCCCGTGATGTCCTTGGTCTTCGCGATCTTGCGCGGGGTCCTCGCGAGGCGCTGCCCGGCGGGAACCTTGGAATTTTCTTTCACTTCGATGTGGGCGCCCGCGGGGATCGAGTAGCTGGCGAGCACGTGCTTCGCCTCGTCAACAATGACGATCTGCGGATGGAGATCCTCCTTGTGCTCGATGACAACGGTTCCCATCACGCCCGTGGCCTCGTCCACTTCCTTGCGGATGGTGACGCCCGGGATCATGTCCTTGAACTCGATGCGACCGGCCTTCTCGGTGATGATCGGGACGTTGTAGGGATCCCATTGGATGAAGGTTTCGCCCTTTTTGACCTTGGCACCGTCTGCGACCGCGATCACGGATCCGACGACGATGTTGTGGCTTTCGAGCTCGCGGCCATCCGGCGCGTGGAGGCTGACCGTTCCGTTCTTGTTGAGAACAACGAACGTGCCCTCGCTCGTGGCGACGACCTTGAGCTCGTTGAAGCGGACGGTACCTTCGTTCTTCGCCTTGATGACCGGCTGCTTGAACGTCTGGCTGGCGGTTCCGCCGACGTGGAACGTGCGCATGGTGAGCTGGGTTCCCGGCTCGCCGATAGACTGGGCGGCGATGATGCCGACAGCCTCGCCGAGCTTGATCATGCTGCCGGTCGAAAGGTTGCGCCCGTAGCACTTCGCGCAGATCCCGCGCTTGGATTCGCAGGTGAGGGCCGAGCGGATCTTGAGCTGCTCGTGGCCGATCTTCTCGAGCGCGGCGGCGATCTCCTCGTCGATGAGTTGGCCGGCCTTGATGATCGCCTTGCCGGTGATCGGATTTTTGACGGTTTCGCAAGTGGCGCGGCCGATGATGCGCGTCGAGAGGCTGACGACCTCCTCGTCGCCCTCGTAAATCGGGCGGACGCTGATGCCGTTGACCGTCTGGCAGTCATCGGTCGTGATGATGACATCCTGAGCGGCATCCACGAGCTTGCGGGTGAGGTATCCCGAGTCCGCGGTCTTGAGCGCGGTATCCGCGAGGCCCTTGC
The DNA here is from genome assembly GCA_037128135.1 of Verrucomicrobiia bacterium. Lineage (GTDB taxonomy): Bacteria > Verrucomicrobiota > Verrucomicrobiia > Chthoniobacterales > Terrimicrobiaceae > QYQL01. The sequence goes on from JBAXXD010000143.1 coordinate 8,551, forward strand.
GGGCGCCGTGGGTCGAGATGAAGTATTCGAGCACCGAGAGGCCTTCGCGGAAATTCGCAGTGATCGGCTGCTCGATGATTTCGCCCGACGGCTTGGCCATAAGGCCTCGCATGCCGGCGAGCTGCTTGATCTGCGTGCGGTTGCCGCGGGCACCGGAATCGACCATCATGAAAACTGGGTTCATCTCGCGGCGGCCCTCGTTGTGGTCGAGCGTGCGGAAGAGTGCGTTCGCCACTTCTTCACCCGCATGCGTCCAGATGTCCTGCACCTTGTTCTTGCGCTCGCCGTCGGTGATGATTCCGCGGAGGTATT
>JBAXXD010000144.1:0-8782 GCA_037128135.1 Verrucomicrobiia bacterium
GTGGTGCTCTGCTTCCAGAGCAGTGCCGTCCCGGCGGGCAGCATGCGCGCCGCGCGGGCGATGTCCCAGTTCGGCATCCGGAATCCCCCGATGCTTGAGAGGGAATTCATCCGGCCGGGAATGCTCGTCCCGTGGAGCCCGAAGGGAAGGATTTCCGGAGGGTCGCTCTTGGCGAGGTTGATCCAGATGATGCCCGCCGGGTTGTTCGGGCCGGCGGGAAGATATTCCTCGGCAGACAGCACCTCGGAGGGAGGCGTCGGATTTTCCCCGGTGAAAAACGAACTCATCGGCTTGGGGGGATCCTTGGGTTCGCGGAGCGTCATGAGGCGGGGGCGCGGGATCGCGTCCATGATGCGCCAGGCTCCGCGGCCGCGCAATCCGGGCCTCGCTGCGGAGACCGGCAGGATGGCCACCAGTCGGTCGTTCAAATAAATCTCGAGGCGCGCGAGATCCACGATGGCGGCGGTGACGACCCGGGCGGGGTCGGCCGCGGGCTGGAGAGGAGGCTCGAGGGCCTTCTCGATTTCAAAGGGGATCACATTCGGAACCTGGAATTCCGTGCCCGCCTGCGGAAGCGGCTTGATGCCGGGGTTCAGCGCGGCCAAGAGCGCCTCGTCGCAGTGGAACCGCTCGGCGACAAACTCCCACGGAGACCGGTAGGCCAGCATCGAGGAAGCGGTCATCTCCGGATAGACCGGTGCCGGCAGCGCTTTGACGGGCGCACGGGATTTTTTCTTCGCGTCTTTCGCGGCGGGCTTCTCCGGCTTTTTTTCCGCGGTGTTTTTTTCCGCCTTGGGCGGCTCGATGAAGCGGAAATCCACCGCCCGCAGGGTGTAGCTGGCCGTCGGTGCCCGGACTGCGGCTCGGGCGTCTGCGGCGAGCGATTCGCCGCCCCGGCTGGCCTGATACAGATACGCGAGCTTCTGGAACGCGGGGGTGTTTTTTCCGTCAATCGGCCCCGCCGAAAAATTCTCCCGGTCGAGGAAAATTTGAAGGCGCAGAACCTCCTGATCCAGATCCGGCGAGGTCGGGCCACCGGCGGCAACTTTTGGTTTCGGGGTGGGAGGCGGTGCCGGCGGGAGCCCCAGCGCGATGCACTCCGCCAGCGTCGGAACCTGCAAAAAATCCCCGGCGCGAATCATGTTGTCCTTCAGCCCGTTTGCCGCCTTGAGCTGCTCGACCGTGCGCCCGACTTTCTTTGCGATCAGAATCAGCGCGTCCCCGCGCCGCACCTCGTAGGAATTTTCAGCAGCCGCAACGGGCAGGGCGGCCGGCGCCACCGGCGCGGGAGGAGGCTCCGGAATCGCAAGCCCCCAATCTTTTTTTTCCGAAGAAGTCACCCGCCACTTCCACCTGACCGCATTCTCCATTCCTGGCTCCACCCCCTTCAGCGCGCTCTGTCCCTGCACCACCCCAACCAACAGCGCCGGGAAAAGGATCAGCATCCCCAATCGAAAAATCATTGCGCCAGCCTACCCGCGCCGCCGCCCACGCGCAAAACCATTCGTCCGGTTCCCGGATTTCCGTGCCTCATCGACTTGACAAATGACCGCGTTATGGCATGCAATTACCGCATGCCGACCATGATGCACCGCACATCTTTTGCCTTGGATGAACCCACGGCACGGCGCCTCAGGGGCCTGTCCTCGCGCTGGAATGTTTCCCAGGCCGAAGTGGTTCGCCGCTCGGTCGAACGGGCGGAACTGGCGGACAAGAAAGAGAACGCCGACCCCGCGTCGAAGCTTCGCGCCCTTTTCGCCGCAGGCAGGGGGCTGGATGCGCGCAAAGCCTCGGCCTACATCGCGGAGGTTTATGAAGACCGCAAACAGTGGAGGGGCCGTTGATCTGCCTGGACGCGAATTACCTGATCGGTGGGGTGAGCGAGAAACGTCCGGAATCCGCCCATCTGCTTGCATGGGCAGCCGCCGGGGAAACCTTCTGCACGGCGGCTCCGGCCTGGTATGAATTTTTATGTGGTCCGGTCGATCAGGATCAAATCGAGACCATGCTCGCGATTCTCAACGGGCGCATTATTCCCTTTGATGATGCCCTGGCACAACGTGCCGCCCGCCTTTTCAATGCGATCCGGCGGCCCCGCCGCCTCAGGGTGGATGTGATGATTGCGGCGACTGCCATCAGCGGAAAAGCGCGGTTGGCCACTCTCAATCATAAAGATTTCAAGCCGCTCGTTCCCCTGGGTTTGGAGTTGGCAAACCCCGTGTAAAAGGGATCTCCTGGCTCAATTCCGCAGCGCGTCGCGATACGCCAACGATGGGAGGGTGAGGCTCCGCCCAAACCCATATATTTCGGCTCACTGAGGTTCGCCCTCCCGGGACGGAACTCATACCAACTTTGTAAAATAAACGGACTCAGAACATCGGCAAGATGCCGATGCTACGTAGCATTGGCTTCCAGCCAATGATCCACTCCACTCGAAGAGATGGTATCATTTCACAGACCGTATTTTTTCCTGATTTCAGCCATCGGGACCGGCTTGCCGGGATTGTTAAGAACCGCCATCACATCCGGCAAATCCTCGGCATCTTCCATGGCCTCACGCAAGGCACAGGCCACCTCTTGCATATTTTTCGCCTCGTCCTCGAACGCGAGGGCGCCGGTCGGGCAGTGTTTGACGCAGGCTTCGGCGGCTTTCTGGAGGCCGTCGGCGAGCGAACCGTCGAGGGGGACGCCGATTTTGAGATCGAACCCGCGGCCGATGAACGTGAGGCCGAGCGGGGCATCGGCGGCGAGCTCGACGCAGATCCCGCACGAGATGCACTTGCCCGGCTCGAAGATCACGCCCGCCGGCTGGCGGATGAACTCGAACTTGCGGCGGTGGCCGCCCGAGTAGGCTTTCGGATCGACCTCGTATTCCTGGGCGAAGAGGCGGAGCCGGCAGTTGTTGGCCGCGCGGCAGTCGCAATGGCAGCACCGGCCGGCTGCGGTCTCGGCTTCGGTGATCAGCTCCCGCACGCTCAGCGTCGCGACCGAGCCTTTCGACAGTTCCTGATATTCCTCGAGCGGCATCTTGGGAATCGTCGAGGTGAAATCCTTGCGGCCGGCGCGGTGGATCCGGCCGTTCAAAAATCCGTCCGCGCACTCGGCCAGGGTCCGTCCGTCGCCGACCGAGCGCGCCGGGTCGTAGCCGGAGCGGATCGCGCTGCCGGCCGCGAAGACGCCGGGGACGCTGGTCTGGTACGTGGTCGCATCGATGCGGATCGTGCGTTCCGTGGCCTCGACGCCAAGCCCGGCAGGGTCGGTCGCCTGCATGTTGCCGGGGGTGAGGATCACGGCATCGAATTGCTCCCGGAGCTCCTCGAGGCTGACGTCGCGTCCGAGGCGGGTGTTCATGCGGAGCTCGAGGCCGAGCCTCCTGATAACTTCAATTTCGCCCTCGAGCACCGCGCGGGGCAGCTCGGATTCCGGCACGCCGTGGCGCATGTGGCCGCCCGGCTCGGCATGGTCGTCGAAAACCGTGCAGCGGTGGCCGGAGCACATCAGGAAAAATGCCGCGCTCAGGCCGGCCGCTCCGGCGCCGACGATCGCGACGTGCTTGCCGGTCGGCGGGCCGCAGGGGGGCACGAACGGATCGGCGGCATCCTGGTTGGCGACCTCGCGTTCGATCAGTTGGATCGCCACAGCACCATCGTATTTGGCGCGCCGGCAGCCGGCCTGGCACGGCGCGCGGCAGATCCGGCCCATCACGCCCGGGAACACGACGTTCTCCTTCACGAGCGCGATCGCCTCGCGCATTTTTCCTGCGGCGACGAGCCGGATCGTGGCGGGGATCTGGAGCCGGGCGGGGCAGACCCGCTGGCAGACGGACACGCAGTCGCCGAGGTGGTCGCTGAACAGGAGCTCCAGCGCCGCCTTGCGCGCCGCCTTGATCCCGGGGGTTTCGCTCTCGACGACCATGCCGTCGGCGGCCGGGGTCGAGCACGCCGGCGACAGGCGCGGGTCGTTGCCGATCCGCACGACACACGCCATGCACGACGGGCGGTTTTCTTTCACGCCCGCGAGGTGGCAGAGCGTCGGGATGTTCAGCCCGAGCTGGCGCGCGGCGTCGAGCACCGTGCTGCCCTCCGGCACGGTGACCGGGCAGCCGTCGATGGTGAGCGTGTTATTCATGTTTGGACAGCGGTTCGGGCAGCGGTTCGTGGTGCGAGAGGCCGGGGCATTTCGCTCCGCCGCTCATGATCGTGATGGCATTCTCGGGACAATCGACGCGGCAGACATCGCACCGGGTGCAGAGATCGACGTTGATCCCGTGGCGGCGATACGGCGTCATCGGAATCGCGCCGACCGGGCAATGCTGGGCACAGAGCGTGCAGCCGGTGCAGTTGTCCTGAACGACATATTGGACGAGCGGCTTGCATTTTCCCGCCGGGCACCGGCCCGCGATGTGTGCCTCGTATTCATCGAGAAAATACCGCAGAGTTGTGAGGATCGGATTCGGCGCGGTGCGGCCGAGCCCGCAGATGCTGCCCTGGGTGGTCAGGCTGGCGAGGGCGCGGAGCTCATCGAGGTCCGCCGGTTTTCCTTTGCCGAGGCAGAGTTTGTCGAGGATCTCATACATCCGGGTCGTGCCGATCCGGCAGAACGTGCACTGTCCGCACGACTCGTCGCGCAGGAACGACATAAAATACCGCGCCATGTCCACCATGCAGTCGTCCTCGTCGAGCACGATCAGCCCGCCTGATCCCATGATCGCGCCCGCCGCCGCCAATGCCTCGAAATCGACCGTCGTGTCGGCGAGCGCCGCCGGAATGCACCCGCCCGAGGGACCGCCGATCTGCACGGCCTTGAATTTTTTTCCGTTCGGAACCCCGCCGCCGATATCCTCGATGATCTCGCGGATCGTGATGCCCATCGGCACCTCGATGAGCCCGGCGCGGTCGATCTTGCCGGCCAGCGCAAACACTTTTGTGCCCCGGCTTTTTTCCGTGCCGTGCGCGGCGAATGCCTCCGCGCCATGGCGGACGATCCACGGGATCATTGCGAACGTCTCGACGTTGTTGATCAGCGTCGGCCGCTGCCACAGCCCGCAATCGGCCGGATAGGGCGGCTTGATGCGCGGGATCCCGCGTCGGCCCTCGATCGACTCGATCAGCGCGGTTTCCTCCCCGCACACGAACGCCCCGGCTCCCTCGAAAATGCGGAGGGCGAAATCGTTCAGGAACCCGCGTTCGGTCAACACGCGGATCGCCTCGCGCAACCGGCTCACCGCACGCGGGTATTCGGCGCGGACGTAGATGGTGCCTTCCTTCGCGCCGACACAATGCGCGGCGATCAGCATCCCCTCGATGACGCGATACGGAAATGATTCCATCAGCATCCGGTCCATGAACGCTCCCGGATCGCCCTCGTCGCCGTTGACGATAACGTATTTGAGGCCGTCCGGGGCGGGCGCATTCCGGACGCGGCCCCATTTCAAACCGGTCGGGAACCCGGCGCCGCCGCGTCCGCGCAGGCCACTGCGGGTGATCGTGACAATCGTTTCCTCCGGCGGTCGGCTGATCGCCCGTCCGAGCGAGGCGAACCCCTGCTGCGAGAGATACTCGTCCAGGTCGAGCGGGTCCAACTCGCCGAACGATTCGGTTGCAATGCGGACCTGACGCTCCATGAACGCCCGGACCGGCTTCCCGCCAACGTCGAGCGCGTGGCTCCCCAATTTTTTCAGGCCTCCATCCGTAGTCACCAGTTGTTCCAGCGTCCGATCCACCCATTGCAGCAACCGCCGTCGCAGGCTTGCCGGACGGAAGTGCCGGCGCACGATCCCCTCGGCTTCATCCGGGCCGACCTTGGAATAAAATGCCGTCGGTCCGTTTGGCAGGCGGACTTCGACGATCGGCGTCTGGTGGCACATGCCGACGCAGCCGACGCGTTTGACCGACGCGGAGATGCCGAAATCCTTCACCGTCCGGCGCAAGCGGTGAAACAATTCGTCGCTGCCCTTCGCCATACAGCACGAGCCGAGGCCAACGCGGATCTCCGCGCCATGGCCGTTGCGGTGACCGGCGACAGCGTCCACGTCGGAGATCGTTTCGTGACGGGTCGCACGGAAATCATCCAACATGGCGGGGATCGTGTCCGCGGCGAGGTGGCCGTAGGTCGTGTGATCGAGCTGGACGACCGGCGCCAGCGTGCAGCAGCCGAGGCAGGCGACGCGCTCGACCGTGAACTCGTTGTTCGGGCACGTGTCGTGACCGTCGGAAATCCCGAGCTGCCGGTGGATGTGATCGTGGATGTTTTCCGAGCCTTTGACGTGGCAGGCGGTGCCGTGGCAGACCCGCATCGTGTGTCGTCCGACCTCGCCCAGCCGGAACTGGTGGTAGAACGTCGCCACGCCGATCAAGTCTGAGAGCCGGATGCCGGTCGTTTCGCTGACGCGCCGCAGCGCCGGTTCCGGCAGGTGACGGTATTCGCGCTGGATGCCCTGGAGAATCGGAATCGTCGCCTCCGGGCCGCGGCCGGTCCGCGCGAGCAGCTGGTCAACGAAGGCGTCCGTGTCGCGAGCGGTCATTTGGCCTCGATGCAGAACAGGGTTTTTTTTCCGCGCAGGAAGAGGCGCTTGCCGAGCGGCACCGGGCTCGCGTTGCATTCCTCGCCGAGCGCGCCTTTGCCGAGTTCCTTGTAGGCGTCTCCGGTCTCGAGCACCCACGAGTTGCCTTTGCGGCTGACGAGGATCAGCGCGTTGCCCGCGATCGTCGGCGACGCGTAGAATTCGTCATCGAACTCGTGCGTCCAAACGGTCTCTCCGGTCTCCGGGTTGCAGCAGGTAAGCAGCCCGCCGCTCGTGATCACATACAGCCGCCGTCCGTCGCTGACCGGGCTGGTTGCGTCCGGCACGCCGTCCTCGACTTTCCACGCGGCGTCCGCGGAGCCAGGGTGCAGGCCGATGATCGCGGTATTCGGCGCGACGGCGACGATCATGTTGCCGGCAAGGACCAGCGAGGGCGCAACGTCGCTCTCGAGGCATTTGTTCCGCCAGAGTTCTTTGCCGTCCACCGGGTTGTAGGCGATGACGAACGGGCTGGCGCACGTGACCACCTGCGGCTGTCCGCCAACTTCGATCACCACCGGCGACGACCACGAGGCGGCCACGTCGCGCTTGGTCTCCCAGAGCGGCTTGCCGGTCCGCGTGTCCAGCGCGAGCAGCTTCGATTTTCCGTCCCCGGGCTCGCCGCGGTCGATCTGGATCAGCAGCCGGTCCTGATAGATCGCCAGCGACGCGGCGTAGCCATACTGGTTTTCCAGCGGCCCGATGTTGCGCGCCCAGACCTGTTTGCCGGAAAAATCAAACCCCGCGATCTCGCCGGTCGGGAACAGGGCATAGACGCGCCGTCCGTCGGTGACCGGAGTCGGCGCGGCGAGGCTCGTGTCCTCCATGACATCCGGCGACGGAGGGCGCGCGCCGCCGGGGAGTTTGACCGCGGCCGACCACTCGAGTGCGCCGGTGTCGGCGTCGAAGCGGAACACGCTGCTTTGCGCTTTGTCCGCGCCGGTGACGAAGATGGCATTGCCCCAGACCACCGGCGAGCTCAACCCGTGCAGCGGCACGGCGGTTTGCCACCGGATGTTTGCGCCGGACTTTGCGTCCCACGCGACCGGCACGCTGGCATCCGGAGCGACGCCCGATCCATTCCGGCCACGGAACGACGGCCACTGCTGCCCCATCTCCTCCGCAGACGGAAAATCCGGATCCGCCGCAACGGTCTCCGCAGCGGCCGGGGAAGCGCGTTCGGGCAGGCTGACCGGCCGCGCCGAGACGGCGACCGCTCCCGCGCCTGCCGCGACCAACCCGAACACGCCGGCCACCGCATACCGGGAGAGCGCCGTCACGCGAATCTCCTCGCCGGCATGGCGAGCTCCCCATGCCTGAGGATCCGGCAGCCTCCGGCGGGACGCCCGCATAAAATGGGCGCTGACCAAAAATACCGCCAGCCCGGCCAGCAGTGCGCGACTGGCATTGCGGGAAAGTTGCAGCCGGTCAAATGTTTCCCGGCGCAGCTCGAAATCGAGTTGTCGGATCCGCACCTTCAACGCCTCGTCCTTCGGCTTGGCGCGCAGCTCGTCGTGCAGCCGGACGACCTGCTTCGAGTTGACCAGCATCGAGACCTTGCCCCGCACCTCATTGAACGCCAGCAACCCACCGGTCAAGAGCACGAACAAACCCGACGCCACCGCAAGCGGCAGCGCAAATTTGTATAAATAGCCAGGCTTGTTCAAACTGTCTGGTTCGGGGTATCGGTCATTTGAGGGTTTGCGGGGAATCAAGGATAACTTTAATTCTGGCATTTTTGGATGCACGACTTCGCTTCATAAGTAAAACGATGTTTTTGGAAATCTCCCATCCAGAGACATCCCACTGCACGTCATAATCGTGAAGGGATCGGGGGTGTGATACCAAAGCTGTGCGAGGAGCTCTGGTGCCCGTGCTGAATGAGCGACTGCGCCCATGCTCTGGAAGGTTAAAAAATGCGCCTCCGTCTTGGCAGTTCCCGAATGCTGAAGGACACGATAAATGAAAACATCGGTTACATGGCCATCTGAGCCGTCGATGACGGCTAAGAAACGTGAATCTGGGGACAAATTCGTCCGAATCCAACGATCATTCTCGCGCAAGAGAACTCCATTTGCCTTACTTCCAGCCACGCGCAGAAACAATCGCATGCCGGTGCCGTCAAGGTTGTGAGGGGTGGTATATGCCTCGAATCGATCGTCTGGTGATAAGAGATGCTCATATCCACTGGCGCTAATCACAAGCGACAGACTGATCAAT
>JBAXXD010000145.1:0-8762 GCA_037128135.1 Verrucomicrobiia bacterium
GGGGGGGATGAGGATGGCGTCGCCGGGGACGATATCGTGCCGGGCCCCGTCGATTTCCATGATGCCGGAACCTTCGAGGATGAAGTAAAATTCCTCGCTCGCGCGGTGGTGATGGCGGCAGGTCGAGGAGCCTGCGGGGACGGTGGCCTCGGCGAGGCTTTGGTTTTGAACCGGGGCGTTGGTGCGGTCGAGAATGCTGCGGATCCGGGATCCGTCGGCGGTCGTAAATGGTTTTTGGCTGGATAGGTTCTGAACAATCATCGAGATTGGGGACGGTATGAAATTTTTTGAAGGCTGCACAGCATTGATCACGGGCGCGTCATCGGGTTTGGGCGCGGAGTTTGCGCGCCAGCTTGCGCCGTATGCGCGCGGTCTGGTGCTGGTGGCGCGGCGGCGGGATCGGCTGGATGAGCTGGCGGACGAGCTGCGGGCGATCCATGCCGGGCTCGATGTGCGAACCTACGGGGCGGATCTGGGCGACGAGGGGCAGAGGCTCGCGCTCGCGGCATGGCTGGCGAGCGAGGGGATCGCGGTGGATTTCCTGATCAACAATGCGGGGCTTGGGGATCATGGCAAATTTGATTCGGGCGACTGGAGCCGGGTGAAGGCGATGCTCGACGTGAACATCGGGGCGCTCACGCATCTGACGCATTTGCTGGTGCCCTCGATGCTGCGGGCCGGGCGCGCTGCGGTTCTCAACGTGAGCAGCGTTGCCGGCTTTTTCCCTTTGCCAACAATGGCCGTCTATTCGGCCACCAAAGCGTATGTGACGAGCTTCTCCGAGGCGCTGGCCATCGAGCTGCGCCCGAGCGGGATCACGGTCACAGCACTTTGCCCGGGTCCGGTGGGGACGGAATTTTTCGGCGTGGCCACCCGCGAGGGGGAAGCCGGCGGTGCAGACCATTTCCAGAAGTTTGCTGCATTTGTCGTGACCCCGCAGGAGGCGGTGGCCGCAGGGCTTCGCGCGGTGGTGCACGGCCGGGCCCGCGTGGTTCCGGGGCCCCTGCTCGCAACCGCGGTCGCGTTGGCGCTCGTGATCCCGTTTTTCATCATTCGGCGCTTGCTTTCTTCGAACGCCGAATCCATTTGAAACCGATGCTATCCGCCGAACCGATCTCCTTTTCGCAGGCATTCGAGCTGATCAACCCACACCTTTACACGGTCGAGGAACGAATCCGCGCGCAGGCGAAGGCGTTCGATCCCGCGGTCGAGGGCTATGTTGCCTATGTGTGCGGGGCGGGCGGAAAACGGCTGCGTCCGGCGCTCGCGCTGCTCTCCGCAGGAGCGACGGGAAAAATCACGGCGAGCCATGTGGATCTCGCGGTCATTCTGGAGCTGATCCACATCGCGACGCTCGTGCACGACGACATCATGGACGGCGCGGAGCTGCGGCGCGACCAGGCGTCCCCGAACGCAAAGTGGGGGAACGCGATCACCGTGCTGCTCGGCGACTGCCTGTTTGCCCACGCCCTGCGGCTCTCCACAAATTTCAGCAACAGCGATGTCTGCCGCCGGATCGCCGATGCCGCAGCGGAGGTTTGCTCGGGGGAGATCATCCAGACCCAGCGGCGGTTTGACCTGAAACTTTCGACCGCCGACTATTACCGGATCATCGAAATGAAGACGGCCGCGCTTTTTTCCGCCGCGTGCGAGCTGGGTGCATTCATCAGCGAGGCAAGCCCGCCAGTGATCAGCGGAATGAAGACGTTCGGCACCAAGCTGGGCGTCGCGTATCAGATTTACGACGACATCCTCGACCTGGCTGGCAGCGAGGAGGCGACCGGCAAGACGCTGGGAACGGATCTGCGGAAAGGAAAGTTCACCCTGCCGGTGCTGCTTTTGCTTCAATCCGGCAAGGACGTGAACACGGTCAGAAATCTTCTGCTGAAGGAGGAGAATGTGGACGGGGAACTTCTGGTGCAGATGATGGACAGCTCGGGGGCTTTGCAGGCTGCGAAGGGGGTCGCATTCCGGCTGGTTGATGAGGCGCTCGGGCAGCTCGATGCGATCCAGGACAACAAATACGCGCGTGGGCTGCGGGCGATTGCCGAGCACCTCCGCACGCTTCTCGACCGGCTTTGACCGTGCAGCGCATCCTCGAAATGCCCGCCTCGGACCGGCCGAGGGAAAAGGCCGACAAGCACGGGATCGGGTCGCTCACCGACGCCGAGCTTCTCGCCATTTTCATCCGCACCGGCCAGCCCGGCCGGAACGCTCTTGTGATCGCCTCCGAGCTGCTGAACCGCAGCGGGGGCCTGATCGCGCTGTCCCGCGACGACGCGCTGGCGATCCGACAGCGGGTCTCGGGAATAGGAAAAGCAAAATCCATCGAGCTGGCGGCCGCGTTCGAGATCGGGAAACGGCTGGCAAGAAACCGCGAGGAGCGCCCGGTGCTCGATACCCCGGAGAGGATCTATGAGGTTTTCGGACAGGAATTTCTTGCGCTGCGGCGGGAGTCGCTCCGCGCGATCCTCCTCGACACCAAGCTGCGCCTGTTGCTGGTCGAGGAGATCGCGCTGGGCTCGATCAACGAATGCGTCGCCCACCCGAGGGAGATTTTCCGTCCGGCGATCATCCACTGCGCCTACGCGCTCGTCGTCGTGCACAACCATCCGAGCGGGGATCCGCAGCCGAGCGCGGCCGACCGCCGGCTCACGTCGTCGCTTCGCGAGGCGGCCTCGCTGCTCCAGATCAATTTGATCGACCACATGATCCTCGGATCGCCCGATGGCGGACGGCTTCCGTATTTCAGCTTCCGCGACGCAGGACTCCTATGAAAATTCATCCCACCGCAGTTGTTTCCCCGTCCGCAAGCCTTGCGGACAGCGTTGAGGTCGGCCCGCATGCGGTGATCGGCGGCGGGGCCGTGATCGGCGAGGGCTGCGTGATCCAGGCGCACGCGATCATCGAAAGCAGCGTGGCCATGGGAACGGGGAACGTGATCGGCTACGGTGCGGTCATCGGCGCGGCCCCTCAGGATTTCGCCCACACGCCGGAGATCTCGAGCGGGGTGCGGATCGGCGACAACAACCGGATCCGCGAATATGTCACGATCCACCGCGGAACGAAGGAAGGAAGCGAGACAACGGTCGGGAGCGGGTGCTTCCTCATGGTCGGCACCCACCTCGGACACAACGTGTCCTTGGCCGACGGCGTCATCATCACGAACAACTGCCTGCTGGCCGGCTACGTGGATGTCGGCGAGGCGGCGGTGCTCGGAGGCGGGAGCGTTTTCCACCAGTTTATGAGGATCGGCCGCCGGGCGATGATCGCGGGGAGCTCGAGCTTCAACAAGGACGTCCCGCCCTTTGTCACGGCCAACTTCCGGAACCTCCTCGTCGGGATCAATGTGATCGGGCTCCGTCGCGGAGGGTTCAGCGCCGACGCCCGGCTGGAGATCAAGCGGGCGTTCAAGCTGGTTTACCGAAGCGGCCTCCGCGTGCGCGAAGCCCTCGGGCAGGCCGCGGCCTCCGAGTGGGGGCCGGAGGCGCGGGAGTTCTTCGATTTCATCAGGGCCTCCAAACGCGGAACCTGCACGTCAAATCGCCTTGCTGATGCCGACACAATGGGCGAGGATTCATGAAATGATAAGAATTGTTCCAGTGTTTTTGCTTGCCGTGCTGAGCGTCGTCTTTTCCGGGTGTGCATCGGTCAGCGTGAAGAAATCGGTTGTCCATCCCGGCTCGAAGCCGCCCGTCACCCCGGATGCGATCTACGTGCGGCCGTTTGTTTTGCCTCCTCATGTGCTTCGTGTGGATCGCAAGGGCGCTGCGCTGGACAATTTTGCGGCGGAGTTTCAAGCAGCATTTGCTGAGACCCTGGCCCTGCGCCTCGGCAAGAACATCGCGCCCGCCCGGGCCATTGGATCCGCAGAGGCAGTGCCACGTTCAAACGTCTGGGTGGTCGAAGGAGAATTTCAGAGGATTAATCAAGGCAGCAGAGCGCTGCGTTCCATTGTCGGCTGCGGACTCGGCGGAACCAAGATGGAATGCATCGCGCGCGTTTACGACTTGCGCCAAGGACGCAAGGAACCCTTTGTGATGATCGAGACAACCGGCGGATCCAATGCAGAGCCGGGAGCGATCTTCAGCGGTCCTTTCGGGGCGGTGCCGCGTCTCCTGATGACTTCGGTCATCAGCGGGGTGACGCCGGACTCCCGCCGGACAGCGCGCATGATTGCGGCGACGCTTTCTGAATACTTGGCAGCCGCCCATGCCCCTCTGCCGTCCAAACCCATGCGGGTAAAACGGCTCGGGGAAATCCCAGGGTTTATTTCCAAACGTCCTGCCGGAGGTTAATCTGCGCATCCGCCCGAAGAGGCGAACCGCGGGCCGTTCACCCGCGTACGCGCTGTGCGGTTGGGACGAAGACATGCGCCATCCCGGCCGCTTCTGCCGCCTCGATCCCCGTAGGGCTGTCCTCAAAAACCACGCAATCGTGCGCCGGCACCCCCAGCCGCCTGGCCGCCTCGAGAAACGGGTCGGGGGCCGGCTTTCCGCGGACGTAGTCCTCCGCGCAAATCACCGCGTCGAAAAGACCGGTGATCCCGAGGGCGCCGAGCGTCGCATCCACAAGCTCGTGATGACCGCCGGATGCGATCGCCATCGGTGCCGTTCCAAAAATGCTTCTCGCGAATTCCAGCACGGGGCCGACCGGCCGGGCGTCGGCAACCATCTCCAGGTAGTAGTTTTCTTTTCTCCTGAGCGTCTCCCCGACGTCGAGCGAGAGCCCGAACATCGCGTTGAGCTGGGCGATGATCACGTCCGTCGGCTTGCCGCCCCAGGAATAAAACAAGTCCTCCGGAAATTGACCGCCGAACTCCTCCATCGCGCGGGTCCATGCCAGAAAATGCAGAGGCATCGTGTCGGCAATCGTGCCGTCACAATCAAAAATGTATCCGCCAAACCGGCGGGTCGGGAAGTCAATGTCCATTCAAAAAATGATGCGGCCGGGCGGGCGCATCCGGGAAACCTAGGCCGGGCCGGAAAAATTGCCAGAGGATTTGAAATCCTTGACGGAATTTCCCCGGATGGCTTCACTGTCGGCTTCGTTTCAAGCTCCTTTCACTCGCTGCCACATGAATAAATCCATCCTGAAACCACAAGCAATGCGCGGCTCCTTCGGAGATGTTCGCGAGTACGTCCTCCGGAACTCCTCGGGCATGGAGGTCCGCTTCACGAATTACGGGGCGATCATCACCTCGGTCATTGTCCCGGACCGGGAGGGCAGGTTTGCCGATGTCGTTCTCGGCCACGACACGCTCGGCGGCTACCTGAACGCGAATGCCAAGCCGTATTTGGGAGCTGTTGTCGGGCGCTTCGGGAATCGCATCGCCGGCGGGAGATTTGTGCAGGACGGGAAGGAATATCCCCTGGCGAAGAACAATGGCCCGAACCACCTCCACGGCGGCGTCTGCGGTTTCGACAAGCGGGTTTGGGAGGTTGTCGCGGAGGAGAATCCCCTCGTCCTGCGCTATGTCTCGCAGGACGGCGAGGAAGGATACCCGGGGGAACTCGACGTGACGGTCTCCTACGCGCTCGGTGAAAAAAATGAGATCGTGATCGACTACGCCGCCACGACCACGAAACCGACGCCGGTGAACCTCACCAACCATTCCTATTTCAACCTCAAGGGCGAAGGCGAAGGGACGATTCTCGATCACGAGATTCAGATCAACGCCGACCGGTTCACGCCGGTCGGGGCGGACATGATTCCGACCGGCGCGATCGCCCCGGTTTCGGGCACGGCCTTTGATTTCCGAACCGCCAAGCCGATCGGCCGCGATATCGGGAACGACGAGGAGCAGCTGAAATTCGGGGGGGGATACGATCACAACTGGATCCTGAACCGGAGCGGCGGCTCGAACAACCCCGTGCATGCCGCCAGCGTTTTCGAGCCTTCCACCCGGCGGGTGTTGGAAGTTTACACGACCGAGCCGGGAGTGCAATTCTACGCGGGCAACTCTCTCGACGGATCCGTGCTCGGAAAATCCGGCAAGCCGTATCTGCGGCGCGGCGGCCTCTGCCTCGAGACCCAGCATTTCCCCGATTCGCCAAATCATCCGGACTTCCCCTCGACCCGACTGGATCCCGGAGCGCACTTCCGCAGCACGACGGTCTTTCAGTTTTCCGTCCGATAAACCGCTCGCCCCGGTAACGCGAACGCTCCACTTTCAGCACGGTGAGTTTTGTCCTTGAATGCGCGGCACGAGTCCGTAGTTTAAAGCTTTTCTGATGAGGAACTCCGCCGCCCGCCTGTTGATCGCGACTCTCCTGACCGCCCTGCCGTATGTGCATGCGCAGTTCGGAAGCTTCGGCGATGTGCCCATCGAAATCACGGCCGACGGCAACACGCGCTTCGAGGGGGGAGTGGCCGTCGCGGAGGACAACGTCCAGATCCATTACGGGGAATATAACCTCTACTGCGACTACGCGGAGTATAACCCGGAGACCCGCGACGTCCTCCTGATCGGCAATATCCGCGTCTACACCCCCACGCAGGTGCTGACCGGACAGCGGGCGCTTTTCAACCTCGAAACCAAGCAGATGCGGGCGATCGAAATGTCGGGCTCAAACTACCCGATGCTTTTTCACGCGTTCAATTTCCGGGCAATGTCGAAGAGGGAATTCCGCGTGAATGACGCGCTGTTCACGACCGACGACAACTCGAAGCCGGACTACCACGTGAAGGCGCGTTCCATGAGGATCTATACCAATGATCGGGTGGTTTTCTCGAACTCCACACTCTACATCGGCCAGACTCCGGTCTTCTGGTTCCCCTACCTCTTCGCAAATATCAGAAACACCGGGTTCGCCTTCCTGCCCGGCTATGATTCCCGCTGGGGCGCCTACCTCCTCACCGCCTACAGCTTCCCGATCGTCAAAGGCCTCGATGCCACAGCCCGCCTCGAGGAGCGCGCGAAATTCGGCCCTTCGATCGGATTAGACCTCAAAATGCTCTACGGAAAAAACGACCGGAGCTACGGGAAACTCCGCACGGACTATGTCTTCGAGACGGCCGATGTGACCACGGTGAGCGCCCCCGGCGAACCGGCGGAAACCCGCACGACCAACCGCTACCGCGTCTCGTTCCAGCAGCGGCTTTTCCTCACCGACGACATCTATGCCACGGCCAACATCAACGTCCTCAGCGACGTGGATTTCCTTCAGGATTTCTACCCTGCGGAATTCCGGATCGACCCGCAACCCGACAACGTCCTCTCGGTGACCAAGTGGGATGAGGTTTACACGCTGAACCTCATCGCCCGCTGGCAGGTCAACGACTTTCAGGACGTCACCGAACGCCTCCCGGAATTCGTCCTCGATTTCAAGCAGATGAATTTCTTCGGCACCGCCGTGAATTACGACGGGGAGACCGGCGTCGCCAACCTCCGGCGCACGTTTTCCAACGACCCCTCCTCGGGAGAGACCAGCTACCCGAACTACGGGGCCGTGCGCTTCGACACCTTTCACCAGTGGTCGCTGCCGAAAACGCTTTTCGGCTGGCTCACCGTCACCCCGAAGGTCGGCATCCGGGGCACCTACTACAGCCAGAGCGGATCGTTCCTCACGCCGTTCACCACCGCCGGCACCGAGATCGACCCCGTGACCGGCCAACGGACAGCGATCGTCTCCGGCGCGGGCACAACGTCGCTCAACAACCCGTCTCCTTTTCTCAAAAACAAGGGGGCCGTCTTCCGGGCGGTCGGCAATTACGGCATCGAGGCCTCCGCGAAATTCTCCAGAACCTTCGAAAAAATCCAGAACCGATGGCTCGGGCTCGACGGGGTGCGGCATGTCATCCAGCCGTATATCAACTACTCGGGTGTCTATAATGCCGGCCCCAGCCCGAGCGACATCTACCAGTTCGACCGGGTCGTCACATCCACCCAACTTCTGCCCCTGAACTTCCCGCAGTTCACCGCCGTGGATTCGATCGACACCTGGAACATCGTACGCATCGGCGCCCGCCAGCGCCTCCAGACCCGGCGTGACAACACCACGTTCCAGTGGTTCTCCCTCGACACGTTCATGGATATCAACATGGACAACCCGTATTCCGACACGGCGGTCTCGAATGTTTTCAATGTGATCAACTTCAATCCGGTTCCGTGGGCCGGGCTCATCATCGAATCCCAGATGCCGATCGCCACCCAAGGCGGATTCACCGAGGTCAATACCTCGATCAACTTCATGCCCACCCGCGACTGGTCTCTGCGCATCGGTCACCGCTACATCGAAGGGAATCCGAACTTCGCCAACGACAGCCAGTTCAACTTCTACAGCTACTACCGGATCAACGACAACTGGGCGTTCAGCTTCTACGAGCAGTATGAGTTCGTCTCCCAGATCCTCCAATACCAGCGCTACCTCATCCACCGCGACCTCTCGAGCTGGGTGGCCTCGATCGGCACAGAAATCCGCGACAACCAGGGCGGCGCTCGCGAAATAGGCGTCCTCTTCATCATGACCCTCAAGGACGCCCCGCAGGTCACCCTCCCCCTTGCATTCAGCCAGTCCACAAGCCCCTTGGCCCCCTCCGGCCAATAATTCCCCGACTGCGCGAAAACTGGTGGCCTGTCGCATCGTTTTTCTCTAACGCTGCGCTTTTTTCTTTTCTTTGTCGCGGCGCGTTTTCTCTTGATTCCCAACTCGCGCACAGATATTTTTCCCGTCCTTTCTCATTCCGGAGTAGCTCAGTGGTAGAGCGGTCGGCTGTTAACCGATTGGTCGTAGGTTCGAGCCCTACCTCCGGAGCCAGTT
>JBAXXD010000146.1:0-8721 GCA_037128135.1 Verrucomicrobiia bacterium
GCATCAATAAAGGATCCTTACTTTATGTGACCCTCCAAACTGTAGAAGACGGGTTTGAACCACGGATCACACGGAATTACACAGATAAAGGCATGCAGGAAAATAACTGGAGGGCGCTGCTCCGTCAGCGCCGACTTCTCAAAATCACGCCAGCAACCCCGCCGCCCGCAGCTTGCGCAGCGCGAGAGAAAGACACTTCCGTTCCAGTTCGTGCTGCCAGATCCGCACAACCTTCCATCCTTTTTTCCGCAGCAGCCGGTTTTGCCTTTGGTCCCGCGCCTTGTTCCCCTCGATCTTCGCCTGCCACCATGCCCGTCGTGTCTTCGGAATCCGGCACCGCGTCGGATGCCCGTGCCAAAAGGCCCCGTCCACAAACAGCGCGATCTTCCGCTCGGGAAATAAAAAGTCCGGACGAACCAAGAACGAAGAACCACGAACAAGGAACCGCAGCTTCTTGTTGCGCCTCCACCCCGTGATCCCGTGCGCACGAAAAACCCGGATCATCGCCAGCTCGGTGGACGCGTTGCCCGTCGAGCGGATCCGCGACATCACCTCGGATCGCTGGGATTTTGTGAAGACGTCAGGCATCGGCGGGCAGGGCAAACCCATTCGTTCCATTACAATACCCAATCCCCACCGCACGAAGCTCTTTTGCTGGGGAGCACACGCGTCCCGCGTGTTCGGGTTGGCGTCCCGCCGACACGTTTTTTCGACGTGACGCCGAAAACCACACCCGAGACGGGCATGCTCCCCGGAAAGCCGTGGTTCGCACGCCCATTTTTAATGCGTTTGCCCTGTTTCGGCGGGCGCGCCGTGGTCGGAGGCGATCTGGAATCGGCGCCCGGTTTCGTCCTCCTCCCGCTCAAGCATCCGGTCGTAAAGCCCGGCCCATTGCGCGTCGCACGGGTAAAGCTCCTCGTCGGAAAGCTCCCCCGCCCCGGCCCGCCGCCACGCCTCGGCCGCAAACCGTCTCAGCGCGCGCGGCCACCCGCTCCCCTCGTCCTCGTATCCGTCGGGATGCAGGCCGGGAAAGGCGTAGGCCACGGCGCACCATGCGCGCAGGAAAGCGGGCTTGGGGAGTTGGTCGAGTTGCGCGGCGAACGCGCGGCGAAGTTCGCGGCCTGCGCCGCGCAATGTGTTTGGAACGGAGATGCAAGTGCTCATACCTGTGTTTCCTACTAGGCCGTTATGCGCTTGCCAGGAAAAAAATGAGGCCATGCCTCAGTATCTTTGAACGAAATCCTCGACTGTAAGAGCCTCCCCTGCATGACCGGCAGCAGGAAACGTGTTGAATCCGGCAGGGTTATCCGTAGGTGAATTTTCATCCGTAACTGTTCCATAAATGCTCTCGCCTTCGCACCGGACGAAAGTTTGGTTGGGCGCAATGCTGTTACCGGCCGAAGTGTCCACCCGAAACGCACAGCCCTCGACATCAACATTGAATGTTACCAATCTTCCTCGGATTGTCGCGAAAGCCGGGCATTGATCTCGAATTGCTTGCAGGCAGATGTTGCAGGCAAAAGGATTGGCTCCGCGAGGTTGTTGGCGTTTCTTTCCGACAGCAGGGGCACCGTATTTTACACACCAAACAGCGTCGTCACACGCCGACGAGTGAACCTTCCTCGCCTGACTGGTGACCCACAAAAGGCGCTCGACTTTACCAAGTCCGCGGGCGTGGCGGAACACATCTGTCAGCGGCATGCGGGTACGCACTTGCGGGTAGACCGTGAGAGGCCACTTCATGAATGTTGCAATCCAAGTATCGACAGGCATTCCTTCGCGGTTGCCAAAGCACTGCTGGGCGTAGATCGCGATGACTTTTGGCGACTGGTAAGAATCCTTAAGACCGTCGTATATAGAACCAAATTGTGGCGATGTCAGTGCTTCCGGACGCAGAAGACCGGTTCGGAGGTCGTGAAGCATGAGCAGAAATAAAATCGTCCGGGCCGGCCCTTTTCCAAACGCATTAAAACATTCGATCGCCGAGTCGTGAAGATCGTGTGGGATCGCTGCCCCGTTAATAATCTCATACAATTGCACGGTATTGAACTGCCCGCGTCGCGGCTTACGAAAAACCGTAAGCCTCATGTCGCCGACTTCTCGCTCCTGGCCGTATTGTCTCCCAATCCGATGGGCCACCTCAAGCAACTTGCGGAAAACCGGAAAATCAGCCAACGGGTTATTTTGGTCAAGCACTTCGGCAAGAGTTGGGAGAAGGAAGAAATCCATTTGCGGAATTTCAGCGGCTGCTCCGATCCGCGCGCCAAAACGACTGGCAAAATAGTGCGTCTGAATCAGCTCACCCTTGCGGCCACTTTGCGAGTTATAACTCGCTACAAAACGAGCGAGACCAAACACTTCGTCCCATGTTCGTCCAAATGGAAGGAGGTCGCCGTAAGCATTGGCGACGACCCGATACCAGAGTTCCGTTAAGACGGGATTTGCTCGTTCCAATGGGGCCTGAAATGCGTTGGCGACATTTTCGAGCCTGACCGGATCCGTCATTCCAAAGCGTGCTCGAACTTCGCTCTCAAGAGGCTCGCAAAATCCGGCGTTTGCAGGCTGCGATAGGTCTTTATTGGTGATGACACGCACCTCTATTCCGTTTGGGTCACGTGGGATTATGCGCTCAACGAACCCAAATATTCGATCTGCCGCCAAAGGCCGGGATCCTGCTGGTAAGTTCGGACGAAGCGCGTGAAAATAGTAGATGGGAAACAGCGGAAGGTCCGGGTCATAGACATGTATTAGTGGAAGCCATCGGCTCGGCACGTCTGGGATAACTAGAGAATGGCGGTGAGAGAGGGTTTCAAGCGGCATACTATTTTATATTGCGTCGTTTCGGTTTCGGATATTTGTCAGGAGCTTTGGTGACCTTGATTTGAGCAGACTTCGGTTTTTCTGCCGCAGTCAGCACGAAATCTGGCGCAGCATCGTTCAATGGCTGCCGCAGCGTGCGGACAACGCTTTGTGCAATTCGCTCTACGACGGGAACGACAACCGAGTTCCCAAATTGTCGGTAAGCCTGCGTATCCGAGACAACGACCTTGTATGTCTCCGGATAGCCCATCAGGCGCGCACATTCGCGAGGTGTGAGGCGGCGGGGAATCTTTCTACTTTGTGCGATGAGAATTTCCGAACCGTCCTTATGATAACGCGCACTGAGGGTGCGAGTGCTGTCATTCTCGGTGACAAGGCCAAATCCAAAGCCATTGCCGGCAGCGCGATGTTTGGCGGCGTAGTTCTGGAGGTAATTCCAAAGGTGGGTAGTGAGTGTGTATTTTGAATCCGGGATCGGTTCTAGGATGCTGCCTAGTTTCGGGCCATTGGCGGGGAACTGAGGGAAGTCAAAATATCTCCATTCGCGGAATCCTACCAAAAAGATGCGCTCGCGGTGCTGGGGGACGACGCTCTTCGCGTCGATGATCTTGTGATAGACCGTGTAGCCCAGCGCTTCGGTAAGGGTGCGATAGATAATATCGAACGTCTTGCCACCGTCATGGCCTTTGAGGTTCTTGACGTTCTCCAAGACAAAAGCTGCGGGGTGATGGAAGTCGAGGATCTCCGCGATGGAGAAAAAGAGATTGCCCTGTTTTTCGTCGTCAAAGCCGTGCTTGCGCCCGAGGCTCAGCTTTTTTGAAACTCCCGCGATGCTGAACGGTTGGCAAGGAAACCCCGCGCAGAGGATGTCATGCGCCGGGATCTCAGCGACGGCCACGCTATGGATGTCGCCGTGCGGGCGTTCGCCAAAATTCGCCTCGTAAGTCTGCTGGCTGAACTTGTCGTAGTCGGATGAGAAAACGCATTTGCCACCGGCTCTCTCAAAGGCGATTCGAAAGCCTCCGATGCCGCAGAAGAGATCAATGAACCTGAACGGTTGTTTTGCGTTTCCGTAGGTCGCCGGGTCTTCTTTTGTGCGAACCGATTTCTTGCGTTTCTGTTTCACGAAACGCCCTCGCAAAGTTCCGTGATCGAAACGCCGAGCGCCTTTGCAATCTGGAGCACAGTCTTGATCCCCGGATTGCGCACCCCGCGCTCGATCCCGCTGACATACGTGCGATCAATCTCCGCTTTTTCAGCGAGTTTTTCCTGGGAGAACCCCTTGGCAGCGCGGAGGCGGGCGACGTTGAGACCGAAGGTTTTCAGGGTCCGGTCTTTGGCGGGCATGTTGGGCATCATGCCTAGAGCATGACCGAACGTCTGCGGACGATCGGCTACAATGCGCGCGGGAAGCGCGGAATTTTCAAATCACGGATTTCTTATCGCCGGACGGTCCGGCGGTCCATCTACCGCGGGTTGCGGATCCGCAGTCATCGTTTCGCCGACCGTTTTTTTGGAATTTGCGCCGAAGGCCGGGGAGTCTTCGCGGACATGGAAACCGATTTCCTCGCGGGGAGGCCCCGGATCGGGCGGTGGAGGCGGGGCCATGAGCATCCGGATGGCGTCGAACACGACGCGAAACTTTGCATCGTATTGTTTCTCCATGGCGTTGAGCTTGCCGAGGGTGAAGCAGCCGCAGAAGAGATCGAGGCAGGCGGGTCGGCTCATCACTCGGGGAAAGTCATCGTTTTTTCATACCCATTTGATCCGGCCTTGGAAAGCGGAAGTCCGGGAAAATCGTTTTGGGCGGGGCGTGAACAGCCGTCCTGTGCCGGAAATCGAGCGAGGCCCGGGCATCTTTTCCGGCGGGGGCGCAGGAAACCACACGCGAGGGCGCGTATGCTCCCCAGCAGGTCGGACTGTGAGATGGTCGCGAGTTTTGTTCATTATTCACGCGACCCTCGCGCCGCAACCAGGTCAACGGGCGTCCTACCCATGGAGAGAAAACTGAAAATCGAGTTTTTCCTGAGTGAAGCCTTTTTTTTCCGCCACTGGCGGAGATTCAGGCCGAGTCGGGTAAGCGCACGGTGACGCTGGGACATGCCAGCATCATCAGGGCAACATGGACTATGAGTCTATGGACGATGAGTCAAGTCACCGGAAAATTTCAGACCAAATGGCAGAGTGCAAGACGACTCCGGTCGCCGTCCACTTTTTCAGCGGGTTTTTCTTGGGAGAACCCCTTGGCGGCGCGGAGGCGGGCGGGGAGAAGCGGAGAAGAGTATTCCGGCGGGGGCGCCGGAAACCAGACGCGGGGGCGCGCATGCTCCCCAGCAGGTCGGACTGGGAGATGATCAAGCGTTGATGCGGTATCCGCGCGGAGTGGTTCCGGTGTAGCGTTTGAAGACGCGGGAAAAGTAGCTTTGGTCCTCGAACCCGCAATCGATCGCGATCTGGATGATGCTCTTGTCGGTTCGCCGCAGCATCGCCTTCGCGCGGTCCACGCGGTATTGCGCCATGAGGTCGGTGAACGTGCGCCCGGTTCTTTCGCGGATGAGGTGGGAGAAATGGCTTCCCGAGAGCCCGGCGGCACGGGCGACGGAATCCCGGTCGAGCGGTTCGCCGAGGTGCTCCTCCATGTAGGCGACCGCGCGGCCGAGGAGGACGGCGTTCGGGAACCGCTTGTGATCGCGGATGGCATCCATCACGCGCTCGAGCATCCCGCAAAGCCAATGGGAAACCTCTTCTTCGTCCGACAGCCCGGCGAGGGCGGTGGCGCTCTCGAAGTTGCAGCCGAGCACCTCCGAGGGATCCGCTCCGGATTCCACCGCCGCACGCGACATCACGACCACGAGTTCCAAGGCGAGGCTTTTCAGAAGCGCCGGACGGGATCGCGCGGCATGGTAGATGCCGACGAGCACCCGGTTGATGATTTCGCGGGCCGCCTGCCTCTCGCCGCGCTTGATGGCCGCGAGAAGTCCGGGCTCCTCGCGGAGGTAGAGGTCGCGGATGCTGTCGTAGAGCCGGTTCTTGAGCGCATGGATCGCCTCGGCGCGCTCGCGTTCGCGCTGCGATTCGGCGCGGCGAGCCCGGAGAAAATCGGCGTTGACGAGGTTGGCCGTCTCCATGAGCGCGAGCAGCCGCGCGGTGGCGGCGCGGATCCTGCGCGAGATTTCGCCGGGCTCGCCGCCTTCGAGCGGAACCCCCTCCACAATCACTCCGCCGGTGACGAGCGCGTTCGTCATCAGGGGCAGCCCCCAGCCCACGAGGCCGTCGCCGTCCGGCATCACGCACGCCTCGCCCCAGCGAAGAGCCTCGCGGATCACATGGGCTCTCCAAGGGTCTCTGTGCTTGGCTCCGCGACCGCCGGCAGACCTGCCCTCCACATCGGTTTCAACAGCCGTGAAGCCTGTCTCGCGGCGGAATGCGCGCAGCAAATCCCGCAGGGAAGAACCACGGATGGACGCAGATGGACGCGGATGGGGACGGGAGAGAGCGGCGGATTTCTTATCTGCGTTCATCGGTTCATCCGCGTCCATCCGCTGTTCAAAGCTTTCAGGATTCATGGCGGGGCACGATCAGGATTTTTTGGCGGGCTTGCCGACGAGGCGTTGTGCTTTTTTCTCTGATTGGGTGAGCGCAAGGTAGTTTGCGCGGGTGACGACATTGCGGCCGCTTTTCTTTTCGAGCTCGCGCCGGGCATTGCCGGCGACCGTGCCGCCCTCGCACGCGGCCTGCTTGTTTTTCGGAAAGCCCTGCGTCCCGCGTGTGCGGGCGATTTCGGTCGTGGAAGCCTCGCCGAGCATGGAGAAGATGAGTTCCAGGTCGGTCATGTGGTCACGGAGGTTTTCCCGCTTGAGACGCTTGAATTCGGCGTACTGGGTGGGCGTGAGGCCGAAGGTGGCTTGGGAAATCTCGGCGGTGAGGATGGCGTATTCGCGCTGCTCTCGCACGCCGCGCTTTTTCCACTCGTCAGTGAGTTCGTCGCGGATCGCGATGGCGCGCATCCGTTTTTCAATCCAGTCGTCAGAGTAGCCTTTGGCTTTGTAGAGGGCGCGGGTGCGCTTGGTGGCAAGCTCGGGATCTTCGATCTCCTGAATGCGCTCGTAGCCGACGCGGGCGAGCCAGCGTTTGAACGGCTCAGCCTTCGGGCTCGGGATGGATTGAATCAGGCGGAAAAGGCCCTCGGTGTTGGCGCAGTTGAGGTTTTGCAGGCCACCGGCAGTCTGGATGGAAAGGGGGGTGGCAATTTGCCCCCACCCTTTGGAAAGCTCAGGGTCACGGCGGCGCATGTCTTTGATGTACCCTTGCGGGTCAACAGAGTCGGTCAACGCAGCGACAGCATCGGAGATGACAAACCACCACTCGTTGTTGTGAATGGTGCGGCGGACTTCCTTGCGCTGGAACAGGGCGATGCGGGTTTCGGGATTTAGGTTGAGGTCACTCATGGTCAGATCTTGTCATCGGTGCAGTCGGTCGGCAGCGCCGCGAAGGTCTTATTTGATCACGGCGGCAGCGAGAGGTGGTCGAGGAAGCGGTCCTCGAATCCGGGATCGAGGTTGAGTTCGATGGTTTCGGCATCGAGGTCCGCCATCTCGGCGGCGAGCGAGCGGTCGAGCATCGCGAGGTAGGCGCCGCCGAGCGAGGTATTGCCGACGGCGGAGATCTGGTCCTCGCGGAATCCCGGAAGCAGCCCGCAGGCGATGGCATGGGGCACCGAGAGGTGGAGGCCGAATCCTCCGGCCAGAAAAAGGCGACCGATCGCGGACGCCGGGATTTCCTGAATGGCGAGCAGGGTCTCGATTCCCGCGGCGATCGCGGCCTTGGCCTGGAGGAGCAGGGCGACATCGACCTCGCCGATCCGCAGATCCGAATGGCCCGGCGCGAGATAAAAGCTCAAGCCGTTCTGCTCGTGGCGGAAATATCCGGGGTGCGAGTCCACAAAACTTTTGTCGAACCGGCCGTTTTCCGTCAGCAGTCCGGCTCGGCGTCCCTCCGCAAGAAAATCCACATACGCCGACCCGGTGATCCCGTGCAGGATTCCGTTGTTGCCGCCGATGGATTCAAAATCCACGCCGAACGGGCCGGTGCGCAAAGAGATTTTTCCGACGACGCCGTGGGCGGCCCGCATCCCGCAGAGGAGCCCGCAGCCTTCAAAGGCGGGCCCCGCGGCGGTCGCGCAGGCGAGGGTTCCGCTGGGTCCGCAGAGAAGGATTTCTCCGTTTGTTCCCACGTCCACGAGCAGTTGCGGGCGGTCCCCGTAGCGGACTCCGCAGCACGCCGCCCCCGCAGAAATATCCGCCCCGACGTAGGCCGCGATGCCGGGAAGAAAAACCACGCCGGCCGCCGGCGGAAGCCCGAACTCGTCGCCGGAA
The DNA here is from genome assembly GCA_037128135.1 of Verrucomicrobiia bacterium. GTDB lineage: Bacteria > Verrucomicrobiota > Verrucomicrobiia > Chthoniobacterales > Terrimicrobiaceae > QYQL01. The sequence goes on from JBAXXD010000146.1 coordinate 8,196, forward strand.
AAATTTCTCTGTCCGAGAAAAGCGGGCGTGAACGGCACCGTTCCCATCGGCGTGGGATCCACTCCGCAGGCGAGGTGGAGCATCGTGGTATTCCCCGCGACGACCATGCCCGCCACGTCGGCGGCCGCGGACCCGGATTGCTCGAAGAGCTGCTTGAGAAGCGGGCGGAATGTCTTCTCCCAGAAATCGTCCTTCAAGCGCCCGATGTTCGCTTTGTCGGTCTGGCAGAGCTGGATCCTGGTCAGCACATTGTCCCCGCGCGCGACCTGGGCATTCAGGGCTGTCGCCTTGGCGAGAACCTTGCCGCTGGAAAGCTCGGCGAGCAGGATGGCGACTGTCGTCGTCCCGATGTCCACCGCCACGCCCAGCGCCCCCGGGAACATCGGGTCGTTGCCGACGGGAACCCCGGTTTGGAAATCGCTCACGACCGAGGGCGGGTGCGAGAGCAGAGAGCGCCCGGGAATCGAAACCGTGAGGCTCTCCCCGCCGGTGAGATGATGCTGGCACGCGAGCACGTCGCCCGCGC
>JBAXXD010000147.1:0-8506 GCA_037128135.1 Verrucomicrobiia bacterium
CCTCGCTCGGCCTGATCAACGCCCACTCGCTCCTGCTCAATCTGCTCCTCGTTCCAGGCATCGTGGCCGGCGTCGCCGCGGGGCGGTTCTTCCTCGGAAAGATCAACCAGCAGGCATTCGAGTGGCTGATGATCGCGCTCTCGCTGGCCGGGGGGCTCAAACTCGTGCTGTCCGCCTGAACACGGCCTCTTCAACAACACCCAAATTCCAACACCCACCCCAGGCAGTTCTCTCGTTGTTTACAATAAATGTCCCAGGTGGGACATTTATTGTAAAAAGATTGCAGGATCAGGGACGTCGTGTGGCTGGCGAAGACGCGGTTTTTTACCAAAATCTAAAAATTGAAAAGGCGGCCGAGTGTTTGTCGATCCCCGCAGAAACCCGTCCCTGCACCTCCGGATCGGCCCCACCGATTTCCACGCCAACGAAATCGCGGCATGCTCCGCCTTGGATGGAAAAGACGCAACCCTGCCCGCGAATGGAACGGATCAACACAAAGCACATGGGCAGACCACAACTTCCGTCAGTCATTTTCCGCACAGCAACGATTTTCCGGGAAGGGATCAGGAGTCCTAAGGATGTCTGTAGTGGTCCGCGATCCGGCCGTTGTTGTTTTGGCCGGCCGCGTCCTTTGGCGCAATGGAACGGATGTAGTCCACGTTGACCTGGCCGGGAGAAACCGACACCCGGATGTGGCCGGAGCCTCCGAGAATTGTCCCGTTCATATAGCCGTATTCGGAAGCGGATCGGGGGATCCGGCCATCGCCGGGATAGCCGGGCTGCGGGACTGCCTGATAGGTGATCCCGTCGAGTTCCTGTTTCGCGTAGAGATGGTCGTGGCCGTGAAACACAATGCTCACTTGGTTTTTTTTCAGCAGTTCGTGGATCGGCGCGGGCCAGCCGGAGCGGTTCTGTGCGAATCCGTCGGTGCCGTCGGGGTTCTTTCCTCCCCATTCGTAGAGCGGCGCGGCTTCCGCGCCGCCACGGCATTGGTCGTCCGCGCCCCCAACCAGATGGTGGATGAAGACGAATTTGAATTTGGAGCGACTATTTTCGAGCGTGCGCTTGAGCCACTGGTATTGTTCAGGGCCGAGCGAGCGCCTCCAGTTGTCGCCGCGCCCGCGCCCTTTTTGAGTGAACCAATACGGATCGAGCGCCACGAAGAGCGCGTCGCCCCATTCCCACGCATAGTAGTCCTGCAGCAGCCCCGCCTCGGGTTGTTGGAAGCTGTCGCCCGAGAAAAATTTGTTGGGGACGGGATTCGGGAAATAGCGCTTGCGCATGAGGTTCGACCAGGATGCCAGGCCGTCGTCTCCTCGCCTGCGCGGGCTTTCCCCATCGTGGTTTCCCAGCACGAAGAAAAGAGGGGCCGACTGGCAGAGCTGGCCGAGGTCGTATCGCTGGGCGAGGTATTGTTTGGCGGCGGCTTCGCGGCTCTCGTGCTTCTCGGTCATGAACGTGTCTCCGAGATCGATGTGAAAATCCGGTTTGTCCGCGAGGGCATTCGCGAGGGTTTGTTGGTAGGTGGCGGGGTCGGTGTTGGCGTCGAGGTGCGAATCCGCCGTGATCGTGAACGTGAACGTGCTGCCCGGCGGCCTCGCGGTCTGGAAGGATGATTCTTCACCGCGGGATTTCCCGAGGATGAGCTGATAGAAATACCGTGTGTTGGGCCGCAGCGACGCGAGCACGATTTCCGCGGGCTCGCCTTTCTGGAACTGTCTCGCCGGCGACTTTTCCGTGAGTTTTCCCGCCTGGGTTCCGTAGGCGATAAACCCCTCGGCGTCGGTGTAAGCCAGGACGTTCGCCGTGATGGAATCCGCCTCGGGCCGGGCAAGGATAATATCGAACGGATGCTCCGGCACGTCGTTGCATTTCGAGGCCTGGGACGGCATGCGCGGCCCGCCCGCGCGCCCGGGAGGCGCGTCCTCGGCCCACGCCGCAAGCCCGGCCATGAAGATGGCACACAGAAGTGGAAACATCGGACTCCTACGCATGTTTGACCGTGTATGTGTGGGCAAGCTGTCCGGTCTTTTGTTGGTCGTTTTCATCTTTGGACAAATAGCACCGCACGTAATCGACTTTCACCTCGCCGGGCGACACTGTGACCCGCAGATGCCCGGAGTTGGGAAGTTTGATGCCGGACTGATAGCGGTTGTCATTACGAGCCTCGTAGAACGGGTCGGCAGGCATGGGTACTTCCTGATAGACGATCCCGTCCCGCTCCTGCCGTGCGAAGAGGTGGTCGTGGCCCTGGAAAAAAATCGTCACCCCGTTTTTGACCATCAGTTGATGGACCGGAAGCTCCCAGCCCCGCCGCTTCTGCCCGAACTCCCAATCTCTCCGTTTGTTCCTGCCACCCCATTCATAAAGGTCGCACTCGTCGATGCCTCCGCGACCACTGCCGAGCACATGATGTGCGAAGACAAATTTGTATCTGGCTTTGCTCTGTTCGAGCGTCCGTTTGAACCACTGGTATTGCGCGTCCCCGAGAGTGATCCCCCACCAGTCGCGATCCTTGTGTCCCAACTGGCCTTTAGCCTCCTGCCTGGCGGCTTGCGCGGGATTCCCTGCGGTCAGGTCTTTCGGCATGTCTTTATTTCCGCGTCCCTCTTCCTCGTGGAACCCGCTGTCCACCTGAACCGGCGACTGCCAGTAGTTGTCGAGCACGACGAAGAGCGCGTCGCCCCAAGTCCACGCATAATAGTCCTTGAGGAGCCCAATGTCTTTCAACGATCCGGTGTCGCCGGAGTAAAACCCGTCTGGTCCCGGGGTGGGATAATAGTGGTTGCGCGCGTTTTGCACGCCGACCGCAACTTCGTGCCGGATGTCGGGTTGGTTGTAATTGAACAGTGAGGCTTGTTCGTGGTTTCCGTTGATCAAGAAGAGAGGAGCGGATTGCGCAACCAGCCCGAGGAACGGACGCTGGAGCGTGTAGGGTTGGGCGAGCGTCTCCGCAGTGACCGTCCGAACCCTGGCCACGCTGAAATCGTCGCCCATGCAAATATAGAAATCCGGGTTGCCGGAAGCCGCGTCGAGCAACGTGCGGGCATACAATTCCGGATCGCTCATCTGGGGGCGCTCCGGATGCGAATCCCCTTGGACGCCAAACGTGAAGGTCCTGCCCGCAGACCGCTGTGTGTGGAACCGGCACTCCCGCCTCGCGGTGAATGCCAAGTCGCCTGGTTTGCGAAACTGCATCCGGTAATAATATTGGGTGTCGGGCTGAAGCTTGTCAAAAACCACCTCGCCCGCCCGGACGGCCGCGAATGCGAGCAAGTCGGTTTTACGGTCATATTTGCCCGGGGCGGCACCATATTCAAACCACCCTTCCATCGACTCCGCAGCAAGGACACTCACGGTCACCGACCGGTCGGTGACACGGCCGAGCACAAGCGACAAGAGCGCGAACGCCGACAGATCCGAAGGCAGCACATAATCTTCGCTGCCCCACTTGTTTCTGCCGCCCCGACCGCCCCGTCTCTTCTCATCCGGAGAATTGTCTTCCTGCGTCCGAGCCGGAAGGAGAAACCATGCGAGCGCGGAGGCGAGAATCCCGAGAAATTTTCTTCTGCTTTTCATGGGCTGGTTCCTGATCGGTCGGACATTTGTTTAAACCCCGCGGCATGGCATTCGGCGCAGGATTTTTCTGGGTGCTTTCACGGCGGCGCAGGCGCGGCTATTGTAGCCAGGCTCGCAGGCGGAAAAAGCATTTGGGTCCGCTGACCGGCAGCTTCAGAGATATGGTTTTGTCCTCGCCCACAACGTCCGAGAAGCCGGTGACGGGCGTCCACGATGTCGTGCTGGTCAGGTTGCTGGTGGTTTCCACGCAGTAGTGACGCGTAAGCCCCGCGTAGCCGGCCCCGGCGGATTGCCGTCCGAAAAATGTGAGGGCGAGCCTGTTGCCGTCGGGAGCCAGATCCAGAAGCCCGCCCGCGTCGGAGGTCGTGGGATCGGTGCCGAACGCGTATTCCTTGGCGTTCGTGAGGCCGTCGCCGTCGGGATCCGACGAGTCGGCGGCGGATCCGGCATTTTCGGCCGTTCCGAAATATTGCTGCCGCCAGGGAGCGGCGGACTCGGCCGCCGATGAAAACAGATAGTCGGTGTCGGCGATGTAGGGGGCGAGGACGGACTGGTTCGTAATGGCGGCGGAGTAGAGGAACGGCGTCGTGCAGTCCGAGAAATCGAAGGCGGTTCCATCGGCATAGGTGCCGGACATGATGGATTTCCGCATGGCCGCGAGGCTGGCCAACTGGACGTCGGTGAGCGTGCTGTAAACTGAGGCGAAGACGGTCGCATAGTTGAAGTTGTTCTCGCCGTCGAGTTCGCCATAAATCTCCGAAAGCGCGAGGATCTTGGTGTTGACGCTGGCGCTCGAAGCGGTCGAGACCAGAAGGCTGCGGAGCAGGGTGGCGATCTGCGTCCGTATCGAAACGATGCTGGTGTCGCTGGCGTAGAGGTTGTTCCTCTGCGCGCTTACGAGGCTCGACATCGCGGTCGCCTGAGCGGCGGTGACGTATCCTTTCGAGCTGTCGCAGAGGGCGGCGCCTGCGGTGGCGGTGAGCTGCTCGTCGATGCTGTATCCCTCGTGTCCAATGGCGGGCGCGTCCTTGATGTAGAACGACCCGAAATAGGTCCCGTGCCGCTCCGGGCAGAAATAGACATCGGCATCCAGCGATCCTGCATACCAGCTAAAAAGATCGCCGGCATAGGTCATCACGGCCACTCCCTCGCCCTGGGTCAGACCCTTCGTTTTTTCCTTCACCAGGTCGTTTGAAATGTCCGGCCAGGAGTTAAATCCGTTGCCCTTCATGGCGTCGAGATATGCCGTTTGGGTGGCATTCATGGAGCTAAAGATATTGGCGTAGAGCAGCGCGCGGTCGAAGCTGATCTGGCCGTCGAGGAGGTAAAGCTCCCGGGACACCTGCTTCACGGCCAGGAGATCGAGCCCGGTCGTGCCAGCGGGGACGTCACCCTCAAGAAGCCGGCGGAACGCCTTCATCAGCGCGAACCGCTTGTAGCCGTAAAGCGCGATCTGATCCTGCTGCGCCAAGGCGAGCGTTTTCAGTTGGGCGAGTTGGGCATCGCTCAAAATATAGAGAACATTGTTGGCGATCCGCGTCAGGAAGCTCGTGTTGTGCCCCATGCTGTCCGGGTCATTGTCGCGCAGATACTGGAAGCCGGTGTAGTCGGCCACCTTGCCCGGAGGAAAAAACGACTGAGCCGACAGGTTCCCGGTCATCATCGCGAGCCCGGCAAACGCAAGCGTCGAGCGCTGAGCCCCGTCGGAGACGCTCTGCGCCATCGTGAAGGCCGGCGAGGTCGTTCCGTTGCCGGTCTGCGCGCTGCAGACGGAGACGGCGAGGAGGATCGCCGAAAGGATGGGGAATCGGGCTTTCATAGAAATTTACGATGCCGCGTTGCTCTTGCCGGCCGGAGGCGGCGGGTTGCCGTTTGCTTCGGGGGCGGGCGGTGGAGGCGGTCTCCCGCCACGGTCTTCGCCCGGACCGCCCTGTCGCGTGTAAACAACCTTCAATTCCGCGCGGCCAAGGATGCTGTCCTTGACGACTTCGAGCAGAACATCGCGGCTGACCTGGGCCGGTTCGACGCTGAGCTGTGGCGGCGCGGACAGCGCATAGACCGTGTAGATGTAGGTCTTCTCTCCCGGCCCCTTGGAATGCGGCGGCGCATATTCTGTCCGGCCATTGACGCTGTTGTTGCCGAGCACGCCGACTCCCTTGATATTTTTTGGAAGGCTGCGGACATCCGCCGGAATATTGTAGAGCACCCAATACCACTTCGTCTTTCCCTCCGGATCCACGTGGTCCATGATGACCGCGAAGCTTGCGGTTCCCACCGGCACCCGGTCCCACTCCAAAGGAAGCGTCGCGCCGCTGCCGTCGCCGGTGAACTCCACAGGCAGGATTCCGCCGTCGGCCACTTCGGGGCTGCGGAGCACAAACTGCGGCGACCCGGTATCCTGTGCCGACATCGGGCCGGCCAGCAAACCGGCGAGCGAGGCGGTTATCAATAGGATTTTCTGCGGTTTCATACGGCCATTACTTTGTTGGAGGAAAGAAGAAGGAATCCGTCGCGGGCAGGTTGACCGCCCCGCTGACGGGATCCGAATAGATGTAGGCCGGGGCGCTGGTATAGCCGTCGAGGTTGCGCAGCTTGACGAGCGCCTTGCGCTGGTCGGCCGTCAATGTCCGGTTCGCCTTCGCGAAGGCCGACGCGTAATAGTAGGACATCTCGCCGTCGAGCTCGCCGTAGCGCCGCCCGAGCGCAAGCACCGTCTTCTTGTCCGCCTGACCGCCGGCGAGGAACTTGCGCAGTTCCTTCGAGATGGTACCGCGCACGCTAATAATTTCCTCGAGCGCCTTGCGCTGCAGGTCGGGGATGGCGGTGATGTTCTTCCGCTGATCCTCGGTCAGAATGTTGAGAAACTCCTTGCCGCTGTCGCCGGTCACGGACGTGCTAATGTCGAAGTCGCGCTTGCCCATCGCGGGCATGTCCTTCATGTAGAACCCGCCGAAGTAGGTGCCATGTCGCTCCGGACAGAAATAGGTGTCCGCCTTGACCGACCCGGCATACCAGCTGAAGAACTCGCTGGCGTGCGTCATGTAGGCGACGTTGACCATCTTTTCCGTTCCCCGAGGCAGCTTGTATTTCTCCATGTCCACGGCGGGCCATGTGTTGAAGTCGCCAAACGTCATCTTGGCGAGGTATTCCTTCTGCTGTGTGGAAAGGGCGGACGCCACCTGGCCGAAGACTTGGGCGCGCTGGTAGCTCACTTCCGCATCAGCGGCAAAGATATCGCCCACATATTTTATCACTGCAGCCTTATTCAGCCCCTGGCTTCCGGCAGGAATGTCCGCGTCGAGCTGCCGGCAGAACGCCTTGATGAGCGGAAAGCGCTTCTCGGCGAGAGCGCGCAATTCCACGGACTCCTGCTGCGCCGCTTTTTCAAACAGGGCGCGCTGATCATCGGTGAGGATCTGCAGCACGTTTCCCGCGACGCGGTCGAGAAACATCGGGTTGTGGCCCTTCTGCGCGGCATCGATATCCCGCATATACTGGAAGCCGAAGAAGTCGCACACTTTTCCCGGAGGCAGGAACGTGTCGGCGCCGAAGTCGCCGGTGACAAACGCCAGCCCGTTGAACGCGATCGTGTGGAGCTGCGCGTTGTCCGAGGCCGCCTGCTCGATCGAATACTGCTGCGGCCCGCCCGCCTTGCCGCCTTCGGCCCGCCCCTTGCCGCCCCGCGAACTTTTGTCAGCCTGATCTTTACCGCCCGGCTTACCGCCATCGGACTGTTTCTTGCCGCCCTGCGGAGGGTTCTGCTCCCCGCTATTTGGCGCGCGCTGATCGCCTCCGGGTGCCGAGGGCGGCGGATCAAGGTCGCGCAGCTTGTCGGGGCTGAAGCCAGCCGCCGTGACCGCCTCGTTGATCGCGGGGCCGCCGGGCAGTCCGGCCTCGCGGAAGGCCGTGTGGATGGCCCGCGCCTGTTCGGCGGTGAGCGCTTGCGCATCGTAGCCGGCGAGGATGGTGCCGACCTGCTTGACCTGCGCATCCGTGAGCGCCTCCGTTTTTCCGCGCGCGCCCTCCCCGCCGGGCGGCTGACCCGGGCGGTCTCCGCCCTGCTGCGCGGACGCGTTGATCGTTAGCGCGGCCAGAGCCAGCGCGATTGCAATGGTTGTGTGTGTTTTCATAAATCCTTTCATTTTTTCGTTTTTCACTGGCGTCAGATTACGCGAAGGAACCTTAAGGGAACATGAAGGCGCAAAAAATAAATTGCCGCCGGGAAATCCTCTCGCCCGGCAGCGCGCGAGCGGCTACAATCAAGCTCATGAAGAAGCTCCGGCCGAGCGCCGGCTATCGCGACACGTGCAGCTTTCAGACGGCGACGCTCATCCCATGAGAATCCTACTCATCGAAGACGAGCCTGCCCTCCTGGCGGTCCTGGCCAAGGCGTTGCGCGAGGAGGGCTATGCGGTGGACGCGGCGGCTGACGGCGAGGAGGGTCTCTACAAAGCCCGGGAGGTCGCGTATGACGCGATCGTGCTCGACGTGATGCTGCCGCGCCTGGACGGCTGGGAAGTCCTCCGGCACCTGCGGGAGTCGAAGAAGACGCCCGTGCTCATGCTCACTGCACGCGATGCCGCACGGGACCGCGTGCGCGGGCTCGACGCCGGCGCGGACGACTACCTGGTGAAGCCGTTTGACTTGAAGGAGCTATTCGCACGGCTGCGCGCGATCATCCGGCGGGCGGCGGGCCAAACCCTCAACGTCATCGAAATCGGCAACGTGTCCATCGATACCGCCGCCCGCCGGGTCACGCTGTCCGGGAGCCCCGTGGCGCTCACCGCGCGCGAGTATTGCCTGCTGGAATTTCTCGCGATGCACCGCGGCGAAACGGTCACGCGCACCGCGCTTTACGAGCACCTGTTCGACGAGGACGACGACTCGCTCTCCAACCTCCTCGACGTGCATGTCTCGAACCTCCGAA
>JBAXXD010000148.1:0-8322 GCA_037128135.1 Verrucomicrobiia bacterium
CCTTCCTCGAATGTTGCAAGGCCATGGCGCGCGGGGTCGGCTACGCGGGCGAAGGGGACGTGCTCACGGCCTCGCTGGTCGGGGCCTTGCTCCAGGGATTCGGGTCAACGACATTCACCGAGATTTTTTGTGCAGACTGGGCCGGGCAATCGCTGTTCCTCTCGCACATGGGAGAAATCAATTGTGCCGAGACATCTGCCCAACCCATCCTTTTTGAAAAGGAGTTTCCCTTCACCCCGGCCCTCAACCCGGCGACGCTCGCCTGTGCCCCGCGCCCCGGCCGGGCGACGTTCGTCAACCTCTCGCCCGGCCCCGATGACAGCTTCCGCCTGATCACCGCCCCGGTCGAGGTGCTCGCCGATGGAACGCATCCCGACCTCAATCGCTGGGTGAGAGGATGGATCCGCCCCGCGATCCCGCTGCCGCGATTCCTGGAAGAATTTTCCCATCTCGGCGGCACCCACCACAGCGCACTGATGTCTGGCGACCATTGCTCTGCGATGGCCGCCTTCACCTCATTTTTGAAAATCGAACACTGCCCCATTTCCTAACCCACTATGAATGCTTGGAACACTCCCGCTGAACGCGACTACAACCTGAAAATAATTGACGAAGAGCTAAACGATTTTCTTCCGGAGAAAATCTTCGACGCGCACATCCATATTTCTCCGCCCGATGGATGCCTTCCCGATGGGCCGTTCTCGTGCGGCGGCGTGCCCATCACATCCTACACCTATGAAGAACTGGAGGCTGATTTAGAAATTGCTTATCCCGGACGTCAGGCTGAGGCGCTGTGCTTCGGGTTCCCAAATCCTCAACTGGATCTGGAGCGGAACAACGGCTACGTCGGCAGCGGCGCTGACTTTAAAAGGTTTTTTCCCTTGCGCCTGCTCGATCCGAACCGTGACAACGCTGCCGCGGTCAACGCGGATATTGATCGCTATGGGTTCCTCGGCCTTAAGCCGTATCCCGACTATGCGCGGCCAAACGATATCCCGAACGCAGAAATCCCGGAGATGCTGCCGGACTGGGCGATGCAGATCGCTCACGAGCGTCGCCTGCTCGTAATGTTGCACATCCCGCGCCCAAAGAGGCTGGAGGACCCGCTCAACCGACGCCAGCTTCGCGAGCTCTGCACCAGATGGCCGGGGGCAAAAATCATTCTTGCCCATGTTGGGCGCGCCTATTACCTGCGCGGCATCACCGGGTTTCTCGATGATCTGCGCGATCTGCCCAACCTCTACTTCGATCTCGCCATGGTCCAGCACTGGGAGGTCATGAGCTACCTGTTCGATCAGGTCCCGATCAGGAAAGTGCTTTTCGGCTCGGATATCCCGATCGCACTCGCTCAAGGTAAGGCCGTTGAAATCAACCACCAATATACTTACGTCACCCCGCGCCCATGGTCGCTTTCCCTTTGTGACGAGAAAAATAAATTGAAGTTTACTTCGTTTCTCAACGAGGAACTCCGAGCCATCCGGCAGGCGGCAATCGCTGCCAAGCTCTCACGATCCGACGTATCCGCCTTATTTTACGACAACGCGAGAGCCTTGGTGGACGAGGTCACTGCGGTTTCTCACCATAAACAAAACATTACCCCATGAAAATGAGCGTTGGCCATGTTGGACTGGGTTCATTCGGATACCGCACAGAATGATCACAGAAATGAAAACCCGAAAACCAAATAAAACGTGGAGGAGAGGATGTTGAATTCAAGAAGGGTTCTGAAAATGGTCGCCTTACCGCATCGAAAAGTCGGCGTCGAAAACTATCCCAAACCCGCCTTAAGTTAGCGCCATTCAGGACGACCCCTTTTCCGTCATTTTACAACGCATAGACAGTCTCACCCGCAGGCAGGAATGCCCTGATTGGGATTGCCGGCGAACGCCGCCAATAGTCCCCATCCAAAGATCATGTCCGCCATAGGCCAGGTCACCGTGAATTCGTTCAGTTGTGCGGCGATGTCGTCAAAATAGGATTCCGTTCCCGGCCAATTTTCCAGGGCGGGATAGATTCCTGCGGCGCGAATGATTTCTCCGCATTGTGTCGTCGCATGATGGTTTGAAGGACTGACGCCGAAAAAGGCGGGGATGCCGTCTGGCACATCCAGTCCGCGATAGGGGCCGTCCTTATGTTGAGGCCGGGCCTGCCGGTTGCCGATCCCCTTCATGAAACTGATATTCATGGGGTTTGCCCCCATCGCATAATGCGCGCCCCGGGCAATTGCATCCAGATACCGGCGGTCGCCGCTCAGGATGGCCGCATAGCCCAGGCCAAGGGGGCTGAAACTGTGTGAGCAGCCATGGGCTTTACCGTTTTCTATGATCGAATACGTCGCCGTTTTCTCTTGTCGGTCAAGCAGGGTTTCCGCGAACTTCAGCACAAGCTCCTTGGCTTTGGCTTTGAGTCCTGCGTGAGTTGAGCGCGGGCTTGCCGCATAGAGGTAAGGCCCGATGAGGTCCAGATCGAGAAAGAACACGTTGCTCCAGTGATTCGGAGCCAGGGCGATGCCGCTGATCGCACCCGGCATCGTTTCCGCAAACCGCCGCTCCCATTTCTCTTCGCCGGTGAGATTATAGAGCGCGGCGAAGGCAAAGTTCTTTACGGCCTGGAAAGCGTGCGGGGCCTTCAAATAAAACACCGGCACATCCGGACGGGCCTCGGCCCAGGCGGCGGCGCGGAGGGCTGCCGAACGATAACAATCGGCTTTTTTGCCGTCATACTTTTCCAGCGCCAGCGCCAGATGCGCCGCGGTGCCGGCGAATTGCCATGCCGATTCCGGGATGGGCGGGGTCATCGCCGTGGGCAGCGAATTCAGCCAACTCGTCTCCCCCGCCTTGGGATGTTCAACACTCTCCACCTGGAACGGCACGCCGCCGTCAGGGTGTTGGATCCGCAGAAACAGGTCCGCGCACCACAGCGCTTCATTGAGAATATCGGGGATGCCATTGCCGCTCTCGGGAATGTTGAGGGTGAGCTTTTCGAAATACCCGGGGTTGATCGTCAGAAGATCAATCATGCAGTTCACCGGCCAGAGGTGCATCCCGTAAAGAATAGAGCGGTCAAAGTCGGCCGCATCATGCCATCCGCCGAACGCGCCCGGCTCGGTTCGGTCCAGGCAAATGCTTTCCTGGATGCGCTTGAAACTGTGGTCTCCGGGAGTATTGAAGAACAGAGCATTGTCGCAGACGCATGTCATATTGCCGTCATCGGAATGAAAGTCGCGCGGCCGCGAGAATGTGGAATAGGGCGGTCCCAGTTCGATGCCGGAGCGTTGGTGATAGTATCCTTTCATTCCCACTTTGAAGGCGGACTCCCAGCGGTCAGCGGCGACCGCAAAGGGCAGAGAAACACCGATGCCGGGAATCCGAACCCGGTAGCGCCCGGGCATCTTGAGTTCCGAGAAATCGAGCGCATAGACCGACGTCTTGCTGTTGGAGATCGGCGTCTTTCCACCGTCTTCGGCATCCTGATAGAATTCCACCTGGCCTTTGGTGGCGCGCAACGCCGGCGTGCCAGCAAGAACCGCTTTGCCGCTTTCGTCGATGATCTGAAACAGGTTCGCTTCCGGATAACTCACCTCTCCGCCATCGCCCATCCACGTTGACAGGAACGCGATTTTGGGAGACTCCACCTGATAGCCGTGTTGATTCACCTGCACGGCTTCGCTGACCGTCCTGCTGTCGTCGAAAGTCAGGGTGATATCCGCCAGTTGGGAGCCGAGTTTGCTTGGTTGTGAGGCGAAGTGGATCGTATAGGTCTTGCCGGATATCAGCCGGTGGGGAAGACAAAGGTAGATCTCGTGGGCATGGGTATGTCGTTTCAAGCTGTATGCCCATTCCACATCCTTGCGGTTGGGAGTTCGTGCCTGACGGAAAGGCCGGGTCTTGCGGTGAACTTTTGTCGGATTGAGCATCTGTTGAAACGCGGGGTCGTCATTTGAGCTGATGCTGTAGCTCGCCGTCTTCATGGCCCATTCTTCATCCAGAGGCGCGCCGACGAGTTGGTCAAATGGCAACAGTTGGTCCTGCTTGGGCCCGATCCTATAGCCGACAGGGTTGCCGCCGCGCAAAACCGTAGCGAACACCGCCACCTCGCCCTTGGCCTCCATCTCGGGCGTGACAAATTCTTTCACCCCGGTCGCTTCCGCGAGACGCATGAGAATTCTGTACCCGGACAACGCGATTTGGTCGTCGGCCTGCCGCGCGTATGGCTGGATGACGCCGGGAATGCTGGCCTGCGCGTGAATCGTCAGCGCCAGCACATCCGGTTTGACCAGATAGGTCGCGCGCACCAGCGGTTCGCGGACAGCCGGTGTGTCGGACGCGTTCACGATGCGTTCCGAATCGCCGATGAGGACACAGATGTCATGGCCGTCGGCATCGACAGCGGCAATGGTGACTGTCGTTATTGTCGTAAGATTCATGCGTTTTGCTCCACGTTCGAGAGTGTCATCGTTAACGTCATTTCAGGAAGGCGTCAAGGCGTGCCCTGATCCCCTGATCCGCGCGTAAGCGTAATCTTTGGAGAGATGCCGCCATCGGATCCGCTCTGTCACAGCATCGAAGGGGTCACGAAGGGGTACCAGCCCTGAATGGCGCTAACTTAAGGCGGTTTTGGGATGGTAGGGCGACCGTCCAGGTTGCCGTCCTGCCTGGGAAAACAAGCGGGACGCTTGTTCTACTCTGGCTTAAGTTAGGGCCGCCATCGCCCTCGGCGGCGCAGTCCTCGTCCTCCGCCGCTGCCGGCTGATGGGAAGAATTAAGTATGAAGGCTGAGGTATTAAGAATTAAGTGAAGACCTTCAAACACGCCGCCTGTAGCCGCATCCGGGCCGGACGCGCTGCCGCCAACACGCCTGACACGGGCGTGGCTTGCTACAGTCGCTCGAGTCGAGCTCCACTCCATCCCGCCGTCTGCAATCCCTCATTCCACATTCCTAATTAAAATAAACTTTGGGGGGAAGAACCAGCGGTCCTCTTCATGCCGCCGGTTCCGCAAGCGCCCCGTCGGTTCTGGGGGGTTCCAGCGGGGCATTTGCGTTTCAGAAAATCCGAGAGGGAGCGCACGCATCCTGCGTGCAGGGTTTGGCATCCTGCCGAACCCATCTTGCCGAATACAGCGTATGGCGATAGGAATTCGAGAACCTCCTCCCACGATCTTGTCACCGGCCTTGGCTTTGACTGACGAGGCGACTGCCATCTGGCCGGCGTGATGTCCGAAGTAGAACGGCTTCGCGATGGAGATCAACTCGGCCTTGGAGACCTTTGCAGATGAAATATCCCAAGCTCTGGAAAACCCATTGTCTTCTGGCATTCCGATCCGGTGATGCCGGATAAGACCGTTATAGTAGCGGTCAGGTCGGCTAAGCCGAAGACCCGGCATCAGGGATTCTGACTCGCTGGATGTATATTACCGACCCGTGTCCGGTCAAAGTCAGCGGCTTTATTATCCCGCGATTTGAGGACGATTCCGCCACCTCGCGCTTGGCCGCACACAACGCCGACGTTTATCAGCAAGTTAAAAGAAGGGAGCTCCTTCACCGAGAGGAGCCAGAGATCCTCTTGTCGTCTCCGTGAAATCCGAGTAATCTAAATGTTAAACCAATTTTATGAAACTCTGCTCACTCATCGTTTTGTCAGTCATTGTTCTGGCTCCCATGCTGGCGCGCGCTGCGACGAACCCGCCGCCAGCCACCAGCCACCTGATCAAAAACGGCGGCTTTGAACTGGACGCCGACGAGTCCGGCAGCGTCCCCGGCTGGGGGGGGAATGAGAAATGCGACATCAAGCGCCACTCCGACGGCACCGCTTACCTGACTATCGCCAACGCCGTCCCGACCGAGTCGGCGGCATGTGGCCAAATCCTCGAACTGCGTCCGGAGTGGAAACAACTCAAGGTCAGCGTCCGTGCGAAGATCGACGCCGTCACCCCGGGCAAGGAGGGCTGGCACGACTGCCGGGTGGCGCTGGCCTACCCTATGGACAAGGCACCGACAGTCTACGGCACGCCGTTTGTGTGGAAGACGGCGGCACCGGAGTGGACGACTTATACAAAAATTGTGGACATCCCCGCAGGGGCCAAGACGGCGAATTTCAGCATCGCCTTCTTCAACTCCGTCGGCTCCGCAGCCTTTGACGATTTCACCGTCGAGGCCCTGCCCGCCAATGCCGCCCCCGCCGCCGTGCCTGCCACTACAGCCGCCACGCCCCTGGAGAAGCTCCCGGTCGCTGGGACAACCCCTAACGCCGTCGAACTCGGCTGGGGGCAGGAGCCCGTGGAACGGGAGTCCTCCGTTCGGGAGACGATCTGTTTGAATGGCCTCTGGCGCTTCGCCCCGGAGAAGGGAGCGGAGAAACCCGACGCTTGGGGCGTGATCCGGGTGCCGGGCAGTTGGATAAGCTGGGGGGGGATGCCGGGTATCCAGACCAAGGGGCAAGGCTGGTCCGCCAAATGGTCGGAATCCTTTCACGCCTGGTATGAACGCGAGATCAGCCTTCCCGCCGAATGGGCGGGTCGGCGGGTCGTCCTCGACTGCAAACGCATCTCCACCGACGCCTTGGTCTATGTGGACGGCAAGCGGGCCGGGCAACTCAAATGGCCCGGCGGCGAGTTGGATATCACCGCTTTTTGCGCCCCCGGCAAGACGTCGCGACTGACAATGCTGGTAGAGGCCAAGCTGGTCAACAAGGAGGTCGTCAACTACATGGGGCCGGCTCCGGAGCAGATCACCAAAGGCAGCGCCAGCCTCAACTCCAAGGGGATCATCGGGGACGTCCTGCTGTGCGCCCTGCCAGCGAAGGGCCACGTCGACAGCCTGAAAATCCAGACCTCGACCCGGAGGAAGAACCTAACGCTTGACCTGACCCTGAAAGGGGTTGCCCCCGGCACGGAATTGGCAGTGACAGCGGACCTGCTCAATGCCACGGGCGTGCTGGAGAAGACCTTCGCCGCCAACGTGAAAGTCGGGCCCGACGGCAAGGCGCAGGCGTCCTGGCCGTGGGCTGACCCGACGCTCTGGGACATCGACCAGCCTTATCTTTACCGCATGGACTTGCGCGTCTCGGGCGCAGGAGTCGCGGACCAACTGAGCCAGAGCTTCGGCTTCCGGGAATTCTGGGTCGAGGGCAAAGGCTTTTACTTGAACGGCGTGGCGATTCGGCTCCGGCCCAGCGTCCCGAACAGCAGTTGGGTCTGTGGCAGCGTGAATGAGATCAAAGCCGAGTTGCAAGCCCTGAAGGCCCAAGGTTACAATCTCGCCGAGCTCCCCTGGGGCGACAAGCATGAACGGGGCACATTCGAGTTCGACGAGATTTGGGCGGCCGAGGCCGACCGTGTTGGTATCCTGCTGGCCGCCTCCGCACTGGACGCTAACGAGCTCATCACCGACAAGCTCGTCAACCCTCGCATGATCCAGGTCTGGAAAGATCTGGTCAGCCAGCGCCTCAACGGGCTGGTCAACCATCCGTCCATCGTGTTATGGGTTTTCGCCGGCAACCACTTCGGCCTGGGCGAGGATCAGAATCCGGAGCTGCTGGGCAACCGCGCCGCGATCGAAAAGGTGGGCCAGCCCTGGCTGCGCTCGCTCCGCAGCCCCTTCGCCGCGCTGGCTGCCATCAAGGATCTCGACCCTACCCGCCCGGCCTTCTCCCACGCCGGCAGCTTTGTCGGAGACCTCTACACCGCGAACAACTACCTCTGCCTGACGCCGCTGCAGGAGCGCGAGGACTGGCTGAGCTCTTGGGCCGAGCATGGCGACATGCCCTATATGGCCTGCGAGTTCGGCCTCCCGTTTTCCGGCACCTTCTTCCGCGGTCGTAGGGGGTTCCCCGAGTCCGAGCCCCTGGCCACCGAATACGCCGCCATTTATTTCGGACAGCAGGCTTACAAACTGGAGGACCAGACTTACCGCGATTTCCTCCGCGACAGCTTCATCAAGGACTTCCAGTATGGGGGCACTCACTTCTATGCGCCGCTAAGCTCCTGCCGCACCCCGACTCTGTCGGCCTTGGTGGAGTTATTCAATCGCAACACTTGGCGCAGTTGGCGGACTTACGGAATTTCCGGCGGCATGGTGCCCTGGGGCACGGGCGAGGTTCCCAGGCTCACGGTGGAAACCACCACCCAGCCTTTGCAAAACTTTTACCTGATGGAGAAAAATCCCGCGCCCTTCCATCCGGGGCAACGCGGCACCTATCACAGCGTCCTCCCGCGCCAGATTCTCTATCCGCGCCAGAGCGCCAGCACCGTGACCAGTCCAGCCGCCCAGACGCTATTTGCCAACAACCAGGAGACGCTCGCCTGGATCGCCGGGGCGGGCGAT
>JBAXXD010000149.1:0-8006 GCA_037128135.1 Verrucomicrobiia bacterium
CGCATGTCCTGGCCCGGCTTCGAAACCTTGACCATGGCCGCCCCGCCCCGCCCGAGTTCCCCGCCCCGGCGGATCGCTTCGTTGGTGCCCTCGAACGCCTCGACCGCGAGGACGGTTCCGTTTTTTACGACGACCGTCTGCCCGATGTCGAGCCGGCTGGTTTCCTTCGCGATTCGGAATCCAAATTCCAGATCGGCGATGTGGCGCGGTTTGAGGAGCGGGCCGCAGAGGTGGCCTTTGGTGGCGAGGTGCTCGTCGAGAAACGTGGTGGCTGGCAGAAGTGTGACCCCCACCGACTCCAGCTCGGAGGCAACCGCTCCGAAAAGCGTCTCCGCATTCCGCTCTTTCAGCGTCGCGAGAAGGATCAGCGCCCGCAGGTCGGGACGCAGGTCGAACAGATTGCCCGGCGCAATCTGGCCGGCCATCAGGGCGGACTTAGCCCCAGATTTTTTCGCCGCATCCAAGAGCTTTCCGATCTGGCCGACTCTCATCCGGTGGATCTCGTCTGCCAGCGCTTCGACCTCCGCCTGGGTCTCGCCCTCCATAGCGGCAACGACGATCCGCCGCACGCCGGCCGCGCGCGCGGACTCGATCACCAGGCGCGGGTAGTCGCCGCTGCCGGCAATCAGGAAAAGCGATTCGGGTGGGTTCAAGGGTGGCTATCATTACCGGCTTGGGAATTCCCTGACAAGCGCCGGAATCAGCGCCCCCGAGAGTTGACGAAGTCTTTCATGGGGTTAAGTATCTCCCGACCATGCTGGAGATTGCTTTGAAGATGCTTTTTCGCGACCGGGCGAAATATGCGATGCTCGTCTGCGGCCTCGCTTTTTGCTCGCTGCTGATGTGCCAGCAGTCCTCGGTCTTTTGTGGGATCATGATGTGGACGACTGCGACCGTCCGGAATATCGGGGCCCCGGTTTGGGTCGTGGACGCAAAGGTCGAGCAGGCGAACGAGGTGATCCCGATGCGCCAGATCGAGGTTGATCGCGTGCGCAGCGTGCCCGGCGTGGCCTGGGCGGTGCCGCTCTACATCGGGATCGAGCAGGCGCGGCTTTCGGACGGATCGTTTCAAAACGTCCAGCTTACCGGGCTCGACACCGGGACGCTGACCGGGCGGCCGATGGACATGCACGCCGGGCGGATCGAGGATCTGCGGCTCCCGAACGCGGTCGTCGTGGATCAGGTCGCGGTCGAAAAGTTCCGCCGCAAAGGGATCACGATCCGGCTCGGGACGACCTTTGAGATCAACGACAAGGAGGCGCGGGTCGTCGGGCTCTGCCATGTGAGCCGCAGCTTTCTCGGCCAGCCGTATATCTACACGACGTTCGACCGGGCGATAGAATACGCGAAGCCGGCACGCAAGCAGCTCAGCTACGTGCTCGCCGCGCCGGTGCCCGGCGTGACAAACGAGGAGCTCGCCGCGCGGATCAACAAGCTGCCCGGCCTGCGGGCGATGACGAACGACAGCCTCTTCTGGATCACCGTCTGGTGGTATATCAAAAACACAGGCATCCCGATTTCTTTCGGGACGGTCGTCCTGCTCGGGATCATTGTCGGGATCGCGATCGCCGGGCAGACGTTCTACCTTTTTGTGCACGACAACCTGCGGTATCTCGCGGCGTTCAAGGCGATGGGCGCGCGGATGCCGACGCTCGCGGCGATGGTCCTCCTGCAGGCGTTCTCGGTCGGCTTCATCGGCTACGGCATCGGGGTCGGCCTCGCCTCGTGGTTCGGCAACGCCGTGCTCGCAAAAGAGACCCCGCCGTTTTTCATGCCCTGGCAGGTCCCCGCGTTCGTCGCCGCCGTCACGATTTTCATCTGCTCATTTTCGGCGCTGATCGGCCTCGTCAAGGTCGCGCGCCTCGAGCCGGCGATCGTCTTCCGATGAGCAACCTGGCGATCAGCGTGGAGAACGTGGTCAAGTCGTTCGCGGCGGGCGACACCCGCACGTATGCGCTCAAGGGGGCGACGCTCGACGCGAAATTCGGCGAGCTTCTCATGATCGTCGGGCCGTCGGGCTGCGGGAAAACCACTTTACTCAGCGTGATCTGCGGGACCTTGAAATGCGAGGAGGGCCGGCTCGATGTCTTCGACCACGACCTCCGAAAAATGAAGGAGGGTCAGATCACGCAGTTCCGTTGTGAGAACGTGGGGTTCATCTTCCAGCAGTTCAATCTCATCCCGACGCTCACGGCGGTCGAGAACGCCTCGGTGCCGCTCATCCTGAACGGGATCTCCCCGCGCGAGGCGGAACGCCGCGCGGGCAGGGTCCTCGCCGATGTCGGCCTCGCCGACAAACTCCATTCCTATCCGTCCCAGCTCTCGGGCGGGCAGTTGCAGCGGGTCGCGATTTCTCGGGCGCTGGTCCACGAGCCCCGGCTCATCATCTGCGACGAACCCACGGCGTCCCTCGATGCCGCGACCGGACAGAAGACGATGGATCTCCTCAAATCCAGCGCGCTCCAGCCCGACCGGTGCGTTATCGTCGTCACCCACGACAACCGGATCTACCACTTCGCCGACCGCATCGCCGAGATGGAGGACGGCCGCGTGACCGCCATCATCAACGACCCGAAAGACTACCACCACCAGTAGCGGGCGTCCCGCCTGCGATTCCCATTATGCTTAAAAGACCCACCGTTTTCCTCGCCCTCATCGGCATCACCGCAGGGGTGCTTCTCGTGGCGCGCCTGCGCCAGAGCGGTCCCGCACCCGAGCCGCTCGTTCCGCCGCCGCAGTCGCCGTATGCGCAATCCATCGGCGGGCGCGGCCTCGTCGAGAGCACCAATGAAAACGTGCGCATCGCGCCCGCCGCGTCCGGTCTCGTGGGAAAAGTGGCCGTCCACGTCGGCGACAAGGTCCAGGCCGGGGACTTCCTCTTCGCGATGGACAGCCGCGATGCCGCCGCCACGGTCAAGACCGCCGAGGCCCAGCTCGCGGTCCAGCAGGCCCGGCTCGCCGAGGCGGGAACCCTCGTCGCCGACCGCAAGGATACGCTCGAACGCACCACCCAGCTCCGGGCAAAAAATGTCGCCAGCGTGGACGCGACCCGCCGCGACGAGTTCGCCATGCAAACCGCGCAGCGCCAGTATCAAAGGGCCTCCGCCGACCTCGAGCTCGCCCGCGCCCAGCTCAATGACGCGAACGTCCGACTCGACCTCCTCTCCGTCCGCGCCCCGCGCGACGGCTCGGTCCTGCAGGTCAACATCCGCGAGGGGGAATACGCTGCCGTTAGCGCCTCCGAGCCCGCGATCCTCCTCGGCGATGTCAGCAGGCTCCAGCTCCGGGCGGATGTGGATGAGTCGGATGCCCCGCGCGTCACGCCCGACTGCCAGGCCGTCGCCTTCCTCAAGGGCTCGCGCGAACACGCGATCCCGCTCGAATTCGTCCGCATCGAACCCTACATCCTCCCGAAAAAATCGCTCTCCGGCGAGTCCACCGAGCGCGTGGACACCCGCGTCCTTCAAATCATCTTCCGCTTCCCAAGCCCCTCCTTCCCGGTCTATGTCGGCCAGCAGATGGATGTCTTCATCAAGGAAAAATAACCGTGGCGGTTCTCGAGTTCCCAATAAAACACCTTCTCGATAACGACGTCTTTTCCGGTGCGATTTACGCCGGTCGCTCTACTGACATCCTATGATCCAAGGGACCCCTCGTGCGCTTAGCGAAGCCATGGGATGTGGTTTATCAAAACAAGCGGATTTTTAAAACCGCTTATACTGCACAGGAATGAAAATGTGCGGTCATGCGCTTTATTGAGAGTCAAAATAAACGGGCGTCAGAAAAGGGCGACGGATCTTCTTGAAAGGAGCGCGGGCGTCTCGCCCGCTTCGTCCACAAGCAGCCATGCCCGCTACATGCACCAGCTCGCGTCCGGCAACCTCATGGCCGTCACCAGCAACCGCCGCTTAGAATCCGCGCTCCTCGACGGCATTGAGCACTCGCGCGCCGCGCGCGAATTTCTCGACTCCCTGATCGAAATGGGAAAGGCGTTCGCGGAAAAGATCCGCATGGAGGAAGTCACTGCTCACGCAAAAACCCCGGAGACGATCGTCGTGCTCGAGGCGATGAAGAAGCGGTTTTACGATGACCTCCACCGCCGGATGGAAACCTTCTTCGGCGGAAGTAGCGCCACGACCTGAGGTGCCGGCATGAGACGCTCGTCTGAGGTCCTTTGGATTATAGGACGACAGTAATTTTCATCGTTGCTGAGGTTTTCTCTCCGATCGCAGTTGCTCCAGGCTTGGAACACGCCCCAGCGCCAGATAAGCCAATGAGCTGGCTGGTGAAAAACCGGAACGAACCGATATCATCTACCGGGCGACTGAAGACCGGCAGGTGCCCGTTGATGGAACTGAGATAATCGTTGACTCTTGAGCATTTTCGGGCGCTCCGCAGTGAACGTCCAAGGGTTCGCGAGCATCGATCACCCCCCTTCGTCGCAAACTCGGAAGGCTGCCAGAGGCTCAGCTTCAAATGGTGAAAACGGCCATTCGTGACTTGTTGGACTTGTAGCCTTCCATTGGCATCGTTGGGCAACGAATCGAACCGCAAGATTCCACAGCAAGAAATGACTGTCTTCCTATAATCCAAAAGGTTGACTCGAATGGCACTCTAATACTGGCCCGAGCCCGGTTTTCAGACAGCCGTCCTCCCACCAGCGGTCAAGGCAATTGGGAAAGAAGCGTCCGCAGCGGGACGATCACCGGCCGGCGATGCGCAAAACAATCGATCTCCTCGTGGGGCAGATCGAGCACGGCTTGAAAGGCGTGCGCCGCACCGGTCTGCTTTTGAAAATGGAAAAGGTGGGGAGAGAGCACGCAGCGCGCGGCTTTCACCTCGATGAGCACCCAGGGGGATCCATCGCGGACGATTAAAAAATCGACTTCGCGCTTTTGCTTGTCGCGGAGGTAGCGGAGTTCGAACGCCCCCAGCCCGAGATCGGTCCATGTCTCCACGGCTTTGAGAAAGTGGCACGCGGCGAACGTCTCGGCACGCGCGCCCGGATCTGCGACCGGCGACCAGTCGCGCAGATACCATTTCGGCTCCTTGCGGAGCGCCTTGGCGACATTTTTATACCAGGGTCTCAGCTCGAAGCCGATGTAAAGATTCGACAGGATCGTGATCCAGCGGCGGACCGTGTCCACGCTCACGGAAATCTCCCGCGCCAGATTGCTGAAAATGAGCTGGTGGCCGGATCGTGATGCAAGCAGATGGCCGAGGGTCTCGATGCCTCGCAACTCCTGGACGCGTGTGAGATCGCGCACGTCCTCGCGCAGCAGCAAATCCATGCGGTTCGCCTGCCACTTTTTGAGGAATGTCGCGCTTTGCCGCACCATGGGTTCGGGGAATCCTCCAAAATGCCAGAGCGCGTCCCAAGCGGCGGAATCCATCACGGCGGAATCCCGGACCGGCGCGGCGGGCGGCTCCGGGCGAAGAATTTCTCCGACGCTGAAGGGATGCTGGTGATAAAGAAAATACCGCCCGAGCAGACTGTCCCCACCCCTGCGAAAAATGTCCATCCGCGCACTGCCGGTCGCAAGAATCCGGCATCGCTCGCCATCCACATCAAAAAACCCTTTCAAAAAGGATTTCCACTTCAAAAATTTATGGATCTCATCGAAGGCGAGAAGCCGGGGAATCGCCTGCGGACGCTCCAACTCCGCGCGCCCTGCCACGGCCGCCGGGCCCCGCAAAATCACCGCGCGATCATCGAGGTTGTCAAAGTTCAGATAAACATCCGCCATCTGACGTGCCACGGCGGTCTTCCCCACCTGTCGCGGCCCCGCCAAAAATGCCATTTGCCGGGTCTCTTGAAAATGGGCTCTCAAGAGTCGCTCATACATCCTCGGAAGCATGGGGCCAGTTTCTGTATTATCGCAAAACAGTCAAGACTATTTTACGATACTGCTGATTCTGGACCGCTTATTTTCGTCGCCGATCTGCATCCATGGCAGGAAGACCTCGCTCTGAAAACTCTGGAACATCGGGCGGCATGCGGCCAGGATATGATTTGTTCTTGATCCCCGCAGGGAAGCCCGCCTGCATCTCCGGATCGGATCGGCTGATTTTCACGCCAACGAGATCGCCGCCTGCACGACGCTGGAGTGAGTCAGTGGCAGCCGCAGCCATCGCCGCAGCCGCAACCGTCGCCGGCGAGTTCCGCAGCCGTGGGGATGCGCCCGAACTCGATCGTCTTGGCCACGGCTTTTTTCACGGCCCTCTGCAGATTGTGCATCTCTTCCTGCGCGTCGAAGAAGTCCGAGGCGACGGGGTTTTTCAGCAGCGCGTCACGGTCGGATTCAAACGCGGAGACATCCGCCGGGTCGAGCGTTTCGCCGGCGTGCTGTTTTTCCTGAAGCGACCGGCCTTTGCTCATCAGGCTTTCATGCAGCTCCCGCGCGGTGGCGTCGGCCCGGAAGGCGTCGATGCGCCGGCTGATGCCGCCGGCTTCGCGGTGTTCGAGGAGGGCTTCGCAGAGTTCGCGCGTTTTGGCTTCAACTTTTTTTGACATATAATATTTTTCGGTCGCGCAATAAACTCCAGGACGCCGGGAAAAGCAATCCCAAGAAACAGAGGCGCCCGGAAAACTTCCGGCGCGGGAGAAAAATTGAGGCGCTGCCGCCGACAAGCTGATAGGACAGCACGATGAGCGATCCGTTCCAGAAGGCCCTCCACGCCACACTCCCGATGTTGAAGAAAATCCAGCACGGCATCAAACCCGCGCCGAAAGGCTCGACGGCCGCATTGAAAAGCCTCCGCGATGCCGCCTTGGCAAAACGGCGGATCACAAAGCCCGCGCCCCCGAGCACGCCCGGCACGGGCGTGGCTACAGAAAGTCGGCTGCCTGGCAAAACCGCGTCGAAAATTCTCCCGCCCGCAGCCCGTCTTCCGGCGCCTTCCGGCGGCGGCCGGTGGGAATCGCTCCGTGCGGAGGTGCTCGCCTGCGGGAAATGCCCTCACCTCGTCAGCTCGCGCACGCAGGTCGTCTTCGGCGTGGGAAATCCCGCGGCTGAGCTGCTTTTTGTCGGCGAGGCACCGGGGGCGGACGAGGACGAGCAGGGCGAGCCGTTTGTCGGGATGGCCGGACAGCTCCTGACAAAAATCATCCAGGCCATGGGGTTCGAGCGTTCCGACATTTTCATCGCCAACGTCCTCAAATGCCGTCCCGACATGCCGCCCGGAAAATCCGGAAACCGGAAACCGAAGCCGGCCGAGATGGCGACCTGCCTGCCGTGGCTCGGCGAGCAGATCGCGCTCATCAAGCCGCGCGTCATCGTCGCGCTCGGCGCCACCGCCACCGAAGGGCTCCTTGGCGAAACCTCCCCGCTGCGCGACCTGCGCGGGCGCTGGCTCGAATTCCAGGGAATCCCGGTCATGGTCACCTACCATCCCGCCTACCTCCTCCGCAATCAGTCCCTCTCGGAAAAACGCAAGGTCTGGGAGGACATGCTGCTCGTCCTCGAAAAACTCGAAAAAAAGATCACCGCCAAGCAGCGCGCGTTCTTCACCAAGCCGGCTTAATCAATGAATGGGCGCATGCCCGAAAGTTGTAGTGCACAGGGGGAACGGGGCGGCCCGCCCGTTACGTTTCTACGAGCCGGACAAAAAACAACTGCCGCAAGGCCATCCGCACGCTGTTCCGGTTCGGGAGGGAAAATAACTGACTGCCCAGAGAGGCGAAGACCGAAGCGGGATTTGCAGCTTGCAAATATGCAGATGAAATGCATTTTTACATAAACCATGATCCCGCGTCTTCTTTCTGCCGCGCTGAAAACCCAATCCCACGAATTTCCGGTGGTGACGCTCACGGGGCCACGCCAGTCCGGGAAAACGACTCTGGTTCGCACGGTTTTTCCGAAGCATGCCTATTGTACTCTGGAAGAGTTGGATGTGCGGCAGGCGGCGAAAGATGACCCGCGGGGATTTTTGAAATCTTTTCCCGGGCCGGTCATATTGGATGAGGTCCAGCACGCGCCGGGGTTGCTTTCCTACATTCAAAGCGA
>JBAXXD010000150.1:0-7949 GCA_037128135.1 Verrucomicrobiia bacterium
TCGGAGAAGTCCGGGCGAATCCGCCGTGGTCCGTCGTCGGGAGTTCCTCCTTCGCCGTCCCGTCCGGCTCGGAAGCGCGGATCCGCATGGTCTTCCATCCGACGGACGAGCGGGACTTCTGCGACAAGATCCTTTTCGGAAGCGACGCCAAGCTGTCCGTCGAGTTGCGCGGGGCGGGGGCGGCTCCCCTCGCTTGGCCGAAAGCCGGCCTGGTCTTCTCGCCAGAACAGCGCGCGAAAGGTTTTGCCGAGACCTCCCTGACCAACCCCTCTCCGCGGGAACGCACCCTGATCTTCGAGTGGCCGGGCTTTGTGAAGGGTCCCCGCGAGATCCTGCTGGCACCCGGCGCAACGGTTTCCGTGAGAGCCGGGATCATCGGCTCGGTCAAAAACGCGTTTCAAGGATCCGTGAATTTCCGGTCCGGAAATTTCACCGGGGCGATTCCGCTCACGGTTTTTCCCATGCCCGCGAAGCTGGAGATCGTTCCGAGCCCGACGCTCGACCTGGGGGAAACCCAGAAAGGGAAGGAGCTCAGGGGGAAATTTTCCGTGAGGAACACCGGGGAATCGGACGCCCCCCTGAGGATTGCCGTCCCCGAGGAAATGCTGGTCGTTCCGGATCCCACGCATCTGATTTTGGAAGCCGGCGGGGAAAGGGTTTTTGAGATCCAGTTTGTCAGCTTCAAGCCCGGCGCGCATTCCGGGACGCTGGTCGTGCGGGCGCCAACCGGCGAGCCGGTTTCCCTTGATGTCAAAGCTTCCATTCCGGAGGGGGCGGCGCTGCCGGTGGAGAAATTTTTAAACATCCCCGACAAGCCTCCCGCGCCGTCGCGGGATCTCCCGACAGGAACGATCCCGCCGGTTCCGTCGGCGATCCTCCTCCTTTCCAACCCGCATGAAATCGAAATCGGCTGGGATTTGACTTCGCCGGAAACCTCGGGGTTCCGGATCGAGCGCCGGAAGATCTCCGCCGGGAAAAACGACCAACCGCTGATCGAGTGGCTCCCGTGGCCGGAGGTCCGGATCCGCATCGGCAACGGCACGAGCACCGCCCGGTTCGAACGCCTCCCGGAAAATTCCCGGTGGACGATCCACATCATCGGCCTCGACGCGCTCGGCAACCCCGGCACTCCCTCTCCCGCATTCCAGATTTTCACCCGGCCCGACAACCGGATCGTCGTGCCCGTGTGGGTCTGGATCGGTCTCGGCACCGCCGCGGCGGCGGGCGCCGTGCGCCTGGCCATCCGGCGCAGGCGGGCGCTGCTCGCCCGCGAGGACGAACGCCTGTCCAAGATCGAGACGGAGGGGAGCTCTTCAGGAAAGCGCCGCGCGTGACTGCGCGGGGATGAACAACGTCACGCGGGAACCCGCCCCGATACGCGAACTGATCCACATCCGGCCGCCGAAGCTTTTTGTGGCCCACAGGGCCTTCGTGAGCCCGAAGCCCCCCCCGTGAGTTCGCCGGCTCAAAACATTGCTGGCCCGGTAGCCGAAGTCCACGACCTTGCTCATTTCCTCTTTGGGAATCCCGAGCCCGTTGTCTTCGATGACGAGGCGCAGGCCCGTTTCGGAGGCGAGCAGCCCGGCGCTGATTTTCCCGCCTGGCGGGGTGTATTTTATGGCATTGGCGATCAGGTCGCGAAGCACATCGTGGAAAATGGACGGCATGAAAAACTCCCCGCCTCCCGCGCTGGTGATATCCAGATCCACCAGATAATCGCCCGGGTTTTGCTCGGCGATATTCCTGACGATCCGGTAGCGCCCGCGCGCACTTTTTTCCATGGCCTCCAAAACCTGCCCGATCGCTGCGGACAGGTTCTCGGGCGAGAAGGAAACCCAGGCGCCCGGGTTGGAGGCCCGGTCATGGAGCTCGGCGATGCGGATATGAAAAATCTCAAGGGCGGAAAAAATCGTCTCCCGGATCCCGGCGACCGCGCTGGTTTCCGTGCGGGCGGAGTCGCCCAGGAGGACCGCTTCGATTTCAGCGGCGAGGAAAACCGAAAATGTGCGCGCGAGTTTGAACTGCCTGCCATGCGCGGCGGCCGATTTAATTTCCCCGGCCAGCCGGAAAACCCGCGCCTTGGCGTTTTCGAGGCCCTCCACATTTTCCGCCTGGAGGAGCTCGAGGCATCCGTTGAGCACGCCGATCATGTTGATGAGAGAATGGAAATCGATCAGGATCTTCTGCTCCGTGGTCAGCTCCGGATCCGACGTCATTTCCACCTCGTCGGATTCGTTCAGCCGGAAAGTCACCGGACCGGCGGAGGGCTCCGGGGTGCCGTCGGTCATGGGCGGGGCTTTGCGTAGAGGCCGGCGATCGCCGTGACCAGTCCGGGGATGTCGTGGACGCGGGCTTCGACATCCACCGCCATTCCCAGGCTCCGCATCGTTTGCGATGTCACCGGCCCGATGCTGGCGCGGCGGAGGCCGGAGGGGACGGGAAGGTTCAGCGCATGAAAATTTTCCGCCGTGGACGAGCTGGTGAACGTCACGAGGTCGGCTCCTTCGTCGCGAAACCGCCGGATGCCGGGATCGTCGCCTCCGGCGGGCACGGTCCGGTAGGCGGTCACGTCGTCCACGATCGCCCCGCGGCGGGTGAGTTCGGCAGAGAGGACATCGCGGGCGCCCTCGGCGCAGGGCAAAAGGATTTTGAGATTCTCGACACTCGTTTCTTTTTCGAGCGCTTTGATGATTTCCTCGGCCACGTGTTTTTCCGGCTGGACTTCCACCTGGAGATGAAACTCCCTGACCTTGGCGGCCGTGGAGGGGCCGATCGCGGCGATCCGGGCCGCGCCGATATCGCGGGCGTCCTTGTAGATCTCGAAGAACGCCCGGAAGAATGCGTCCGCGGCATTCACGCTCGTGAAGATGATCCAGTCGTATCCGTGGCTGTAGGCGACCGCCTCGTAGAACGCGCGTTTGTCCGGGGCCGGCTCGATCCGGATCATCGGCATCGCGAAGGCGTCCGCCCCGAGCTCGCGGAGCTTCGCGACCAGCCCGCCCGACTGGCTCTGCGTGCGGGTGACCGCGATCCGCTTTCCAAAGAGCGGGAGGGACTCGAACCAGTTCAGCTTTTCCCGCAGGGCGACGGCCTCGCCGAAGACCGCGACCGCGGGCGCTTGGAACCCGGCCTCCTTCGCCTTTTGCGCAATGTCGGAAAGCGTTCCCACGAGCGTCTCCTGTCGCGGGGTGGTCGCCTGGCGGACGAGCGCGACGGGCAGGTTGGGCTCCATGCCTGCGGAGAGGAGGCCTTCGGTGATCGGGCCGAGCCGCTCGACGCCCATGAGCATCACCTTTGTCCCGGGCGCCTTGGCGAGGGAGGAAAAATCCAGCGAGGATCCGTGTTTGGAGGGATCTTCGTGGCCGGTGAAGATCGTGAGCATCGTGTTGTGGGAGCGGTGGGTCAGCGGGATTCCGGCGTAGGCGGGCCCGGCGATCGCGGAAGAAACGCCCGGCACGATCTCGAACGCGCACCCCGCATCCGCAAGCTCCGAAGCCTCCTCGCCGCCGCGCCCGAATAGGCAGGGGTCGCCGCCCTTGAGCCGCACGACCGTCTTCCCGGCGCGCGTTTTTTTGATCAGCAGGCCGTTGATTTCAGACTGCGTCAGAGCATGGGCCCCGGCCTTTTTTCCGGCGTAAATGCGCTCGGCCTCCGGCGGCGCCCATTCCAGAAAAACCGGATTGCAGAGGGAATCGTAAACGACGACCCCGGCCCGTTCGAGGCACTGCCTGCCTTTGACGGTCATGAGCAGCGGGTCTCCGGGGCCCGCGCCCACCAGATAGCAGATTCCTTCGGTCATCGGGTCAAGGTGCCTGCAAATCAGCCGGCGATCAAGGGCTCCGCCGGTTTCTCCTCGAGATGTCCGGGCTGGGCGAGCCATGCCAGCAAGTCGCCGATGGGCATCGGGGCGGCAAAGAAATAACCCTGCCCGAACTCCACCCCGATCCCGCGCAGGTAATCCGCCTGAGTCTTGTGCTCGATCCCCTCGGCGATGATTTCCATGCGGCAGGCGCGGCCGATCGAGACGATCTGGTCCACGAGGCCGGAGTTCTTTTCCCCGCCCGAGATGCCGTCCACAAACGCCTTGTCCACCTTGAGGAAGTCGAAGGGAAAAAGCGACAGATAGCGCATGTTGGAATACCCGGTGCCGAAGTCGTCCACCGCCAGCCGGATCCCGAGCGCCTTCATCGCGCCGAGCTGCCCGAGCGCGGCCTCGGTGAGCGACGTGCTCTCGGTGAGCTCGA
Organism: Verrucomicrobiia bacterium; assembly: GCA_037128135.1. GTDB lineage: Bacteria > Verrucomicrobiota > Verrucomicrobiia > Chthoniobacterales > Terrimicrobiaceae > QYQL01. The sequence continues at coordinate 4,245 of JBAXXD010000150.1, forward strand.
AAGAAATATTCCGGTAGGCATACTTGCCGTTGATCAGGCGGTTCACATGGGAGAGGAACGACGGGTTGACGAGCGTCTGGACCGGGATGTTGATGGCCGCGTGGAGGTGCGGATGCTTCCCGAACACCGGGGCGAGCTCCTCGAACGCCCGGATCATCAGGCACTCGGTCAGCCGGGTAATAAGCCCGGTGCGCTCGGCCTCGGGGATGAAGGCAAGCGGCGGAACCAGGCCCCGGACGGGATGCTGCCAGCGCATGAGCACCTCCACACCGACGCAATGGCCGGTCTGCAAATTCAGGATCGGCTGGTAGTGGGCGACGATCTGCCGCAGGCGCGCCGCCTCGCGCAGCTCGGCCTCGAGCGAAAGCGTCTGCGCGCTCGCCATCCATGCGGCCAGGAAAAAACACACCGCAAGCACCAGCGCCAGCCCGGCATAGACCGGCAGCGTCCGACCCCAGAGCGCCCAGAGAACCGGCTTGGGCAGAACCGCCATCACCGAGTAGTTGTAGCCCGGCACCCGGCGGGAAAAAATCAGATCGTTTTCCGTTTCGGAAAGCCCGGACGCCGGCGGACGCGCGGGCGTACCCGTGATGCCCCTGGCATTCAGCGACTGATCCAGCACCACGCCGTCAGGCCTCAAAAAGAACACGGCATGGTCGCTGTTGCGATCCCCGTAACGCATCGCCTCCCCGATGCTCCGCGCCGGAATCGAAACCGCCCAAAAATAGTTTTTCCCGGTATGGAAATTGAGGATGATCGCATCCGCCGTGTCGCCCTCGCCCTTTCTCGCGAGCAGCTTGACGTCGCCGGCCGCGCCGAGCTCGCAAAGTTCGCCGCCGAGCGGGAGCGGGGGATCCACGATTCCCAGATCCGTGCAGACCACCCGCCCGTCCTTGACCAGCCAGGCCTCGCGGAAATTTGTGCTGTCCAGAACGAGCCGCCTCAGCGCCGCTGCCGTCTGGGCGGAAACCGCGCCCTGCGTCGCCTGATCCACCTCTTCGAGTTTCGCCCGGCCTCCGCCTATGAGCCGTGCGGCGGCATCGGTCCACGCACCCGTCGTGTTCTCCATGGCCCCGACCGCGGCCAAGCGGGTCTGACGGTAGGAAAGCGTGGCGGATCCGGCGATCGCCGCGATCGCTCCAGCCGTGGCCATGACGAGGATGATGATGCGCGATGTGCGGTTCTGGAGTGCTGGAAAAGCCATGATGCTTCGGAGGTGTTTCTCGTGATCTCCCGACGCTTTTACAACCCCGGGCGCCGGTTGAAAAGCGCGGAACACAAAGATTCTTTTCTTTTCCCCATTGCGCCAAACGCTCCGGCATGGAAAATACTCCCCCATCAGCAAGACGTATTACAGTTGGGAACGGCGGGAACGGCGCAGGCCGTTCTATGTCCGCAAGCGCCTCTGGATCCCGATCGGACTGCTGGCCGCCGCCGCCTTTGCCGCATGGGTGGGCTACGGCATCCTGTCCTTCCATTATGAGAAGCGGGCCGAGGAGTTCGATCTCGCGAAGATCGAGGAGATGGAAGCCGCCTCGGTTCTCTACGACCGCAAGGGCACCGAGTTCGGCAAAATCTTCATCCAGAACCGGCAGCCGGTCGCCTACGACCGCCTGCCCCAGATGCTCGTGAAGGCGGTCATCGCCGCCGAGGACAACAAGTTCTACGAGCACGACGGGGTGGATTACATGGGGATCGCCCGCGCCGCGATCGCGAACTACCGCCGTGGAAAAATCGCCCAGGGCGCGAGCACGGTCACCCAGCAACTCGCCCGGAATTCCTTCGAACTCCACGAGCGGACCTACCAGCGCAAGCTCGTCGAAATGTTTCTCGCGTGGCGGATCGAAAAACAATTTCCGAAGGACCGGATCATGGAGCTCTACCTGAACCGGGTGTATTTCGGGAGCGGTTTCTACGGGGCCGAGGCGGCGGCGCGCGGGTATTTCGGACGCCCCGCCAAGGATCTCGACATCGGGCAGTGCGCGGCACTGGCCGGCCTCCTGAAAAGCCCGCAGGCGCTCTCCCCGTGGAACAACATCTCCGGCGCGACGGAGTCGCGGAATTTCGTGCTGCGGAGGATGCGGGAAATGGGGTTCATCACCCGCGAGCAACTGAACGAGCAGACCGAGATGCGGCTCTACGCGGTCCGGCGCACGAACCCGTTCAAGGTCTCCTACGCGGTGGATCTGATCCGGCAGCAGGCGATCAAGGCGCTCGGCTTCGCCCGCGCGATGAACGGCGGCTACCGGATCGAGACGACGCTCGACTCCGCGATGCAGCAAGCCGCGGACCGCGCGGTGCGCGACGCCACCTCGCAGGTGGAATCAACGCCGGGCTACCCCCACCCGACATTCGCACAATACCGCGAGGCGACGAAACCCATCGAGGACGCGATCAACAAAGGCGACATGTCGGGGAAGATGCCGGAACCGAAATACCTGCAGGGCGCCGCGCTCGCGCTGGACAATTCGAACGGCGGCGTCCTGGCCATCGTCGGCGGCAGGGATTTCAAGCACAGCGAATACAACCGCGCCGTCCAGGGCACGCGCCCGGCCGGCACCGCCTTCACCCCGTTCGTTTTTGCCGCCGCCTACGAGTCGGGGATTTTCCCGGGCGAGATCGTGCAGGATGCGTGCCTCGACAACCGCTACGTCATGGTCGGCGGAGAAACCGGAATCCTGGGCGAGTGGGGGGTCGAGCGCCCGGACAACGAATACGAAGGCCCGCTGACGACCCGCGACGCGCTCGTGAAGGGCAAGAACGCCGCCACGGTGCGCCTCGGAATGAAAACCGGCATCGACGCGATCAAAAAAATATCCACCGCCGTCGGGATCACCGCGCCGCTGCGCGACTACGCGAACAGCTTTCTCGGCAGCAGCGAGGTCACCCTCGACGAGCTCACCCTCGCCTACACGGTTTTTCCCAACGGCGGAAAACGGCCGGACGACAACCACATCATCCGCCGGATTCTCGACGCCGAGGGGAAGGTCGTTTACGAGCTGAAGGAAAAAATGGTTCAGGCCATCTCGCCGACGGCGGCCTTTCAGGTGCATGCCGGGCTGGCGGACATCCTGCGGCGCGGCGCGCGGGCGAACCTTCCCGTCGCCGGAAAACCGGGCACGGCCTACAACTTCACCGACACGTATTTCTTCGGCTATACCAGCGCGGTCACCTGCGGCGTCTGGATCGGCTTCGACAAGCCGACAAAAATTTACCGTGGAGCTTTCGGTGCCGATCTGGCCCTGCCGGTCTGGACGAAAATCATGAACGTCGCGGAGAAGGATTTTCCTCCCGCGCCGATCGGGAAGCCGCCCGGCCTGCAGGAGGTCGAGATCTGCCGGACATCCGGGCTTCTTGCCACGCCGCGCTGCAAGTCCGGACCGGCGGACGCCTCCGACGGAAGTTCGCTTTCCTACATCGAATATGCCACGGCCGCCGAGGCGCCGAAGATCCGCTGCGACATCCACGGCGGCGGGGTGAGAAATTACGCCAAGCAGTTCGACGAGGGCGCCTGGCCGCGCGCCGCAGCCGCCGTGGATCTCACCACGATCCGCCCGGTCGCCGTCTCGTCCCCCACCCTCCTCGGCTTGAACGATATCTACCAGTCCGTCCACCCCGGCATGCAAACCCTCGAGGACGGCTCGATCCCCGTGGCCAAAGCGATCCCGGTCAACAAGGAGCCTCCCGCCGCAGCGCCCCCCGGAG
>JBAXXD010000151.1:0-7921 GCA_037128135.1 Verrucomicrobiia bacterium
TGGCAATGCCGAGCCCCCACACGATGGCCACTTGGAACACGCCGACCTGCGCGCCGGTCAAAACCGCCGCGCAGACGCTGCCGCAGCCGAAGAAAACGAGCAGAAAAGTTCCAAAAAACTCCCCGATGAACCACTTGGGAATGGATTTCATGCCGGCAAAAGCCTTCGGAAAATCAGGCTGGCAGCTCCCGCAGGCGATGCGTCGGCTCGGGCTTGCCCGGACGGAAATGTTCCAGGTGATCCAACGTGGCCTGCAGCGTCGGGAACTTCTTCGCCGCCGCTTCGAGCCCCTCGCGGAGGGCCGTCCCCAGCACATCGGGCGCGCTTTCGGCGCGCAGGTTGACGATCAACTGGCCGCCCGTCACGGGCGCATCCAGGTGAAAGGAAAGCTCCGGCACCAAGTCATTGCGAACGAGGTTGATCGCCGCGATCGCGCCCGTGACGCTGGCATCGGGGCTGAGTGTCATTTTCAAGTGCGCCACCTGCGCCTGCCGGGCCTCCAGTCGCTTCTGGATTTCCCCGGCCAGTTCCTTCAAAAATGAGTCGGCATCGAATCCCTGCGTTGCCGCAAGCCGCACCGTGGCGTTGAGCCAGCCAAGGAGAGCCTCGCCGTCGGCATAGACTTCGTAATCGACCGGCATCGCTGTTCGCGCCACCTGTTCCGTGCTCGTGATGCGGTCAAACCATTCCTCCAGATTCGTGCCATTGCGGGCCGATGCCGCAAGAATCTCCTTCCCCGGAAACCGCGTCGCGATCGCCTGCCTCAACGATTCCAGCCGGGGCCCGTCCAGCAGGTCGCACTTGTTGATGACAACAATGTCGGCCTCCTCAATCTGCTTGAGGTAAATATAGACGACCTTCTCAGAAAAGTTGCCGCCGGGTTCCAGTCCGAACACGCGCAGGGCGCGAATCGGATCCACCAGCACGCTCACCGGCGCCACGGTGAACGCGTCGCCGTAGAGCCGCCGGAGAGGATACGTCACCGTGGCCGCAAGATCCGTGCAGCTTCCCACAGGCTCGGCAATGAACACCTCGGGACGCGTCGCCTCGGTCAGCCGCCGGGACGCATCCACCAACGAATGGAAACGACAGCAAAAACAGCCGCCGGGAATCTCCTCGGTCGCGAACCCCTGTGATCTCAACATCGCCGTGTCCACCAGATAGCGCCCCTGATCGTTGGTGATGAGTCCCACCCGTAGGCCCCGGGCGGACAGGTGCCCGGCCAGCCGGCCGACGGCGGTGGTCTTGCCGGCGCCGAGAAAACCGCCGATCATGATGTAGCGCGCCCGGGGCGCACGGGTGGTGGCCACGGCCATGTTTTGTTGTGTGGCATTCATGGAACGTCTGCGCTAACGTGCAGATGTTTTCCGGGGGTGTCAAGCGGATTTCCGCCGTTCTGTGGAACTATTTCGGCAGCTTGTCAAAGCAGAACGTGCAGCAGTCGAGCTTCAGCACGTTCTGGTTCGCGGCCAGCTCGTCCTTCAGGCTGGAGGCAACGCCATAGAGCCGCTGTTTGCCGGATTTTTCCATTTCCAGCAGGCCGGCTTCTTTCAGAATTCGCAGGTGCTTGGACACGTTGTATTCCGAAGTTTTCAGCCGTCGTGCGATGGCGCTCACGCCGAGCTGCCTGCCCAGCAGCAGGCGCATGATGCGGAGGCGATTGATTTCGCCCAACGCTTTCAACACTGCCATGCACTTGATGCCGGTCACTCGAGCAAGGCTACATGGGAAAGGGCAGGCGGGCAATCCTGATCGCGCAGGATTCGAGCCGCGGCGCGAGTTGTTCGTGATCGCGAAGCCGGTCTTTTTATGCTCCACACGAAAGCTTGAAAAACGGACATCGCGCCCGTAATCCTTGCACGCTTCCGGACGCGGGTCGAAACTCTATTTTGGGGGCGCTCATTCCGGGTCGCGCAGGATTTCCTCACGAAATCATGTGCAGTCCGAAGGCGAGCCAGAGCGGGATCGTGACGAGACCGACGATCGAGGTGCCCAGCACGATCCGGATTGCCGTCGGAATGTCGCAGCGGCCGTGTCGTGGGGAACGTTCGCTTGACATGCGTGGCTATTTGGGAAAATAGTTGCGCATGTCCAAGTCGGCGCTTCCACGAAAAAAAGCGGTCTTGCGGGCCCAGGTGATCAAGAGCCTGGCTCATCCGTCGCGGATTCTGATGGTGGATGCGCTGGCGGGCGGGGAGAAGTGCGTGTGCGAGCTTGCGGAGGTTGTCGGGGCGGACATGTCCACGGTATCGAAGCACCTTTCCCTGTTGAAGTCCGCCGGTCTTGTGGCGGTGGAAAAGCGCGGGCTCAACCAGTATTACAGCCTCGCATGTCCCTGCCTGACCGGTTTTTTCCGGTGTGTGGACGGGATCAGCAAAAAAAACTCCCGCTCACTGCGCGAGGCGTGCGGGCTTTGAATCGGATATGAACACGACACCCAAGAGGCTCGACTTTTTCGAGCGGTATCTGACGGTCTGGGTCTTTGCCTGCATGGTTCTCGGGCTGGCTCTGGGCAAGTTGCTGCCAGATTTGACCCGCCGCATCGGCGAGTTCGAATTTGGCAAAGATTCGCACGTCAACATCCCGATCGCCGTGCTCATCTGGCTCATGATTTACCCGATGATGCTGAAGATTGATTTCGGCGGCATCCGGGGTGTCTTTGTGAAGCCGAAAGGGCTGTTGATTACGCTCGTCGTCAATTGGCTGGTCAAGCCGTTCAGCATGGCGCTACTCGGCTGGCTGTTCATCACGCAGCTTTTTGGCGGCGTCCTTGGATGGATCGAGCCCGGCACCGCAAAGAACTACGTCGCGGGCCTCATCATTCTCGCCGCAGCTCCATGCACCGCCATGGTGTTCGTGTGGAGCTATCTCACGGACGGCGACGGGCCCTACACGCTGGCGCAGGTTGCCATCAACGACCTCGTTATGGTCTTTGCCTTCGCTCCGATAGTCATGCTTTTGGTAGGGGTGACGGGAGTTCATATTCCGGGTGCGGTTCTGTTCACTTCGGTTCTCGTTTTTATCGTCATCCCGCTTGCCGCAGGCTGGATCAGCCGCACGGCACTCATCAAGGCAAAGGGATCAAGTTGGTTCAATGGGAATTTCCTTCCCGGATTCCGCCCGGTGACCATCGTTGCGCTCCTCACCACACTCACTCTGATTTTTGCGTTTCAAGCCGAGAACATTGTGACGAACTGGACGGCCGTCCTCCTTCTGGCCGTGCCGATCCTCATTCAAGTCTATTTCAACTCAGGACTGACCTATGGCCTCATGCGCACGTTTCATGTCCGACACAATGTCGCAACCCCTGGCGCATTGATCGGGGCCAGCAATTTTTTTGAGCTGGCGGTCGCCGTGGCCATTACGCTTTTTGGCCCCACCTCGCCCGCCGCGCTCGCAACGGTCGTCGGTGTCCTTGTCGAAGTGCCCGTGATGCTTTCCGTCTGCAAAGCCTGCGTGCGCACACGCGGCTGGTATGAGCGCGGGCTTGCATCCGACGACTGATCTTCCGCATGAAAAAGCCAAGCGTCCTCATCCTCTGCACCGGCAACTCGTGCCGCAGCCACATGGCCGAAGGGATCCTGCGTGCGGCTGCGGGTGACCTTGTGGATGTCCACAGCGCCGGTTCGAACCCCGCCGGGCACGTCCATCCCAAAGCGATTGCGGCCATGGCAGAAATCGGCATCGATATCTCTGGCCACACCTCGAAGCACATGAACGATTTTCTTGGCTCCGACATCGGCACGGTGATCACCGTCTGCGGCAACGCCGACCAAGCCTGCCCGATGTTCCCCGGCCAGGTCCACCGCCACCACTGGGGCTTCGACGACCCCGCTCACGCCACTGGCACGGATGAGGAAATCCTGGCGGAATTCCGCAGGGTGCGCGATCAGATCCGGCTCGTCTTCGAAGCCTACGCGGCCGGACTCCGGGAAGCGCCGCCGCGAAATCCAGCCGACCGCACATGACCTTTTTTCGCACAGTTGTGTTCGGGTTGGCCTGCGCGGTGCTCTGGTGGCTGGCCTACAGCCGACTCGCGGAGTTTGCCGGATGGCTGACGTATTCGATCCTGCCGCTCGAGCGCGGATCGCATCTGGGAGCGAGCGTGGAATTTTTTCTCTATGAATTGCCGAAGGTGCTGATGTTGCTCGCGCTGGTCGTGTTTGCTGTAGGAATCGTGCGTTCGTTTTTCACGCCGGAGAGGACGCGCCGGATCCTCTCGGGCAAACGCGAGTCCGTCGGCAATGTCCTGGCCGCACTGCTGGGGATTGTGACGCCGTTTTGCTCGTGCTCGGCGGTGCCGCTGTTCATCGGTTTTGTGACGGCCGGCGTTCCGCTGGGCGTGACCTTTTCCTTTCTGGTGTCCGCGCCGATGGTGAACGAGGTGGCGCTCGTGCTGCTGTTCGGGATGTTCGGATGGAAGGTGGCCGGGCTGTATCTGGGCACAGGACTTCTCATCGCGATCGTTTCCGGCTGGGTGATCGGGCGGCTGCGGATGGAAAAGCATATCGAGGGCTGGGTGTTTGAAACCCATGCCGGCGGCGGCACTTTGGATGAGGCACTCGGCTGGCCCGCCCGGATCCGCCTTGGCCGGGACGCGGTGAAAGAGATTGTCGGGCAAGTCTGGCTGTATGTCCTGATTGGTATCGCCGTCGGCGCGGGGATCCACGGCTTCGTTCCGGAAAATTTCATGGCCTCGATCATGGGAAAAGGTGCCTGGTGGTCGGTGCCGTTGGCGGTGCTGCTCGGCGTGCCGATGTATTCGAATGCGGCGGGGATCATCCCCGTCGTGCAGGCGCTGCTCGGCAAGGGGGCCGCGCTCGGAACCGTGCTGGCGTTCATGATGTCCGTCATCGCACTCTCGCTGCCCGAGGCGATCATCCTCCGCCGGGTTCTTAAACCCCGCCTCATCGCCACATTTTTTGGAATCGTCGCCGCAAGCATCATGGCGGTGGGCTTCCTTTTCAACCTGCTCATGTGACGTCTTCCATTCTGACAAAACCAAACCTATGAAAAAACTACAGATCCTCGGAACCGGCTGCGCCAAGTGCAACGCCCTTGCCGAAGCCACAAAAAAAGCTGCCGGCGAGCTCGGCCTCGCATGCGAGGTCGAGAAAGTTACCGACATCAAAACCATCATGTCGTTCGGCGTGATGACAACCCCCGCCCTCGCGGTTGACGGCAACGTGGAGTTCGCCGGAAAAATCCCAAGCCACGACGAACTGAAAAGCATCCTCGGTTCGGCAAATTGAAATCCCACCCATGAGCATTCTCAAATTTCCGTTGATCCTCGCCGCCGCCGCACTTTCCGGACTTGCGGGGGCCCAGGAAAAGCCCGCCTGCCAGACCGGCTGCGCGGGCATCCCGGTAGCACCCGCTCAAATCTCGCCAGCCGGTGGAAGCGACGAAACCACAAAAGCTGCCACCCTCAAGCTGCCGCGCCTCGTGGATCTCGGGGCCTCGAAATGCGTGCCGTGCAAAATGATGGCCCCGATCCTCGATGACCTGAAAAAGGAATTCGCGGGCCGGATGGACGTCGAGTTTATCGACGTGTGGAAAACTCCCGAGGCCGGCAAGGCCTACGGGATCCGGATGATCCCCACGCAAATATTTTTCGGGGTGGACGGGAAGGAATCGTTCCGCCACGAGGGGTTCTTCGGGAAAGACGATATTCTCGCAAAGTGGAAGGAACTCGGCATGGATCTCGGTGCGGGCAAGTGACCCGGCGGGCCTGACATTCCCGCGCCCCGCCAAATATTATGGAACAGCTTTTCATCACTCTTTCGCGCGCGATTGACGGCTCGCCGGCGTGGGCCGTTTCGGCGGCGGTCGTCTGGGGGGTGCTGAGCATCGTTCTGAGCCCCTGCCATCTCGCCAGTATCCCGCTCATCGTGGGATTCATCAGCGAGCAGGGGCCGGTTTCCACGCGCCGCGCGCTGGCGATCTCCACGCTTTTTTCCGTCGGCATCCTGGTGACGATTGCGGTCATCGGCGCGATCACGGCCGCGGCGGGACGGATGATGGGTGACGTGGGCCGCTATGGAAACTACTTCGTCGCCGCAATCTTTTTTGTCGTTGGGCTTCACCTGCTGGGGGTGATCCCGATGCCGTGGTCGGGAGCCGGCCAGGTGGGCATGAAGCGAAAGGGACTGGTCGCCGCTTTTGTCCTCGGCCTGGTCTTCGGCATCGCGCTCGGGCCCTGCACGTTCGCCTTCATGGCACCCGTGCTTGCCGTGGCCTTCCAGGTCGGCACAACCCAATTTCTCTACGGAGCCCTCCTCCTGCTGGCCTACGGAATCGGGCACTGCGCGGTCATTGTCGCCGCAGGCACGTCCACCGAACTCGTCCAACACTTTTTGAACTGGAACGAAAAATCCCGGGGCGTCGCCATCGTGAAGTCCCTCTGCGGAATCCTGGTCATCCTCGGCGGGGTCTATATGATCCTCACCGCAGCCTAAACTCGGAACGAGGGTGGGGACCCGGATGGGGGGCTCAGATCGCGAAGAATCCAATGACAGAACAAACTTTACACCGGCATGGCGGGAGATAAGGCTCCCCGATGCATATGATTGATTTGAGCTATTCCGCAGTTTGCCGGTCGCTCGGTCTTCACGATCAAATCGCCGGTTTTCAAAGTCAGTGGGACCGCGCAGCTGAAGAATTCCATGTTGATGGAGACTGGTTGCCTACGCCGCAGGTAGCTGCGGATTACTGCAATTGGATCGGCATGGACGAGAAGATTTCGTCTTCTGTTGTCGAGGGAGCGCGTCTTCTTCGGACTCAACCCCCTCTGGTCATGTTGGCCTGGCAGTATTATTGGGCCATGTCAATCCGTCCGCTCCCGCCCATTCCGTGGGTTCATTTGCCTGCCGTGCTTGGCCTTGCCGGGCGGATGTTTCAAGTTGTGGTCGTCTTGAGCGGAATTCCTCGCTATCGGCACGAACACTCGCAGCGAGGAATACCCGGCGAAGTCACTCGCGACAATCTTGCTGTCATCGAATTGTGGATGCGGAATTACTTCGCGCGCTTTGGCGAGTGGGGTCTTGAGCGGGGGTCCTGGATAAAAGAGCATCTGAGCGGGCGCTTGGTTCGCCTGGGTCGCTTGGAATTCGGAATCAGTAAATATGAGTTTTCCTTTACGATTCTGAAGCAACGAGGAGGGGGACGGCAGGTGCTGGCACTGGCAGATAGCGGCATGCACTTCCGAGAGGACGGGCGTTTTTACAATGCGCAGGGGACCAATCCGTCCGAGGGCGGCTGGAAAGCCCAATTGCAAATCGGCGATCAGTTTATCACGGGGCACCCTGTTGTAGATCCCAATGTTGTTTCGCGACTTCCGCTTTCACTGGAGAAATCCGAGTGGGAGATTGTGCTGGAGGCGGGCGATCCGGTGCTGGACGTTCACATACCTGCGCAAGGCAAGTTGGGGCCTGCATCCTGTGATGAGGCGTTCGCGCGCGCACTCATGTTTTTCCCGAAGTATTATCCGGAGCATGCCTTTAAAGCTTTCACTTGCGGTTCTTGGCTGGTCGATCCTCAATTTACCCAACTGATGCCCGGGAGCAACATGGCAGCATTTGCGCATCGGTTTCATCATATGCCGCACGGGGTCGCCAACGACGACCAGGCGTATGAGTTGGGACTCGGTGGGCGCCGCCCATTGAACGAGTTGCCGCGAGATACCTCCTTGCGCCGAACGCTGGTGGAGCATCTTGAAAAAGGTGGCCATTGGTGGTATACCAACGGAGTTGTTTTGCGTGAGGAAGTGAGCGTCGACCCCTCACAGATTCATCGTCTGCAAGGGTTTTAGCTTTGGCGAGACCGGCACGCCGTTGACCTTGACACTAACTGAACTTTGGAAAACCAGGGGTCAGTAGTATCAGATCAAATCAAGGGATAATTTTGAAAAAGATTTGAGGGT
>JBAXXD010000152.1:0-7646 GCA_037128135.1 Verrucomicrobiia bacterium
CCATCGCGGAAGAGCCAGCCCGGCCGGGGCGGGTTGCGCTGCGGAGGCACCGCCTTGCGAGTTGAAGAGAGCGAGGATCTCGTCGGCGGGCAGCGCGCGGTTGTAGATCCGGACATCGTCGATCAGGCCGTCGTAGCCAACGAATTCGCCCGTGCCCAGATTCACCTCGCTGTTGCCGATATACAAATCCCAGTTGTTTTTTATCACCCGGCCGGGCTGGCTCTTCCGCGATGGTTTTTCTTCGACCCCGTCCAGATAAATCCGCATCACCTGTCCGTCGCAGGTGGCCGCGACATGGCGCCATTGCCCATCTCCCGCCTTGCGGCTCGAGCTGACCGCCTTGCTGTTGACTTCAAATATCAATTTCCCCCGCGCCCCTTTTCCGACCCAGTCTCCGCCGAGCGAGAGGGCGTAGCCTTTGCGCCAATCCTTATCAATAATGCGGTTCCAGAACCCATCGGTATCCGAGGAGTTGATCCATGCGGCCAAGGTGATGTTTTCCGGGTTCAGCGAATCGCTGTTGGGAATGACAATGCGATCCTTGAGGTTGCTGATGTTGAACCGGTATGCGCCACCGAAGCGGCCGGCGGCAACCCAGGTGGCACCGAACACTTTGCCGTCGTTGCCCGCCCCGCTCTCATCGTGAATCACCCCGTCCTTGTCGGGGGCGTCAAACGGCAGATAGAGGACCAGCCCGCCCGGACCGGGCAAGCCGGGAGGGTTCGGGTTTTTTCCGGCCGAACCGTCCAGGCCGCGGCCGGGGGAGAACATCACGTGGTTCAGGGCCAGGTTCAAAATGGCGGCGCTTTCCATCGCGCCGGAGCGGATCAGATCGCGCGTCTTTGCCTTCATGCTTTCGGCATGGACCGCCAGCGCCGCCGGAGACATCCCGTCCGGCTGATCCAGCGCTTGCAGGATTTTCCCGATGAACTCCGCCGAAGGGCGATCGTTGCAGCGTTGGAACTCTCCCCGGGCGGGCTCCAGCCACTTGACCCATTTCTGTTTCAGATCAGCAGTCGCCTGAGCCGGGCTCACGGAGGGCCCGTCGGCTCCCCGCGCGCCGGCAGTGAAAAATGCGGAGGCGATCGCGGCAAGGAGGAGCGTGGAGCGAACGATGCGTTTTGTTTTCATAAAAATATCCGCTGTGAGTTTGCCAGCAGAGGAACAGAATCCCCCCCAATCATGACGATCCCCCGGACTGCGTGGCTGCTCGGGGGAATTTGCAGAAGCGGCATCTTGGCGCTTTCCGGAAAGCCCCAAGCGGCAAGATGCCGCTTCTACGGTTTGAGATCGTAATGATGGGGGAAAATTCACGCAGTCTTCTGAAAAAAATCCGTTCATCTGCGGAGGACATTTTTTTCATGGGGAAACTGTATTCAAACCGCACGCAGGGAGCGACTGAAAATATTGGCGGCGGCCGACAATCAAAGCGTCCCTGTTTGACCCGCGCGCGGCGGGCTGGTAATGGTGAATGTTTTCTCATGAGCGGATACAAGCACACGATCAGATTGCCGAAGACGGAATTTCCCATGAAGGCCGGGCTGGCGCAGCGCGAGCCGGCGATGCTGGAGAGGTGGGAACGCGAGGGGCTTTACGAAAAAATCCAGGAGGCGCGCCAGGGCTGCCCGCTCTATGTGCTGCACGACGGCCCGCCGTTTGCGAACGGCGATGTGCACATGGGGACGGCACTGAACAAGATCCTCAAGGATTTCGTGGTGAAGTCGCGGGCGATGGCCGGGTTCCGCGCTCCGTTTGTTCCTGGCTGGGACTGCCACGGGCTGCCGATCGAGTTCCGCGTGGTGAAATCCTCCGCCGGGCTTGCACCGGCCGAGATACGCCGGCGGTCGGAGGAATACGCCAGAAAATTTCTCGACATCCAGCGCCGCCAGTTCCGCAGGCTCGGGGTGCTTGGCGACTGGGAAAATCCCTACCTCACGCTCGATCCGGGCTACGAGGCCGACATCATCCGTTCGTTTGCGAGATTCGTTGAGGCCGGGCTGGTTTACCGGAAGAAAAAACCGGTTCTCTGGAGCACCGGCGCGCAAACCGCGCTGGCCGAGGCGGAGGTGGAATACCAGCAGCGCGTTGATCCCGCGATCCATGTCGGGTTCCGGGCGGCCACCGGGCCGCTTGCGGAGATCCATGCCTCCTTCGTCATCTGGACGACCACGCCGTGGACGCTTCCGGCGAACCTTGCGATCGCCGTGCATCCGGGCGAGCGCTACAGCGTGCTGAGTGTGGAGCTTCCCGATGGAACGAGCCGCACGCTCGTCATCGCCGACGCGCTCCGGGAGGCGTTCCTCGAGGAGACGAAGAGCACGGTTTTTTGCGGCCCGGAGGAAACGCTCGCCCAGCGCGGGTTTTCCGGCACCGAACTCGTCGGCATGACCGCGCGACATCCCTTCCTCGACCGCGATGTTCCGATCATCGGCGCGGATTTTGTCACGATGGAAAAAGGGACCGGCCAGGTTCACATCGCGCCCGGCCACGGAGCGGATGACTATCTCGCCGGGCAGGCGAACGGGCTTGCGATCCTTTCGCCCGTTGATGAGCACGGCAAGTTCACCGATGAGTGCGGCGCGCCCGCGCTGGCCGGCCAGTATGTTCTCGACGGCGGCAACGCCGGGGTGATCGGGATCCTCAAGGAAAACGGCGCGCTTCTCGGGCAGGCCGACTATCCGCACGATTACCCGCACTGCTGGCGGTCCAAGACCCCGGTTCTCTTCCGCGCGGTCGAGCAGTTTTTTATCCGCATCGACGGGCTCCGGGAAAACGCCCTGAGCGAGGTGGATGCCACCCGGTGGATTCCGCACTGGGGTCGCAACAGGATCCGTGGCACGGTGGAGTCGCGCCCGGACTGGTGCATCTCGCGCCAGCGCACATGGGGCGTGCCGCTGCCGGTTTTTTACGAGGAAAACGGCAGCCCGATCCTGGATCCCGGCGTGATCCGCAAGGTCGCGGATATTTTTGCCGGACGCGGAACGAATTCCTGGTTCGAGCTCACCGATGCGGAATGGGCTGCCCTGGTCGGGCTTCCGGCGGGGGTCACCCGGCGGCACGACACGCTCGACGTGTGGCTGGACTCCGGGCTGAGCCACGAGGCGGTCCTGCGCCGGCGTCCCGAACTCGCGTTTCCGGCCGACCTTTATGTCGAGGCCACCGACCAGCATCGCGGGTGGTTCCAGAGTTCGCTCATGACGTCGGTGGCGCTGAACGGATGCGCCCCGTATCGCACGGTGCTCACGCACGGGTTTGTCGTGGACATGGACACGAAGAAAAAGATTTCGAAGTCCGCGCAGGGCGGATACCAGAAGCCGACCGAGGCCGACCATTTTGTCGGAAAATACGGGGCCGATCTCGTGCGCCTCTGGGTGAGCAGCGTGAACTTCACCGACGACGTGCCGTTTTCCGAGGAGATCTTCACCCGGCTCTCCGACGCCTACCGGCGGATCCGGAACACTCTGCGCATCCTGCTGGCGAACCTCCACGATTACGATGCCTCGCGGCCGCCGGCGGCGGAGGAACTGACCTTTGTGGACCGCTGGATTCTCGCGCGCCTGCAGGAGGTTGTCTCGACCTGCGCCGGGGCTTACGAAAGCCTCGAGTTCCACCGCGTCTACCACACGATCAACCAGTTCTGCGCGGTCGATTTGAGCAGCCTGTATGTGGACATCACGAAAGACCGCCTCTACTGCGACAAGGGGGATTCCCCGCGCCGCCGCGCCACGCAGTTCGCGATGCACAAGGTCTTCGACGCGCTGACCCGGCTTCTCGCGCCGATCCTCGCGTTCACCGCCGAGGAGGCCTGGGGGTATTTTCAAAAAGAATCGTCGGTTCACATGCAGTTGTTTCCCGAGCCCGATGAGGCCTGGACAAATCCGGACGCGGTCGGCGACATGGTGCGACTGCTCGAAATCCGCGCGCGGATCTCGCAGGCGGTCGAGAAAATCCAGAAGGCCGGAGAGATCGGAAGCGCGCTCGAAGCGCGCGTGGTTCTCACGGCAGCGCCGTCCGAAATGCCTCTCCTGGACTCGCTCCGGGCCGAGCTGGAGGAGCTGTTCATCCTCAGCGATCTGACCTTCACGCCGGGCGAGGAATCCTCTGTCGGGGTGACCAAGACCGCCGCCGCCCGCTGCGAGCGCTGCTGGCGCCATCGGGAAGAGGTCGGTGCCAGCTCCGCCCACCCGACCCTCTGCGCCCGCTGCGAAGAGGCGGCGGCGATGACCGCCGGGTGAGGAATGAAAAAGATGTGCGACCAAGAATCGGCAGGATGCCCCCCGGCGCACCGGTGATCCTCATGAAGTCATTTCTCCGCCTCCTGCTCTTTCTCACCCTGCCGCTCTTTGTTGCCGACCAGGTGACGAAGTGGATGGTGGTGCAAAACATCCGGACCGACGAACCCCTGCCGGTCATTCCGGGATTCCTGAATTTCGTGCAGGTCTATAATACGGGGGCCGCCTTCGGGATCCTCAGGGACAGCAACGCGTTTTTCATCGTCCTGGCGAGCGCTGCGCTGGTCGTCATCGCGGTCCTTGCCGCGCGGGGCGCCTTTGCGGGCACCCTCCTGCGCGTCGGGGCGGCGCTCCTGGTCGCCGGCGTTCTTGGCAACCTCGCCGACCGGATATTCCGCGGATACGTCATGGACTTCCTCGACGTGATCCTTCCGTGGTATGGCCACTGGCCGGCATTCAACATTGCCGACTCGTGCATCTGCCTCGCCGCCGGGCTCTTCATTCTCGAAAGCTTCCTGCCGAAGAAACCGCCGGCACCGGAAGAAAAATGATTCCGGGAAAAGATCAGGAGCCCTTTGTCTCCGGCGCGCCCGCGCCGCGCGAAGGCATGCGCGCGGTTTTCGGTGAGGCTCATTTTTTTCTCATCATTATCACTCGGGCCGGTTAGTATGTCCCGATGTCACCACTGGCTGAAAAATACGATCGTTATGTGATCCCGACCTACGGGCGGTTTGATCTGGATCTTGCGCGGGGCCGGGGCTGCCGGGTCTGGGATTTTTCGGGGCGGGAGTATCTGGATTTCGGCGCGGGGATCGCGGTTTGTTCGCTCGGGCACGCGCACCCGGAGGTCACGGCTGCGGTGGCCGCGCAGGCGGAGACGCTGGTCCACACATCGAACCTTTACCGCACGGCTCCGCAGGCGGAACTCGCCGCGCGGCTCGTCGAAATCACGGGGCACGGAAAAGTTTTTTTTTGCAACAGCGGGGCGGAGGCGAACGAGGGGCTGATCAAGCTGGCAAGGCGGTTCGGAAGCGATTCCGGGCGCCATGAAATCCTGACCTTTGAGGGGTCGTTCCACGGGCGGACGATGGCCGGGATTTCCGCGACAGCGCAGGAGAAGGTCAAAAAGGGATTCGGCCCGCTGCTGGACGGGTTCCGCCATTTGCCCTTTGGAGATTTGGAGGCGGTCCGGGCGGCGGTGGGACCGGCGACCGTCGCGGTGCTGGTCGAACCGGTGCAGGGCGAGGGCGGAATCCAGATCGCGCGGGCGGAGTTTCTCGCCGGCCTGCGCCGGCTGTGCGACGAGCTCGGGCTGCTGCTGCTTTTCGACGAGGTGCAGTGCGGGCTCGGACGCACGGGCGAATGGTGCGGATGGAAAAGCATCGCGCCGGAGATCGTGCCCGACGGCGTTTCGTGGGCGAAAGGGATCGCGAACGGATTCCCGCTCGGTGCCTTCTGGAGCGCATCACGGGAAGTCGGCGGGCGCGGTCCGCTCTGCGACCTGCTCGGCCCCGGGAGCCATGGCAGCACGTTCGGCGGCAACCCGGTGAGCTGCGTGGCTGGCTTGAAAGTGCTCGAAATCATCGGGCGCGACGGGCTCCTCCAGGCGGCCACCGAACTCGGCAGGGAGCTGGCCGACGCGCTCGTCGCCGCGAAAATCCCGGGCGTTTCCTGCGTGCGTTCTCTGGGGCTGATGCTGGGGGTTCAGCTCGACCCCGCCGCATTTCCTGCACCATCGGGGTCGCCCGCGCTCGCGGCCGTGCGCGCCTCGATCTCCGAGGGACTGCTCGCCATCCCGGCCGGAGAATCCGTCGTCCGGTTCCTCCCGCCGCTCAATGTGACATCGCAGGAAATCCGCGAGGCCGTCAAAAAATTCGCGACCGCGCTCGGAAAACTGGCTATGCCGTGACGGACATCCCGATGAAAAGTCTTCTTTCCATAGAATCCCTCGACGCCGCGACGATCACGAGGATCCTTGATTTGGCGGCCGTGATGAAATCCACGAGGGGCAGTCGCGAACCGCAGCCACTCCTCCACATGTGCTGGGCGCTCATGTTTTCCAAGTCCTCCACGAGAACCCGCGTGTCGTTCGAGACCGGCATCCGGGAGCTGGGCGGGGATGTCATGTTCCTTGCGGCGGACGACATCCAGCTCGGGCGCGGGGAACCGATCTGCGACACCGCGCGCGTCATGGGGCGCATGCTCCACGGCGCGGTGATCCGCACATTCGCCCAAAAAGACGTGGAGGACTTCGCGGAGTTCAGCGGCATCCCCACGATCAACGCGCTCACCGATGAGGAGCACCCGTGCCAGATCCTCTCCGACCTCTTCACGATCATCGAATCGCGGGGCTCGCTCGATGGGACGTGTGTCACGTTTGTGGGTGACGGCGACTGCAATGTCGCCCGTTCATGGATCTGGGCAGCCGCCCGCATGGGCTTCGAACTCCGCATCGCCGCGCCCGAAGGATTCCAGCCTCCGCCCGATCTTCTCGAGCGCGCGGGCGGACGGGTTTCCGTCACCTCCGACACGCGCGCCGCGGCGGAGGGGGCCACGGTGCTTTACACCGATGTCTGGGTGAGCATGGGCAAGGAGGAGGAGGCCGCGCAGCGGATCGCACGGCTCGAAGGATATCAAATCAACGACGCCCTTTGCCGCCTCGCCCCCGAGGCCCTCGTCATGCACTGCCTGCCAGCCTATCGTGGCAAGGAGATCACCGCGGAAACCTTCGAGTCCCACGCGGAGACCATTTTCCGACAGGCTGAAAACCGCCTCCACACGCAAAAGGCCATCCTGTCCCTCGTGGTGGCCATGTGCTCCCCGGTTCGTTGACGGCCTGCTCATTTCCGGCTCCACCCGATGCTGTCGGGCTTCACCGAGGAGAGATCGCACTCGCCGCTGACGCTGGAGATGCCAAATATATTGCTCCTTGGTTGTACTCAGCGAAACCTACTCTGCTAAGACCATCACCGGCCAGAGGTGCGGCTTGTAGTCGCAATGGCTGCCGGGCTCGGTGGCCAGCGAGAGTCCCTTGGCGGGCCATTCCTCGCCGGGCTCCTTGTCGTGGACATAGAGGCCGAAGCCGGTGCGCCAGCCCTTCTCCAGCACCATCGGCTCCAGGTAGAGCTGCGGGAAGATGATCACGTAGGACCACTTGCCGCCGTCGCGGCGGTACTGGCACTTGACGCCCTTGGCGGCCTGCTCCTTGCTTGGCATGGTCAGCCCGCCAGCCAGCTGGATGTCCACCTCCCGCAGGCGGCAAACACTGCCCGGTCCGTCCACGGCCCGGGAGTCCCCGGCATAGAAGTCATAGCGGTAGTCGTCGGTGTCGTAACCCCGGCCTGGGTTGGCACGGGCGTTGGCACCGGTGTCTAAATAGACTTCCAGCGCCCCGTCGTGCATGTAGAGATTGCT
>JBAXXD010000153.1:0-7446 GCA_037128135.1 Verrucomicrobiia bacterium
GCACTCGATCCGGCAGGCGTCGTTCTCGCTGCCGATAGAGGACAGGATCACGCTCTACGCCGCCATGGACCGTCTCCCGCCCCGCCCGCCCCGCATCGAGATAGCTCTCGCTACCCGCCACTTTCATAAAGGCGCGCTGGTTCTCTACGCCATCACCAGCAGCTACTTCGAGGGCAACTCCTCCCCTCTCGCCCTCCTCGGAGTCAGCCGCGATCTGCCCGGCCCGACCCCTTCTGCCTTCTTCGGCATCGAGGCCTTTTTCTTCCAGACGCGGTTCCAGTTCCCGCTTCAGGCAGAGAGCCAGAAATGAACAGAACAAGTTTTTTCTACAGATCGCCTCGAGTGTTGCAGGGTTTATGATGAGGGCCGAATGGTGATTTTTGCAGCCCGCTGATCGTCTTCATGATTTCGGCAGGTGGGCGTCCGGCGTGGAGAAGGGCGGCCATTTGCTTCATGCACGGATCCACGTGGCGGAAAAACATTTTGTAGGCGGGGCAGAGGTAGTTGAGGCCATCCTCTCGGTCAGGAGTATTGATGAATCGGTGTTTCGGGCACTCCCCGTTGCAGGCAAATCGGACGTCGCACACGCGGCAATATTCCGGAAGCACTTCCGACTTTGAGCGTCCGAATTTCTGCTGGGCATCCGAACTCACCATGTTCCCCAGAGAGTCGTTCATGATATTTCCGAGGTGGTATTTCGGATAGACGTAGTGGTCGCAGGAAAATAAATCGCCGCTGTGTTCGAGGGCGAGCGACCGGCCACAGTTTTCCTGAAAAACGCAGAGCCCGGCACCTGCGCCCGACCAGATGCCAAGCGACACATCGAATATCTGCACGAAGATTTTCCCCACATCACGGCACACCCACTGGTCGAAAATCCGGATCAGGAATTCCCCGTAAAGATCGGCGTTGACGCTCCATCGGGTCACCGGGGAGAGCGGTTGGCCGGGTTCCGGCGGTTCCGCGAAAGCCAGGCTGCTTCCGCTCCCGGCGGGCAGGCGCTCGACCAACGGGATGAACTGGATGTAGCCCGATCCGGTTTCCCGCAGAAAATCGTAAACCTTGAGCGGGCGTTTGACGTTGCTGGCATTCACCACCGTTAGCGTATTGAACTCGACGCGGTGTTTTTTCAGGAGATCGAGGCCGCGCATCACTCGGTCGAATGTTGGCTTTTTCCCCTTGTCCACCCGGTAAGTGTCGTGAAGTGCCCGAGGGCCATCGATGCTCAGACCGATCAGGAAGTTGTTCTCGCGGAAAAATCGGCACCACTCGTGATCGAGTGTCGTGCCGTTTGTCTGCATCGCATTGTGGATCGCCCGTCCTCCGGCATACTTTTTCTCCAACTCGACTACCCTCCGGAAATAATCGACCCCGAGGAGAGTCGGTTCGCCCCCCTGCCAGGCGAATGTGATTTCCGGCGAGGTCTGGGATTCGCAATACTGCCGGATATACGACTCGATCACGTCCGGCTTCATGCGGAAGTTCTCGCCTTTCGGGAACAGTTTTTCCTTCTCCAGATAGTAACAATAGGTACAGTTCAGGTTGCAGGCTGGGCCGATGGGCTTGGCCATCACTTGGAAGCTGCCGGATCGTATTTGTGCAGGATTCAAAGCGGTGCCTCTCAACTTCTCAAAGTGGAAAGATCAGATCAACCATCGCGTGTCGAAGACCGGGAACATGGAGGCAGCCACACCTATGATCGAAAGACGGAATGCCCGGATGGGCCGCTATGGAAACAACTACGACCAGCGGAAGGGCGAGAAGGCGTCGTTTGATAGGAAATCGCTTCTCGGGTGTCGCGCGCGCGGGCTCTTCAATTCCAGCCGCCAGGAGCGTTTCCATGCAGGTTTCGTAACGAAATGCCGAGGGGAGGTCACGTTTTAGGCTACCAGTCCGCAATCCGCGTATCCGGTTGGGTTAGATTGCTCATCAGGCGGTTCAATAATTTATTCTGCATTTCAGTTTTCACATTGGCATATTCAGGATCGTCCCAGCGATTGCGGTGATTTCCCGGATCAGCCTCGAAATCGAACAGCTGTCCATATAGGCGATCTTTGAAACAGACGATCCGATAACGGCCGTCGAAAAGCGAGAAGACATGCTCGTCTTTCGGTTCATCCGCAAATACATGATCCGGGTCGGAAAGCTTGAAGTGCTGGAACTCCGTGTAAACGTTGCGGTGGACGGCCGCTCCATCGCCTCTTATTGCCGGACACCAGGATTTCCCCTGAACCTCGGCCGGTACGGGCACGGCGGCCAGCTCCAGCAATGTGGGCATCAGGTCGACTGATTCAGCCAGGCCCTCAAAAACCTTCCCAAGTGGAATTCCAGGGCCGGCTATGATGCCCGGCATCTTCAAGGCACCGTCGTAGAAGTAAAGGGATTTGCCGAAGAACCAATGCTCCCCCATCATGTCGCCATGGTCGGAAATGAACAGAATGATTGTGTCATCGGTCAGGCCCATCTTGTCCAGGCCGTCCAGCAAGCGGCCAAGCTGGTCGTCAATGTGCGAGATCATCCCCATATACATGGCGATGTTGTTGCGCACAAGCTGTTCAAGGGGGACTTTGTATTTGATGTGCGGGGCATTGATTGCCAGGCGTCTCATTTCTAGTGGAAACGATTCAATCTCCTCTTTCATCTGGGCGGGAACGCTGATGTCAGCGGGGTTGTACATGCTTCCCCAAGGTTCCGGCGCGCGGTACGGGCTGTGCGGATCCCAGGTTCCCGCCCAAAGGAAAAACGGCTGTTCCGGCGACTTCTCGCGGTGCTCCCGGATAAACTCCAGCGATTTTCCGACCACCCAGCTGTTCATGCTGAGCTCTTGCGGCACCTTCGTGCGGCTGCCCGAGAGATCGTCGTCCGACTTGCGGTTGGCAAAGGCAATGTCATCATAATGCTCTGGATGTTCTTCCTTAATCCAAAGGAGATAATCATTGCCAGGGTCGGTGTTGCCGCAATAGACCTGCGCATGGGCGCACTGGCTGAAGCCGTAAAAATCCGTTTTGGAATATTTCGGACGGGGCTTCGTGCAGACGACATGCGTCCGTCCGACCACCATGGTGTGATATCCGGCATCACGCAGGACATGGGCGATAGTCTTTTGGTGTGTCGGTAAATTGAAGCCGTTGGTGGTGACAGTGTGTCGGCAGGGATAGGTGCCGGTCAAGATCGAGGCCCGGGACGGCATGCATACCGTGTTCGTGACATAGAGGTTCTCATACCGGACCCCTCGCGCCGCCAAGCGATCCAAGTTCGGCGTGTTGATCAGCGGGTGTCCTGCGCAACCCAGAAAATCGGCGCGCTGATGGTCTGTGCAGAAAATGACGACGTTCGGTTTCTTTATCATGGTTTTCTCTCCTGAGTATGGCGAATGACACAATCAAGGTCGTAGTTGTAGTCGGTTATCATATGGAATATTATATGGAAATTATTAACCCGGCGAGAATAAGTAGCGATATTCTCATGCGTCAGCGGCAGGGCAGAAAGACCGACCATGTCACTATATTTAGTTGTTGTGCTAATATAAATCTACCGGCGAAACGATGTCAAGAGCAAGGGAATCGGCGACGGAGTGGAACGCGAAGGCGCGTGGCTCCTTGGGAACTTCCCATTCCCATCCGCTTCGCAGAACAACGTAACGGTGGAAGACCGCATGGAGCAGATCAAACGCCTGCATGTCCACACGCCGTTTCCATGGAACCCCGACCATGACGACTTCCCCGCGGTTGCAGACGAGTTGGCTTTTGGCAGTACTCGATGGCGGTGGCGGCCTTGATGGAATCCAGGTCGATCGGGTTGGACCAGATAGCAAATCGCTTTTCGGGTACTCTCGTGGGTGCCGGACGTCGAGGCGCTCAACCCCGTCTCACTGCGCGAGCGGGTGCGGAAAAACTCCGCGAGGACGGCCGCACCCTCAGCGCGGAAGTCCAAAAACAGCTCGGCGCCTGATTCCCGCGGCCCACGCGGCGGAGGAAGTGGAAAAAACAATTCCTCTTTTGTTTTCCCCGGATCCGGTATTGACTGCCCGCCCATGACGGAAACCGAGGCGTATATCGCGTTGAATATGATCCGGCAGGTCGGCCCGGTGCGCGTCCGCCGCCTGCTCGCGGCGTTCGGTTCCCCGGTGCGGGTCTTGAAGGCCTCCCCGGCAGAGCTCCGGCGGGTGGAGGGGATCGGGGCAGACGTGGCGGACTCGATCCACGGCTGGGAAAAACAGGTGGATTTGTCTGCTGAAATGCGGCTGGTGAAGGAGTTCGGGGCGCGGGTGGTGACGGTGGCCTGCGCGGATTATCCGGCACTGCTCCGGGAGATTTACGATCCGCCGACCGTGCTTTATGTCTGGGGGGATTTGCAGGATCGCGACCGGCATGCGATCGGGATCGTGGGGACGCGGAAGCCAAGCCACTACGCCGCCGAGTCCGCGAAGAAGATCGCCTACCAGCTCGCCTATGCCGGGGTCACCGTGGTGAGCGGGCTGGCGCGCGGGGTGGACACCGCCGCGCACCAGGGGGCGCTGGCCGCCAAAGGCCGCACGATCGCGGTCATCGGCAGCGGGTTCCTCTCGATCTATCCCGCCGAAAACCTCCCGCTGGCGGAAAAAATCGCGGGCTCGGGCGCGGTCGTCAGTGAGTTTTCCATGTCGGTGAAGGCCGACCGGCAGACGTTTCCGATGCGGAACCGGATCATCAGCGGGAGTTCGTTCGGACTGCTCGTTGTCGAGGCCGGGACGCGGAGCGGAGCGCTCATCAGCGCGAATCAGGCCGGCGAGCAGGGCCGCTCGATCTACGCGGTGCCCGGACGGATCGACCAGCCGAACGCGATCGGCTCGAACCGCCTGATCCAGCAGGGCGCGAAGCTCGTGACCGGCGCGTCGGACATCCTCGACGACATGGGGATGCTCTTCGCCGAGGCCCCGGTGCTGACGCCCTCCGCAGCCCCCGAACTCGCGGGCAACGAGGCGGCCGTCTATGCCGCGATCGGCGACGCCGAGACGGCCGCCGACGAGATGATCGCAAGATGCGGGTTGCCAACCCACGTCGTGTCTTCTACGTTGCTCGCCCTCGAAATGAAGAGGCTGGTCCGCCAGCTTCCCGGCAGCCGGTTTGTCAAACTCCTCTGATTACTCAAATGTCCAAATCCCTTGTCATTGCAGAAAAGCCCAGCGTCGCGCTCGACCTCGCCAGGGTGCTCGGAAAACTTCCCAAGAAAGACGACTATTTCGAGAACGACGAATACATCGTGACCTCTGCGATCGGCCACCTCGTCGAACTCTGCCTGCCGAACGAGATGGACAAAAAGCGGGGGAAGTGGAGCTTCGCGAACCTGCCGATCATCCCGGATCATTTCGAGCTCAAGCCGATCGAGAAGACCCAGTCGCGGTTCAGCCTGATCAAGCGGCTCCTCAAGCGCGCGGATGTGGGCGACGTGATCAACGCCTGCGACGCCGGGCGCGAGGGCGAGCTGATTTTTCATTACCTGATCAAGCTCTCTGGCACAAAAAAACCGACCCGCCGGCTTTGGCTGCAGAGCATGACGCCCGAAGCGATCCGCGAGGGATTTGCCGGACTGCGCTCGGGCGAGGAGATGATCCCGCTCTCCGAGGCGGCGGTCTGCCGGAGCGAGAGCGACTGGCTGGTCGGGATCAACGGCACCCGCGCGATGACCGCCTTCAATTCGAAGGGCGGCGGGTTCCAGCTCACGCCGGTCGGGCGTGTGCAGACCCCGACGCTCGCGATCCTGGCCGAGCGCGAGGAGAAGATCCGCGCGTTCCAGCCACGCCCGTATTATGAGGTGCATGCGGACTTCGGCGTCCAAGCCGGGAGCTACCACGGCCGATGGTTCACCGAGGGGTTCAAAAAAAATGGCGGCGAGGATGCGAAGGCCGAGCGGATCTGGGATCGGGCGGCGGCCGACGGGATCGTGGCGAAGTGCCATGGCAAGCCGGGCGTCGTGGTCGAGGAGAAGAAGCCGACCACGCAGATCGCTCCGCAGCTTTATGATCTCACGACGCTCCAGCGGGAGGCGAACGGGCGGTTCGGGCTGAGCGCGAAGCGGACGCTCCAGATCGCGCAGGCACTCTACGAGAAGCACAAGGTGCTCACCTACCCGAGGACCGACTCGCGCTACATGCCGGAGGACAACCTCGCCAACGTGAAGTCGGCGATGACAAAGCTCGAGGAGCCGGATCTCGCCGAGCACGCCCGCAAGGCGCTCGCCCAGGGATGGGTGCGCCCGAACAAGCGGATCTTCAACAACGCGAAAGTCACCGACCACCACGCGATCATCCCGACCGGCGTCTCCGCCAAATCGCTCGATGATTTCGAATACAAAATCTATGACATGGTCGCCCGCAGGTTCGTGGCGGCGTTTTTCCCGGCGGCGCAATTTGAGGTGACCACCCGGATCACGCGGGTCGAGGGCGAGGCGTTCAAGACCGACGGCAAGATCATCACCGACCCCGGATGGCTCGCGGTCTACGGCAAGGAGGCCGCGGCCGGCGGCGACGAGGCGGGCGTCTGCACGATCGTTCCGGGCGAGTCCGCACGCACCGAGGCGATCGAGGTTCGCGAGAACGAGACGAAGCCGCCGCCGCGCTTCAACGAGGCGACGCTCCTCTCCGCGATGGAGGGCGCCGGCAAGCTGGTGGATGACGAGGAACTCCGCGAGGCGATGAGCCAGCGCGGGCTCGGCACACCGGCCACGCGCGCCCAGATCATCGAGGGGCTGATCCTCGACGGGTACCTCGCCCGGCAGGGCCGCGACCTCATCACGACCTCGAAGGGCCTCGCCCTCATCACCCTCCTCCGCGGGCTCGGTGTCCAGGCGCTCACCTCGCCCGAAATGACCGGCGAGTGGGAACACAAACTCAAGCGGATGGAATGCGGCGAAATGCCGCGCCCGCAATTTATGGAAGAAATCCGCGCGTTCACCACCGATATCGTCGACAAGGCGAAAAACTTTTCCGGCGAGACCGTCGAGGGGAATTACCAGCCGCTCGATGTCGAGTGCCCGAAGTGCGGGCACATCGGGTTTGTCGAGTCGTTCAAGGCGTTCGAATGCGGCGCGAAGTGCGGCGCGATCATCTGGAAAAACATGGCCGGACGCCAGTTCGAGCGCGACGAAGTCCGGACGCTCCTCGAAGTCGGGCGCACGGTCGAGCTCGAAGGCTTCCGCAGCAAGCTCGGACGCCCGTTCAAGGCGGTCGTGAAACTCGGCGCGACGACGGAGTTCAAACAGAGCTTCGACTTCGGGGACTCCGACGACCCGGCTCACAAGATCGATTTCTCGACCCTCCCGGCCCTCGTGAAATGTCCGCTCTGCGAGCCCGGAACGATCCACGACACCGGATCCACCTGGCAGTGCAGCAACACGCCCGCCTGCAAATTCCGCATGGGAAAAACCCTCTGCCAGCGCGAAGTCCCGCGCGAACAGGTCGAGAAGCTC
>JBAXXD010000154.1:0-7193 GCA_037128135.1 Verrucomicrobiia bacterium
CGTAGTCGCGCGTCACCGTGAAATACTTCTCGCAGAGGTTGAACGTCGCGATGAGGACCGCCCGCCCGTCCACCACAATCGACTTCTCGTGCGTCACGTAAAATTCCGGGCTCGCCCACTTGATGTCCACTCCCGCATTCTTGAAAAACTCGAATGTCGCGTCGTTGGCGCGATCCCCGCCGGAGCGCTTCGGATTGAGCATCACCCGCACAGCGACCCCCGCGTTCTTCCTCTCCACGACCGCGTCCATCAGCTCCGGTTGCGTGAACGTGAATTGCTTGATGAGCAGGCTCTCGCGGGCGAGCCGGATAAAATCCAGCACCGGCGCCACTCCATCATCCGGCTGAACGATCAGGTGTGAGACAGGAAGAAACATGGACGGAAAGCTATCACCCCGGTCGGCTGCGCGCAAGAATCCAAGGCGACCCGCCATGGGTGCATCTCCGGGGGAACTTACAGTGCCCGGAGAGCGGCTTCGATTTTTGAAAAATCCGGCAGGTCTTTCGGCGTCGGCGTTTGCTCGCTGTAAACGATCATGCCGCCGGCATCCACCACGAACGCCGCACGGGCGGACGTGTCCCCGATCCCGGCCAGCCCGGGAAACACGACGTCGTAGGCCTTGGTCACCGATTTGTTGAGGTCGCTCAAAAGCTTGATCGTAATCCCCTCTTTCTTCGCCCACGCGGCCTGCGCAAACGGGCTGTCCACGCTGATGCCAAGCACCTCGGCCTTCAGGTCGGCATACTTCTGCAGCCCGGCCGTCACATCGCACATCTCCTGCGTGCAGACCCCGGTGAACGCCAGCGGAAAAAAAAGAATGACCGTCGCCTGCCGACCCAAATTCTCCGAGAGCGAGACGTCCACGAGCCCGTCGGCGGACATTGATTTCAGAGTGAATCCGGGTGCCTGGGTGCCAATTTCTAATGCCATGGGTTTTACTTGATGGAAAAATTCCAAAGTGGCGAGAAAAAAATCCGGCCCTTCAACGAGGAGGAAACCAGACCGATTCGAGCTCCGCGAAGACATACCCGATGAAGAGATCGAGCTCGACGCGGAGCGGGATCCGGTCGGCGTCGTTCGACACCCAGACGGTTCCGCTGCGGAATTTCCCCTGAGGCTCGAGGCGGAAGTCGTTTTTCACATTGATTTTTTGGAGGGAGAGATCGATGCGGATCGCGTCGCGCGCGGCACCGGCGATCGTCAGTGGACCGGTGCCCGCTACCTTGAGCTCGACAAAAAACGGAGTGTCGCCGGGAAAGATGATCGCGGAAACCGATTCGCCCGGCGCCAAGGCCTGGCTCCGGAAAAAAAGCGCGCCAGAAAAAATGTCGCGCGCCGGAGCGATCTTGAGCCGCTTCCAGCGCGCGGGATTTTCTCCCTCCGGAAAATTTTCGCGGAGCCGCCAGATCCCGTCGGGTCGTGCGACGATCTGGGTCATGACCAACCGGGCCGCATAGTTTTCCTTCATGACGGTGTAGATCGTCCGGAACCCCTCTCGCGCGGTCGAGCTCTCGATCGAGGCGTCGAGCTGCCAGAGGGCGCGCGCGAGCCCGCTCGTGGCCCCCGCCGCGTCGAGCCGGATCGTCCCTCCGTCGTCGGAAACTTTCACCCGCGCCCGGGCGGCTTCGATATCCGTCCATCCGATCCGGAATTCCGCTTCGAACGGACGAACCGGCGGGAACGTCCCCGCCTCGTCCGGCGTCAGCGAATCCCGCCAGTCCGCATGGAGCGGCGCGGCGAGCAGCACAGCAAAAATCAGTCCGGCCAGTATATTTTCCAATTTACTTTGACCCGCTGTTGAATTCGAGAAGCCTGTTCCAGTTGATGGATCCATCATCGTCGCAGAAACCGGCGAGGAATTCTTTTGCAAACCTGTTTTTTGCCTTGGCCCATTCTTCATTGAAACGATCTTTGTGGCGAGTCGGCAGATCCTGCATGGCCCCGATAATTTTCAGGTAGCAATCCTTGTCCCCGGTCAGTTCCGCCCAGAATGTTTGACCGGACATTTCAGCGAAAATCCTATTTTCATTTGGTGCCGATGTTTTCTTTCCATAGGAGTAGCCGACAATGGCATCGAAGTGTTTCTGGAGCTTCATCATGCGGCTCCTCAACGCCTGGAATTCCTGGTTTTGGCGGCGGCGGCTTTGAGCGTTGAAGACCGAGGGGCCGGATTTTACAGCGATCGCCTTGTAAGCAGTTTCGGATTCCATCACAATATCAACGCCTTCCGTCGGGGAAGACGTGCCCGCCGCGAGATCCTTTGCCAGCGGCTCAAAAAAGGCGTCGCCGAAAATCGTTTCGTCGGAAGAAGACATGAAATCTTTCAGCAGCCGATCAATGACTTCATTTGCATCCAGCAAGCCGACTGCTCGGAAAAGATAGGGATTTTTCCGCTTCAAGGTTTTCTTGAGATCGAGTGTGGAAAGCTTGGCGATCCGCCGGGCGTAGAAGTCGTTCAAGCGATTCTGCACGGACTTGATGAGCTGGGCTTCATTCATGGCGTCAGATTCTCATAGTTCACGATATATTTCAAAATGCTGCGACCGATCTGATGGCCGAGCCCCACAGGGACTGCATTGCCGATTTGCCGGTATTTTTCAGCGATCGAACCCTCAAATATCCAGTCGTCCGGAAACTGCTGAATCCGGGCGTATTCGCGAACGCTGAGCGGGCGGAGTTCCGTCGGGTGGCAGAGGCAGGTGCTCTTTTGAACTGGGCTGGTGGAAACGGTCGGACTGGGGCGGTCAAAGGAGAGCCTGCGGTAGAAGCCGACCTTCCCACCGCCGGAGGCATATGCGCCGCCCATCGCCTCCCGCAGAATATCCTTTGGAAGATTCCGCCAGTTTTGCCCCTCTTTCAACATCCGAAGGTATTTTGCGCGGGCCGCTGAAAACGGCATGATCTCCGGGCTGACTTCATGCAGCCCGGCCAGCGCATCCGCCAGCGTGCGCCAGCGCGGGGTGAACATATCTCCCGAGCTGACAAACATGGGGGGAGGCATGGACACCTGAAACCCGTCGCGGCTTCCGATGAAAACGACGCGCTCGCGTTTCTGCGGAACGCCATAATCCGCAGCATTAACGAGTTCGACCGTGACGGTATAGTGCATTTTTCCGAACTCCTCTTTCAGGAGGCGCAGCACGCTTCCCTTCTGTTCTGCCGCAGTAAACGATTTCCCTTTGGACGACCTCTCGGACAGCGGAACGTGCTTGATGGCGGCGGAGAGGATTCCCCTGACATTTTCCATGATAAAAAAAGGGGGTCGGATTTCGTTGATGACACGCAGAAAATCGAACATGACTTCTCCTCGTGGATCGCCAAAGCTTTGTCGGCGACCGGCGGTGCTGAAGGACGGGCACGGCGGCCCACCGCAAACAAGCTGGATGTCATAAGCGTTGAACTTTTTCAGAAGTTTCGCGCCAGACCAGTTGCGAATATCGTCCTCGACGAGAGGGAGGTCAGGCCGGTTTTTGCGTATGGTTTTGCATGCCCATTTATCCAGCTCCAGGCAGCCGACATTTTTGATCCCGGCTGATTCCAGCCCGAGATCCAGTCCCATGGCCCCGCTGAACAGGGAAAGAAAGGCGGGCTTTTTCTTTGTGCCCCAACAAGGCACTGAGCCTTCCTTCACAACACACGAATCGGAGGGCCATACAAACAGCCGCCTTTTATGGGTGTGCTCCGGGGCTTTTGATGGTTTAATCGTGCGCTTCATTCAGTCGTGCACCGCATGGTGCGGAATTAACCTGCCGTGCTCAATACAAGAATCAAGGCGGTTTTGTTCCGGCTCAAACAATTTCTTTTTGTCATTTTTTCTAACCTGCGTGGTAATGATCGTTGGTGTATATCATCCTCGCATGAGCACTGCAAAAATCTTTCGTTCCGGTCGGAGCCAGGCGGTGCGGCTGCCGAAGGAGTTTCGTTTTGGAGGCACCGAGGTGTATGTAACCCGCATGGGATCGGCGGTGGTACTGATGCCGCCTCACGGGACTTGGGACATTCTTTTTGAAGCGTGCTGGGGAGGGTCGAAGGATTTCATGAAAGACCGGGAACAACCTGCAACACAGGAAAGGGATCTGTGAAATAAAAGAGTCTCGGGCTGACAGTTGTCACCAACAACACGCGCGAGTTCAAAAGGGTGCCGGGCCTGCGGGTGGCGGACTGGACGAAGGGTTGACAAACTCAGGCCGGGGGGATGAGCGGGACGATGCCCTCGGTGAGGAACCATCCGAGCTTCCCGTCGGGGAGGCGTCCGTAGAACCATCTGCCGCGCTGGGAGAGGACGGTGACCGTACTGCCATCGGGCATGGCGGCGATCTTTTCCGACTGGTCGGCCGGCGAGCTGAGGAGGGAGGATCCGCCGGTTTTGAGAACGAGGGCCGTGGTGCGGTCGGTAATGCGCGGGTCGCAAATCCCTGCCAGCGCGAGTGCGGCCGCGCCGGCGGCGAGGCAAAGGATCCCGAGCGCGAGCCAGCCTTTGCCGTTGGATGCGCGCAGGAAGAGGAGCAGCATGACCGCGAACGCTCCGAGCCAGAAGAGCACGGATCCCGCGAGGGTCAGCGCGTCCATCGGGATTCGCTCGAGCACTTGATCTCTCCAGGTTTTCCCGGACTTCGGGAGACCGAGGTCGGTGTTGGTCTCGAGGAGCGCGAGGCGCGCCGGGGTGAAGCGCGGGTCGAGCACGAGCGCCCGGCGGAAGCTCAGCGCGGCACGGGACTCCTGACCGGTCTGCCTGAAGCAGCGCCCAAGATCAAAAAAAATGGCGGCCTGCGGAGGCGAGGATTCCATGGCCTGCTCAAAAAGTTTGGCGGCCTGAGCATATTCCCCGTCGGCGTAGCGTGCGCGGGCGTCGGCAAGCGGATCCGCCCGCAGGGTTGCCGCAAAAAGGATCGCAAGCGAGAGAGCGAGCAGGGCGCATGCCCGAAAGGAGCAAGGCACAGGGGGAACGGGCGGCCCGCCCGTTTGGGCGCACTCCCCCGCCGCAAAATCTGGAGGGCGCTGCTCCGTCAGCGCCGACTTCTCCGATCCAAAATATGGGACGGCACGGAGGCCATCTCTCCAGGAGACAACCGGACGGGGCAGGTTATTTTTCATGGCGGATTTCTTGGAGCGTGGCGAGGACGCGTTCGCGCTCTTCGGCCGACGGGGGCGCGGCTCCGCCCGCCGCGAATTTCGACTCGACGTGGCGGGCGACGATCCGGTGCAGGGCGGATTGGATTTCCTCCGGGAAGTTCGAGGATGCGATCTTTTCCGCAAGGGACGGCTGATCGCCCGGCACGTTGAAGCGGAGGGCGAGGAAGTGGACGGCCGCTTCGTAAAACGAGGCCGGATCCGCGCCGGCCAGCCGCGCAAGCGCCTGACGCGCCCGCTTTTTTCTGGCGAGCGCCCTGCCGGCTTCGGAGGCGGAGAACCGGCGGGCCGTGAAAATGATCACGGCGGCGAGCCATGCCAGCGCGAGCGCGGCATGGACCGCAAGGAATTCCTTCCGGAAAAAGAGGGCGGTCCAATTCGAGGCGCCGCCGGACATGGCGGTGATGTCCGGAGTGGGAGCGGATGCCGGCGGGGGAGTGGCCGCAGTTCCCGCCGCTTGCTGCTGGGGCGCGGCCGGCACGGCAGCACCCGCCCGGGCGTCCACCGCGAGCGGCTCCTGCGTGAGCGTCACATATTTTCCAGTCGAGGGATCAAAATAGGAAAACCGGATCCCCGGCGTGCGGGTTTGATCCTGGCGGGCGATGAGCGGAAACTCGAACGTCTTCTCTCCGGTGAACCCGATCGCGTCGGCGGAATGAAATTTGTCCGAGGGCGGATACGTCCGCCATCCTTCGTCGCCCGTGAGCACGGGCGCGCCCATGCCCTCGAAATTCCCGCGGCCGGAAACCATCACGCGGAGGGTGACCGGTTCTCCGCCGCCGGCTTTTTTCGGCGACACCGCAGCCTCCATCGTGAACTTGCCGACGGCCCCGGAGAAATCTTCCGGGCGGTCTTCCTTCGGCAGGGCCAGGACGTCGAGCTTCTGCGCGGTGGTTTCGATCTTCACATCCTGGGTCTCGGTGAACATTCCCTGCGGGAGCGGGAAGTTGCTGAAGAAGGAATCAAATCCCTGCGGGGCTTTGCCGGGAACCTGGAGGCGGGCTTCGAGCGATGCGGCCGGGATGTCCAGCACGCCGGCCTTGACCGGAGTGATCGCGCTCTGGAAGGTGAACGCCACATAGTTGGCCTCGTTCACAACCTGCTCGCGCTTCGCCGCGTTCGAGAATTTCTGCACCGTGAACCCCTCACCGCTGAAGTTCGGACGCTCGCCAACCTGGCCGCCGATCCGCGCGTGAAAATAAAACCTGAGCTCGATCGGAATCACCTCGCCGACATAGGCGGATTTTTTTGCGAGGACGAGGTCGCCGAAGAATGGCCGTCCGTTGTCCGGGGCCGACGGCTCTGGGCCCGGCGGCATCGGGGTCGGCGGCATGGGCGCGGGGCCCTGCGTCTGCGTCTGCGCCTGCGGAGCGCCCGCCCGGCCGGATACCGATAACCGCATCGCCTGCGTGCGGTAGATTTTCTTCTCGATCGAGACGTCGAACGACGGAATCGTGAACTCGCCGTCGAGCTGCGGGACGATAATGTAGGTGTAGGTGAGCGTCGAACTCATCTTGAAGTTCCTCATCTCGAATTGCGTCGAGCGCCCGGCTAAGTTGAT
This sequence comes from Verrucomicrobiia bacterium, assembly GCA_037128135.1. GTDB lineage: Bacteria > Verrucomicrobiota > Verrucomicrobiia > Chthoniobacterales > Terrimicrobiaceae > QYQL01. The sequence continues at coordinate 6,692 of JBAXXD010000154.1, forward strand.
GCGGAGCCCGTTGACAGAAAGCGTTTCCGGAACATCCGCTCCGCGCGCGCCGCGCACCGTGACGACAAGCTGAACCGGCTCGCCGACCTGCGCCCGGTTGCTGGACAGCCCCGCGACGATCTCCTGCGCGCACAGCGAAGAGGCGGTCAGGAAAAGCGAAAGAAAAATGGCCGGGGCTCGTTTCATATAAAAATCACCAGTCGCGCAGAGTCTCCTCCGTGTACGGCTGTTGCATGAGATTCACTTTTTCTTCCTCGGAATTCAAGGCCTTCAGCAGGGCGCGGGCCTGCGCGACGCTCATCTCCCCTTCTTTTTCCTTCTCCTCCGCAGCGGGAGCGGGCTTTGCCGGTTGCTTCTCCTCGTTTTTCCCGCCGCCGGCGTTGGATTTCACATCGCCTTCTTTTTTCTCGCCGGGTGTCGGGGTCGGCTGGGCGGCAGGCTTTTGCTGGCCATCTTTTTTTTGGTCGCCCGGAGTGGGCTGGGGCTTCGGGGACTCAGGGGA
>JBAXXD010000155.1:0-7169 GCA_037128135.1 Verrucomicrobiia bacterium
GAGGTCTTCCACCTCGGAGGAGTGCGCAGCTTCGCAGCGCACGAGCGCGGGCATCCTGCCCGCTTGTGGACGAAGCGGGCGAGACGCCCGCGCTCCCTTCAAGAGCGTCTTTGCACCTTTCGTAGATGCGCGAGCACGCATTGCCACATCGTGTTCCCCTTCGGCATCTGCGGGAATCCTGTCAATCTGCGGCTGAACGATTCTGGAATTGCCCGGCGGGTCGCCGGACACCGCACGCGCGTATGCTCCCCGGAATTATTTTTCCTGTGGCGCCTCTTTCGCGGCGGCCTCGCCCGGCTTGCGGGTTGGCTTTTTGTGCGGCTTCTTGGAAGCTTTCTTTGCGGGTTTGGATGATTTCCCTGCAGGTTTTTTCGCGAGCTTCTTGGCGACTTCTTTCGCTATTTCCCTGGCGAACTTCTTCACGAGCTTTTTCTTGGCTGCCATAGAAAAAAACTCATTAACAGGTTTTTCGATTTTGGCAATGGGGGAAATTCGTTTTCCTAAAGTTGACCTCCTTGCCAGGCCCTTCGGTCGGCGGGGGCGCCGACCTCCACACGCGGGGGCGCGTATGCTCCCCGGAATTTCTCCGCGTCTTTCTCACAGAGTTGTAGCCACGCCCGTGTCGGGCGTGTTGGCAGGGAGCGTGGGGAACCTCGGAACCGCGTCCGACACGGACGCTACAGCGCGTTCTTTTTGATGGGGCCATGTGTTTATTTAAAATGCTCTAACTTTCGTCTTCGCCTCCGCCGTAACCGAGCACCTCGACCGTGATGGTCGAGGGGGTCTCGATGGTTTCCTGCTGCTGCTGACTGGCCTGATTGGCAACCTGATTGGCCGCGCTGTTTGCTGCGGCGCTGGAACTCGAAGCAGAGGTCAAACCCCCGATATTCGGAGCTGCGACAGTCGGTGCGGACGGCACGCCGCTGGCGGTGCCGCCTGTGGAAATGTTGTCCGCGTTGAGCACCTGGGAGGCCGCGATCCGGAGGTTTCCGGTCGCTTGAATTCCGGCATCGCCGGCATCCACAGTGCCAAGGGGCGCGATGAGTGAGACGTTTCCCGGCGGCACGCCCTTCACCGAAGCCAGCACGCCGATGCCACCGCCGGTGGCGAGGCCGCCGAGGTCGGTGGCAACATCCGCGCTCGTGGTGTCAATGACAACGCGCGTCGGCGGTGCGGTGACGACAGTTTTCGACGCCGTGCCCGCGGCGATATCGCCGGTCGAGGACCAGATCGTCATGTCTCCGCCGCGCAGCGTAAAGATGCGGGTCCGTCCGATATTCACGCTTCCGTTGGTGAAGATCGAAACCTCCCCGCCGTATTCTGTCACGATGCCGGGCGGAGTTCCGGGGTTGCCGAAAATATCCGAGGCCATGGTCAGCCCACCCGACGGGGCGGCGATGGTGATCGCGCCTCCGGTCGTTGTGCGGATATCGCGCGCCCGGGTGTAGATTTCTCCGGAGCCGGAGGCGCTTCCAAAAACGCCATCAATCGCGGAGAACCCGGTCGCGTAGGATCCTGTGGTCTCGTATTCATCCGCAGCCTGCCGGAGCAGGGCGAAGAACTCCTGCAATGCCGCCACGTCTTCCAGTTCCTTGGACACGAAAGATCCCGATCCCTTGGACGATATCTGAGTGAAGTCCAGATTGCTTCCGGCGAGACCGAGTGCCGGTCCGCCCGCCTGCCCTTCGACTCCCGCCATGACAACAAGAGAGGCACCTTCAAACGGGAGAAACGGATTGCGATAGTTGCCGATGCTGGTGATGCCGACCGCCGTGCCATCGGCATAGTTCGGACCGGTGCCGAGATCCAGATCGCGGCCGGCAAGAACCTCGAGAACCCCGGAGCCGTTGATCTGGATGTCTCCGGATAGCGCATTGCTGAGGACATCGGTGGTGGTCCGCCGTGTCGGATCCCCGATAACATTTCCTTGCGAGGCATCCGAGGCCAGCGCGCGCATGGGCGCATTTTCATTGTAGGGAATGATATCGCGCCCGGCCGAGACGATGGAAACATCATCCGGGGAAACATTCTGAATATAGAAGGCGATATCTGTGATGTCCTTTTCGGCCATGGCGAGTGTTACCTTCGGAGAAAACAATGTCAGGCCGGTGAGGCTTCCGCCCGCCGCGTAAAGCCGGATCGGACTGGAATCGCCCGCATGGAGTAGGGTCTCCGAGTGAAGCGCACGCTGGACATCGATCGAAGAATTCAAGTATGAGCCGGTTTCCTGGAGCACCACGTTGACGATGGAATAGGGATTGAAGCCGCTCATCAACGCGTCCGCCTGCACGCGCCCGGAAAACTTCTGATAGCCAATGGGGGATGTCGTGCCGGGAAATGTTAAGGGATCCGCATCGGAGACATTGACCGTCGAAGAGGTCCAGACGCTTGCGCTTTCTCCCTTGGCGTTCACTCCGACTCCGGTGGACTGGAGCCCGACGATGCTTCCCGAGGCAACCAGCTCGAGAGTTCCCGTGGCTGAGGGGAAGAGCGTCAGCGAACCGACAAGATTCACATCTCCACTAAAAGCGGAGCTTTTCAAATTCGGTGCCCCCAGAGAAAACACCTGTCCGAATGCGCTCAGATCGACTTCGGCAAGGCGAAGCCATGGCTGGAAGTTTGATGCGTTGTAAGCGCTGCCGCCGCCATTGAACAGGTTCTGGGTGGTGAACCAGAGATTCAGGATCGAGTCCGGCGAGGCGGCTCCGGGTAGAGTGGCCGCCACGCGATGGGTCACACTTCCGCCAAAGGATGCCACGTCAACTCCCGAATCCGATGAAAACGTGTTGAAATACGTCTTATACCAGAACTTGTTGTTCAAGCCTTGGGGAAGCAGGAACGGGTTCGTCACCGGACCGAGCAGGACATCCTTGAGCGCGCTAACATCAAAATGGGACCTGCCAACCATGAGGGTCGTCGGAAGCCATGTGGCACTATCATAAACCGCTGTCGAACTGGAATCCAGAATCCCGAGCTGAGGGGAGCGTGCGGAGTTCGTCGTGATGCTGCCGCCCGCAACCAACGATCCCGCGCCGCGCTCGACATAATAAACACCCCCGTCAATGTTGTTGCCCGCCCGAACCGTGACATCGCCCCCGCCCAACTCAAGAAGTTTGGCGGCGTCCGGCGCGAGATTGATCCCGGTCAGCGGATTTCTCCCGGCCATCCGGGCATTTGTGGGAGCGAAGGCGTCCACATTGACGATGTCATTTCCCGCAGTCAGCGAGACATCGCCGCCACCCAGCGCGCCTACGCCCTCGAAGAAGTTGCTGAAATCGATCCACCATGCCGTTGAGGTCGCAGGATCAGTCACCCGTGTGCTTATCAGCACCCCATCAATTCCTCCGTTCGATGCAAACTGGCCGGAGTCGTCAACGTATCCTCTCCGGTAGAGCCAGTTTGTCGGCATCTGCCGCGAGGAATCCACGATGAGGAGCCCCGCGCTATTTTTGGTATAGTGGCCGATGTTCTCCCGGGCGAAAATCGACACGTCGCCGCCACCGAGCGACCAGACCGCCGCATAGGTTTGTTGAATGGCACCCAGTGTCACCCCGGTGCCGCTCTGGCTCGGGGTTTTGTTAAGGATGGGCGCAACAAAATCATTGGCCACAAAGATCGTCGTCGGAGTCGGCAAGGCGACGCCCGCAGTATAAATGGTGGCGAACTGGTTGCGAAGCTGCACGTCACGTCCGGCACTGATCGTGATATCTCCCGTGCCGGTGCGGATCACCTCGTATCTTGTTCCGCGGTTCGTGGCGTCCGTGGAAATCCTGATCGTGTTGGCTGTCAAACCTAATGTTCCCGTCGCCGGCGCGGTTCCTGACGTGGCGGCATTAGGAATCGCCGGATAGAACTCGCCGACCAGCAGGGATCCTTTGCCGGCGGTGAGCGAGGCGGTCGAAAGAACCGAGCGGAAATCCGCCGCTCCAAGATCGGCGCCGGCCGAGAGGCGGAACGACCAGGATTGCGTGTTCAGGGGAAGGCTGGTGTTGACGGTCTTCAGCGTGGCGAGCCACATGGAGGAATTTCCGTTCGCCGTTGATGCGGCCACCGGCGTGAACCCATCGCTGAGGGTGTTGTTGAAAACCAGATCGCCTTTTGCCCGGAGGGTGAGGATGCCGGGCGCAGAATTTGTTCCATAGCGGAACGTGGAAAAATCCCAGTCGGCGGAACTCAGGGCCTGCGCATTGGTTGAACCGGTCGGGTTCGCCAACCCCAATGTCAGGTCCCCGGTGCGGTTGATGATTTCAACGCCGGGAACAATGACAAGAAGCGGCGATAGGGCGGCCGATGTCAACGGATCGCCCGTCGTCAGCAGCTTTGTCCGCATGGCTGTCTCGCCGGCCGTCATGAAGGTTGCGGCCTCGGTGTTGATGGTTCCGCGGAGCGTCGTGTTGAGGATCCCGGAGGTCTGGTCATAGAGTTTGTAGGCTTCAACAACAACCGAGGAGGCACCGGTGATCGTGCTTTCGATCGCATCCACCCGGACATCGTTTCCACTGCGCAGGGCCCTGAGATGAAGCGTCCCTTGGAATTGTCCGTTGAACGCGCTCGAGCCGACCGATGTATAACCTCCGGCAACAAAGGAAGCCACCGACAGATCGAGTGTTGATCCTGCTTGCAGGTCGAGCAGGGCAGCCGTGTTGAACGTGCCGTCCTGCTGCGCTCCGGCCTCGATCCGGATGGCCCCGCCTTTTCCGGCACTGCTGAACTGAGTCGCCGCCACGGTGAGCAATGCGCCGGACTGGACTGTCACATTGTCCCGCGCGGCAAGGGCGATGCTTCCACCAGTCAACACCCCGGTCAGTGCTCCGGTGGTTCCGACGCCTGTCAACCCGCTGGCGTCAATCAGGCCGGTTCCGGAAACCGTGATGCCGCCCTGATCGGTGGACAGGCTGAACGAACGCGCGTGAGCCGTGCTGTCCATCGTGACGCTTCCCGTGCGGACCCGGATATTGCGCTCCTCGAAGAATCCGCCGGACTCAAGCGGGTTGTTAATATTAGCAAATGAGACGATCGAACTTGCATCGAGCAGGAACGAGCCGGACGCAAACCCGGCGGCCGCCGAGCCGAGAAGCGAGCCGTTGTTGACGAAGGAACCTGCGGGCGCCCGGATTTCCGCCGAGCCCGCGTTGCCGCCTCCGTCGGCTGCCGCAATTGATACCAGGCTGCCCGGATTCAAAGTGACATCCCCGGTATCGGAAGTGAGTTCGATGCGACCCGCGTCGGCATAACGGGTGACATCATAAAATGCCTGCGCCGTCCCGTCCACAGTGAGTTCACCGCCGACTGTGACTCCGCCGCCCAGCGCGTGGAGAACGAGGCTGCCACTGGGCAGGTTGATCGCTGTGTGGGCCAGGATCGAGCTGCCGGTAAAACCAAGGCTGGCACCGAGCCCGCCCGAAACTCCGGAGGTTCCCACTCCGGGCAGCAACGAGACGCTCCCTGCGGCCGTTACATCGTAGGAGACCCCCCCAAAGCCGGTGATCATCGGCGTGGTAACAGAAAGGGTTCCGGGCAAAGCCAACGATCCATCGGCCGTCGCGAGCACGCCATCCGACGCGGTGATGTCCAGGCTTTGGTAGCCCGCGATGCTGAAGGCATTGGCTCCGAGGTTCATGGTTTCCGATAGGATCCGGAGATCGCCGGAAAGCGGAAGTGCGGGAGCGGCAAGAGCCGAGCCGCCCGACGGATTGGCCAGGGTGACGGTTCCAGCGATCAGGGTGACGGTTCCGCGGTCGTATCCGCGGATCCCCGTAGCAAAGAGATTCAAGCTTCCCATTGTGGAAGAGCCGAATGTTCCCGCGCCGTAGATGTCAATCGTGCGGTAGCTGGAGAGCTTGAGGGAGTTCACCGACTGGACGTATGTCAGAAGCGAGCCGCTGAGCGTCAGGTGCGGGCTGATGACCGATCCGGTGAGTCCGCCGGCCGACGGGCTGAGAACAATGCTGATCTGACCACCTCCCAGAGTAAGCGCGGTCGCACTCAAAATGGCTGTCGGGCTCAACGAGGTCGCGTAGGAAGAATCCAAAATGACCCCGGCACCGGAAATCGACGCCCCGGCTCCGATGGTCATAAGCGGCAGCACCGAACCCGTCGTTGAAGAGCGGGCCATCGCCGCGCCCGTATCTCCGCTCACCCGGAGCAGGGTTCCATCACCGCTCAAAAGGAAGTCTTCGGAAGTCCGGCTCATGGTGCCAGAGGAGGCGATCTTTGAACCAGCCGTCACCGTGAGTGCGGCTTTCGAGACCAGCGTGATCTCCGGCGATGAGAGCTCGCCGCCCGGGTTGTCGAGCGTGACGGACGAGGTGCGGACGTCCACCGACACGCCCTCCGACGTTGTCCGCCTCAATCCTCCAATGAGGAGGCTTTCGGCTCCCCACGAGTTGAGAAGATCCGAATTCAAAACAACCGTGGCGCCGACGGGCGCACTGCCGGAGCCGCCGATGATGTGGATGTCCGCATCGCTGCTCACATCCACGCTGGCTCCCCGCCCGCCTGAAAAAGCTTTGGTAAGAACCGTGCCCTCGAGACGCAACGCGGAGTTCCCTTGAAACGATAGCGAGCCGGAATCGATCGGCAGCCGCTGCACCGCATCCACATTCAGCCGCTCGGCTGCGCGGGTGATAAATTCGTTCGCCCCAAGCACCTCGTATTCGGCGCGCCCAGCAATGACTGCGGGAGAGGCAATTTCAAAAAGCGAGCGGATCCCGGTCGCTTGCGACGGCTGGTTGAATGCGTTCACGAAGTAGCCGCTCGTGTAGGAGTTCCCTTCTCCGGTGCTGTATTTAGCGAAGGTGCCGCCGGATTTGGGAGTGACTAAGAATGCACCCGGCAGAATCGCGTAGCGCCTGGGCAGGAGGGTATAAGTGCCGGCATCCAAGCCGGGTGCACCGTCGAGAAAGATTCTGTCGCCCAGTTTGATCTTCGAACTGACAAGCCCAGGGTCTCCTCCAAGGACTTGGGCGTTCACTCCCGTGTTGTAAACCGACAAAGGCGCATATTCCGCCGTGTATCCCGGCACGATGGCATACGACGTGTCAACCTTAGACCAATAGATGCCGGACATCGTCGGAGAGGGAGCGGATTTCAAGCCCGCCGGATCAATCGCAACGCGGGCCGACCAGGTTTCGCCTTTATAGGTGACCAGATCCCCGGCCACATAGGTC
>JBAXXD010000156.1:0-7149 GCA_037128135.1 Verrucomicrobiia bacterium
GAGCCAAGCTCCTGGAGTCCCTCCGCATTGACTTCAAGAGGATTAAAGACCTCGCCGAGGCCAAGCCCGCTGATGCCCTAATCTTGGGCGGCGACGCCTCCCCCGAGGGGCTCGATGGTTTCGCCCAGGCTGGCGGACTGGTCTTCTGTCTGCCACGCGACAAGTTCACCTGCCTGCCGTTTGCCGTCGAGGCCAAGCCCAAGCCGGTGAACCACACTGTCCTGGGCAAGGCCGCCGCCGACCCGCTGCTTCTGGGACTGGGAAACACCGACTTCTATTGGAAAGGTGACGTCACCATCAACGCCTTGGAAAAAGTCGAGGGCGCGGCTCTCCTGTTGGATAGCGGCGTCCTGGCCCGCGTGCCTCGCGGCAAGGGCGAGTTCGTGCTCTGCCAGGTCGAGCCCGGTATGTTCGACGTGGATAAACGTTTCTGGCTCGACCGCTCGAAACGATTCAACGAGCGGGCGTTGGTGGTCTTGCTTTCCAATTGCGGCGTCGAGATGGCCGCCCCTTACTTCCTGCGCCCGCCGAAGGCCAAGGATGAGCTCGTCGGGGCGGTTGACCTTGCTGGGGAATGGGAGACCTGCCCCGGGCTGCCCACCCAGGAGGCCTGTCCCGCCGGCGCCACCGCCTGGAGCAAGGTTGCCCTGCCTGGAAAAGCTGGCGGCGACAAGGGCACTGTCTGGTATCGCCGGAGCTTTGAGGTTAAGGAGCTGCCCGCTGGTGCCAATGCCAATATCCTGGTCGGCCAGATCAGCGGCAGCGACATCACCTTGGTCAACGGCGTCAAAGTCGGCCAAAGCGATCTGGGCAACCATGTCAACGACGTGGCGGTGGTGAGCCGCACTTACTCCCTGCCAGCGGGCTTGCTCAAGGTGGGCAGGAATGAGATCGCCATACGGGTTGACTTCGACCGCGGCGGCGGCCTCGGCATGCGCGACAGTGACGGCTCCGTCCATCCGCCCATGACCGTGAACTTCTTCAAACCTGCCGGGGATCTGGCCGGCGTGCTGGAACCGTTCAGCCTGGAGGGCAAGTGGAGCGGTTGCGCCATCGGCAAGACTGAGCAGCCTTGTCCGCCCGCCACCGACCCCCGCTGGCACGATGTCACGGTGCCCGGCCACTACCAGCCCCAGCATGCCGACTGGAAAAAATACAACGGGTTCTTCTGGTATCGCAAGAGCTTCACGCTCCCGGCCGCCTTGCACGCCGGAGCCGAGCCCTTCCTCGTCATGGGCGGGGTGGACGACTGGGATACCACCTGGCTCAACGGGACGAAGATCGGCCACACCGGACCGGATAACTTCTTTAATGGCCCATCCGCCTACCACACGCCGCGCATGTATGCCATCCCTGCGAGCTTGCTCAAGGCCGGGGCAAACGAGATCACCCTGCTCGATGACGACCCGATCAACGACGGCGGCATTGGCTATGGCCCGGTGCAGTTAATCTTCGCCGACCCGGAGAAAGTGGAGCGGCGGCAAATGCTGGCCTCAAACTACCTGAACATGGTCGCCGCCGATGACGACCCCTATGTCGCACGCCACTGGTAGCCATGAAACTCAAAATCCATGTGGCACTGGCGGCTTTGCTGGGGCTCATCGCGTTGTTGAAAAGGTGCCAGCGTGCATTTCCTTGCATTTCTTTGGTCAAACAAGAGGCCATGATGGCAGGTCTGCGCAGCAGTATTGCAAGAATATGCACTGACCCGAATGCCGCTAACTTAAGAGCGGTTTGGGATGTAGAAGCGGCATCTTGCCGCTTGGATTTCCCTGGGGAAAGCGGCAAGATGCCGCTTCTACGTTCGCTTAAGTTAGCGCCATTCCACACTGACCCCCAGTTTTCTGGACGGAATGACGGTTTGTGGTGTTCGAAGAGAGCGGTTGGCATGTTGTGGAGGTGAATGGATATGAATTTGATGAGGATCGACTCAGGGCTTCTTTCCGGACATGTTCTGCAGCGTCAACCGCACGGGGCTCGCACAGTTGTCACGGGTGCCTGCAATTGCAGCGGAACGGTATCCGTCACGGTATATCAAGCAGAGAAGATTGTGCGCGGGTTCAAGAGAAGGGAAGCCGGCCGGGCGGAAGCTGGGCGCTTTACTGCCACGATATCCGGCCTGCCAGCCGGTGGACCTTATACCGTTGAAATGGCGTGCGGCGGGGCGCGGATTGCGGTCGATGACGTCTTCGTCGGCGATCTGTGGTTGATGGCTGGACAGAGCAACATGCAGGGCATGGGGAATGTGGCCGATGCCGACAGCCCTCACCCGCTGGTCAGAAATTTCTCCATGGCTCGTCGCTGGGAACTTGCGCGTGATCCGCTGCACTTTCTCGAAGAATCTCCCGACCCGGTTCATTGTGCTTCGCCCCTGAGCCGAGGGGGGGCGAGCCGCGCCAAGAAGCGCGCGGTCAAAGGGGTAGGCGTTGGCGTGCCCTTCGGCAAACTGATGCTGCAACGCACCGGGGTGCCGCAGGGCCTGATCGCCACCGCTCATGGCGGAACCTCGATGGAGGATTGGGCTCCGGCGCTGAAGGATCGCGGCGGCCGTTCGCTCTACGGCTCGATGACCCTCAGCCTCACCGCCATAGGTCAGCCGATCAGCGGCGTGCTTTGGTTTCAGGGCGAGGATGACTGCCGGGAAGGTCGGACAGCCGTCTACACGGCCAAAATGCAGGAACTGGTGGCCGCCATACGCCGCGATCTTGGGCAACCTAAACTTCCGTGGATCATCGCGCAGATTGGTCGGTCTGTCGGCCCCTACCAGGATCTGCCAGCGCCCTGGAGAAGCAGCGTTCAGGAACAGCAACGCCGATTCCCTGAATCGATCGCGCAGTGCGACGTTGTCCCGACCATCGATCTGGAAATCGAGGACAGAGGCCACGTGAGTGCGCGCGCCTTTCCCGTACTCGCCCAGCGCATGGCGCGGGTCGCGGTCCGGCTTGCCTATGGCGACCGCGCCGAAAAACCGGCACCTCAACCGGTGTCGGCGCGTTTTGTCGCTGCCGCGCGGGGCAGTGGCGTGGGGGTGGAGGTCCGCTTCAAGAACATTGTCGGTGGACTGACGTCATCGGGATTGCCGCAGGGTTTCGACCTCGTCGATCGCACCGGGCGATCCTTACAGCGAATCTACAAAACGCTTCTCGCGGGGGACCGGGCGCGGCTCTACTTGGACGGCGAGGCCGTGTCGCTCATGCGGGTGATGTATGGATATGCGCAGAACCCGGTCTGCAATGTCTGCGATGGACGCGGCATGGCGATTCCTGCATTCGGGCCGCTGGCGATTACCGGCTTGCCGCCGTTCTCCGATTTCGTGCTGAAATGGAGGGTGACGCCGGTACGCCCAGGTGAAGAGATCGCCGATCTGGCGCGGCCCACGGAGGATGGTCGGGCGATTAACCGGGAGTTTCGCGATAAATTCGTCACGGTGCATCCGGAATGGGTGGGAAAGACCGGCCATGTCGCCTTCTTCGGCGATGTCATTGCCGGTGAGGACATGGATGCCGAGTTCCATTTCGGCTACGATGGCCCGGTTCGTGTGTGGGTCGGAAAACAGGAAGTGTATGCCGACCCGCATGGCACCAATCCTATTGTTCCTGACGCCCATCGCATAGCGGTCCGGCTGAAGGCCGGGCGCTCGCCAATCACGGTGCTGATGGCGCTGAACAATGGCCGCGCCTGGGGGTTCTGCCTGCGCATGCGGCGCCCTGGCTATGATCCGGCAACGGATCCGAAATTTCCTCAACCTTTACCAAGGGAGTATTAGAAATGACGACCATCGATTCATTGACCTGCGAGGGAAGAAACGCTCCACTCGGCATTGGGACAGGCACTCCCTGCTATGGGTGGCGGTTTTCCAGCGACGAAAAAGGGGTGCGGCAGACGGCGTATCGGATCCTGGTCTCGTCGTCTGGCGAGTCACTGGCGTCGGACGCCGGCGATTTATGGGACAGCGGATGGGTGAACTCACCGACGCAATTTACCGTCGAACATGCCGGGCCTCCGCTGCCGGAGAAAACCCCCTGCTGGTGGAAGGTGATGGCGCGGGTCACCGTGCCCGGAAACGTGACGCTGGAAATAAGCAGTGCCCCGGCCACCTTCGAGACGGGTATCTTCAAGCGCGACAGTTGGCTTGGCTGGTGGGCGTCCGGCGCCGGGAAACCGGTGTATTTGCGCCGCGAGTTCGAAATTCCATCAGAGAAACCTGTGATCCGGGCCAGGGCCTACATCGGCGCCACCGGGGACAAGGCCAATACCTACGAATTGTGGATCAACGGACAGCGCGTCGGCGACGACATCATATCTCCGGGGCAGACTTCGCCCAAGCGCGCCCGTTACCAGACCCATGATGTGGCCGGCCTACTGCAAGCTGGTGCCAACGCCGTGGCGATCATTCACACCAGCAGCTTGATGTTCCAGTTGGAGATCGGCTTTGACGACGGATCATGCCAGGCGGTTTTCCCCGGAAAGGGATGGCGCCAGCGCCAAGACGGGCCATTCGTTACCTTGCGTTCGGACGGCAAGGGCGAAACATACGATGCGCAACTGGAGCCCGCCGGTTGGGAGCGGCCTGGTTTCGATGACAGCACCTGGGCCGAATTCGCGTTTGCGGCACCGTGGAATCTGACGAAAGATTTAGGCCCGCGCTTCCTCGACGCTCAGCAAGACCGGGTGGTTGCCCTGGATACCTTTGCGCCGCGTTCGCTGCAGCGCGGCGCCGACGGCTCGTATATTCTGGATTTCGGGCAGAACCAGCATGGCGTGATTCGCTTTCGCGTGAAGGGGGAGGCCGGCAGGCGGATCGTGCTGCGCTATGGCGAACGGCTTCACGCGGATGGCGCCCTGGACCCGCGCAGCCTGGGTGCTCCGGAACAGGACGAATACATTCTACGCGGCGGCGGTGAAGAGACCTATCAGCCGCACTTCGCCACGCACGCGTTCCGCTACGTGGAAGTGAAGGGGTGGCCGGGGAAACTGCGGCCCGAACAGATCGAAGCGCGCACGGTTCATAGCGACATGCTTGCCGCGAGCGCGTTCTCCTGTTCCAACGAGCGCCTGAATCGTCTGCATCGCGCCGCATTGTGGGCGTTTCGATCCAACCTGGTTTCCGTTCCCACCGACTGCCCGGGACGTGAGCGCAAAGGCTGGACTGGCGACGCCCATTGTCACAGCGAAGCCGACTGCCTGAATTTCCGGATGGGAAACTTCTATGATAAATGGCTGACCGACATCGCCGACTTTCAAGGCGCGGACGGGGCAATCCCATGGGTTGCGCCGGACACCGGGGCATGGAACGGCGTGGTGGATGTGCCCTTTATGTCAGCGATGGTGCTTGTGCCTTGGGATTACTATGAGGCCAGCGGCGATGTCGCATTTCTTCGCCGTCACTATCCCGCCATGCGCCTCTGGATCGACTCTCTCCACGGCGACCGTGACGGAAATCACCTTCTGCAACACGATGTGATCTGGGGTGATTGGTGCAACCATGCCCCCAACCGTCAACCGGAGACGGGCGCGTTCCTGGCCACGGTGTTCTATTACCAGTGCCTGTCCCGTTTGCAGAAGATCGCCGCGGTGCTGAATGAACCCGGCGACGCGGCGAGGTTTGCTCAGCAGGCGCAATCCAGCGCCGAAGGGCTTAATCGTGTATTCCTGCGAGCCGACGGTGGCTATGACGTCGGCTCGCAGGCGGCAAACGCCCTGGCCTTGGTGTCCGGATTCGTGCCGGAACAGGCCCGCGCAGGTACCTTACGCTGTCTGGTCGATGACATTGAACACCATGGCGCCATGCGCTGCGGATGCTTTGGTGCCAAAGTCATTCTTGACGTGCTGGGCGACCATGGCCGCAACGACCTTGCCCTGCGGTTGATCGGCAGCACGCGCGAAGGGAATTGGGGACATTGGCTGACGCTCGGCGCGACCACGGCGGTGGAAGGCTTCTACGGTCTCATCGTCAACTCGCAGAATCATGCATTTTTGGCCGGTGGACTGGATGCCTGGTTCTACCGTCATCTCGCCGGCATTCAGATCATGGAGCCTGGCTATTCCAAAGTCAGAATTCGCCCCTGGGTTACCGCGCCGCTGTCCAACGTCAAGGCGCAGGTCGAAACGGCGAAGGGGCTTGTTGTTTCCGAATGGCGGCGGGAAAACGGCCGGCTCGTGATGAAGGTGAACATTCCCGCTAATGCCGAGGCCGAGATCCATCTGCCGACGGCCGAGGCCTCCACGATCGAGGAGGAGGGCAAGCCTCTGTTGGCGACCAGCCGTGCCGTTCGCGTGAGTGATGGTTGGACCGTCGTGCAGGTCGGTTCAGGCGAATACGAGTTTGGAATCGTCCCGGCCCCGCCGCAACACCACGATGCGGAGGAGGAAGATCGCGCGCTATTGCATCGGTCCGACGGTCAACGCGAAAGCTTCCCGGGACCGAAGTTCTCACTGCCGGATGAATGGCATATCTTCGGCCCCATTGAACGAGGCGACCCGCTGTCAACGGACCTTCTGAAAGCGGTCCCCGCCAGCTTCGAAGTGCGCGGGGTGTCGGTTGTGCCGCGCAAAGTCGAAGCGGAGGACGGACGGCTGGACATGGCGCCGTATATTGGCGGCACGGCCAATGGACACAGCGCTTTGGTCTATGTGCCATTTCACATAGCCGTCGAACGCGTGATCACCCTGAATGTCGGCGCTGATTACTGGTTCGAAGCGTTCCTGGATGGTCAAAGATTGCACAGCACAATCGAGCCGGCGCACGCGATCGCCCCGGCGCTGATTCGGGAGCACACGGTTTGCACGACCTTGGCGGTGGAGAAGGCGGTCAAGAAAGGAAACCATCTGCTGGCGGTCCGCTTCGTCAGCGGGTCCGGCGGCTCGGTCCTGTGCCTGGGTGGATGTTGATCGTCTCGGAAAAGGGACACGCCTTAATATTCGGGAAATGCAACGATTTGATCTGCCACAAGGCAGGATCTCTTTTGTCCTACTTCGAGCATGTCGTCGATGACTTCGCTGCCGACAATGGGGCTTGAGCAGAGGTTGTCCGCCCGGTTTTCCAGACGCCCGGAATCAGAATGGTCTGAGGGTTTTGGTGGAGTCCGGTTTCGCCTTTGATCAGCAGTGTGTTCAGGGCATCCAGCACGGTGACGCCGATGCGCTCGT
>JBAXXD010000157.1:0-7083 GCA_037128135.1 Verrucomicrobiia bacterium
GAACACCCCCCTCCCCGGCCGACCGCATCAGGCAAATCAAACAACTCCTGGATCAACGCCTGATCAAACAGGACGAATACGAGCGCCGGGCGAAGGAACTCCTCGATGAGATTTAGGCGCAATGCCGTCCGCTGACTGGCGCGGGGCAACAGTTTCATGAAATCTCTCACCCTGCTTATCATCCTCACTATGTCTGCCAAAGAATGTTTGATTGCCAACCCGACGAACGGCTCGCCTTCCACCGGAGGGATTGTGGAAGTGTCCCGATTTGGTGTGAAGCCCGATTCCGGAGCCGACGTGACCGAAGGTGTGCGGGCAGCGCTGGACTACTGCCGGACATCGAAGGCGGCGAAGCTGATCTTCGCGCCCGGACGGTATGATTTTTGGCCGGACCGCGCCGCGGAAAAATATCTGTTCATCAGCAACAACGACGATGGGTTGAAGCGGATTGGATTTCCGTTGGTCGGGCAGGCGGGACTTCAGATTGATGGCGGCGGGGCCGAGTTTTTGTTTCATGGCCCGATGGTGCCGTTCCTTATCGAGGAGGCGCGGAACATCCGCATCGAAAATCTGAAGGTCGATTTTGCGCGGGCATTCCATTCCGAAGGGAAGGTTCTTGCGGTCAGTCCCGAGACGGTGGACGTGGACATTTCCGAGGAGTTTCCGTTCGAGATCTGGAATGGCGTGCTCGTTTTTACCGGCGGGGAAAAGGCGCCGGAAGGATCGATCCGCGGAAGAAAATCCACGATGGTCATGCCTGTCGGAACGGCTCTGGCATTTGATCCGAAGCGTCGGGAGACGGCCTACATGATGAGCGACAAGGGCGGTTTGGAACATGGGGTTCCGGCCGAAAAACTCGGCGGCCGGCGTGTTCGGTTGCATTTGAAAGATGTCCAAGCCAACGTCGGGGATGTGCTCGCTTTCGGCGCGGCGCGACGGGATTACCCGGGCATCGTGGTCTCCGACAGCAGCGACATCCACTTGGACCGGGTGACCTTGCATCATTCCGGCGGCATGGGGATCATCGCTCAGCGGAGCGGGAATCTCTTTCTGGATCATGTGAGGATCACGCCCTCAGGAACCCGGATCATCAGCACGACCGCCGACGCCACGCATTTCACGAATTGTTTCGGCAAGCTGGAATTGCGGGACTGCCTTTTTGAGAACCAGCTCGACGATGCGACGAATATCCACGGTCTCTACGCGCGGATTGATGAGATCCTCGCACCGAACCGGTTCGTCGCACGACTGGTCCACCCGCAACAGGCCGGCGTCCAATTTTTGAAATCCGGCGTCCGTTTGGAACTCACCCACGGCCCAAGCCTCGAGAGCATCGGCGAAGTGACGGCAGAATCGGTCGAGCCGATCAACAAGGAACTCACCGTGGTGACGACCCGGACGCCATTGCCCAAGGATGTCGTGGCTGGTGATTCCGTGTCCGATGCGGATGCAAACACCGCGGATGTTCTCATCCAGGACTGCGTGATCCGGAACAACCGGGCGAGGGGGATTCTGCTGGGGTCGCGGGGGAAAATCCGGATCGAGGGGAACCAGTTTCATACTCCGGGATCGGCAATTCTTTTTGAAGGTGACGCACGGTTCTGGTTCGAGCAGGCGGGTGTCCGGGATGTCACGATTCGCGGGAACACGTTTGACAACTGCAATTTCGGGGTTTGGGGGAACGCCTGCATCTCGGTCGGATCCGGCATTGCCAAGGAATTCCGGAAATCCAGCCGATACAACCGAAACATTCTCATCGAAGACAACCTCTTCCGGACATTCGATACCGGCCCGCTGGTCAAGATCTACTCGGTTTCGGGACTGACCTTCCACCGGAACCGGCTGGAAAAATCGACCGCGTATCCGCCGCGTCCGGATGCCGGATCCGAGTGGTTCATCCAGAGCGATTCCGACGCAATCAAGATCGAGGAACCGACGGCCGATCGCCCATCCAAACAATAATCAACAACAGCCAAAGAATTTTTACCTATGAAACGAACCCTTCTCTCAAACAGATTTTTCAGCGTGGCATTTGCCACGGTCATCCTGGCCGGACCGGCCTCCGCCGATGTCTATTTTGGCTGGGGGGGCGTCGTGGGCGGCAGTGCGCTCGGCAGCTACCGGGATTTCAGCAAGCAGGGCCGCTTTTTTTCCACTTCGGATTACGGATTTGTGCCCGGCGAGGAGGATCAATTCTCGGGGGCCAAACTGGGGCTGAAATGGGACAAGAGTCCTCCCGTAGTTCGCGGCCAGAACCCCGTGGCGGCTTCGCAGCTTGGAGAGGGTTTTTATGGGACGCCGTGGCTCAGCGGCGGCGGGGATTGCATATTCGGCCTCGCGTTCGACGAGGCGTTCAAACCGCGCTGGGAGAAAGCCCCCGAGCAGCAGTTTGCCGCCTTCCCCGACAAGACGCCCCGCTTCGAGCAAGCGGTGATCTACTGGGGCCGCGAGGTTCCCAAGCCCGGCACCTGGGGAGCGGGCATTTTGAATGCCGAGGGCAAACTCCTGCGCGCCGAGGTGAACCATGAGCCGCTCTATCCTTACGACAAGAGCACCATCTCGTTCCCGGCCACGACGGTCAAGAAGCTCTATTTCGGGGTCAAGGGCGGCGATAAGGGCGACAACTTTGTCGAAGTCCGAAAAATCGCCCTGCTGATGCACAACGAGCCGCAGATCAAGAACTCGGTGCTTGTAGACCAGCCGGACGCCTACAGCGCCTATTATTCGACGGCCAAACCCGGCGAGATCGAGAAGCTGACCCTCAAGTCGTTTTCTTTCCCCAAGCAGCAGCAGCACTATCCATTTCTTAAGTCGATCGCGCCTTTTGTTGAAGTGGACGGCAAGCGCCTGTATTCCGCGCCTGGCGACCAACCCGCGAAAGCCTCGCGACAGGGAGACGTAGATACGTTGACCTACCCGCTCGATTTCACGCTGCCAGACGGGAAGACCGCGAGAGTCGAAGTTGCCACAACATTTGGAGCCGACCCCAAGGCGGCAATCCAGTTCGGGCTCAGGGGCTCGGGGTTGCCCAAGGGGGCTCAGGTCGGGTTGGAGATGACGGGCGATGCGCGGTATTTCCAGAATTTCGTCGACGATGGCGCGATGGTCGAATCGGCGATCTGGAAAACTGTCAGCACGCCCGCTGGGCCGGTCGCCCTTTCCTGGAAAGGCAACGGCAAGCTCTCCGCCACGCGGACGACCGAAATGGTGAATATCGATGTCCGCTCCCCCGGAGAAAACCTCGATGTGACGCTCGGCCTCCCCATCGGCGCGGAAGCTGGCGTTCAGCCCGGCATGATGATTTACACGACGCGCCATTCGCTCGCGGATCAGGGCGATCCGGGGGTCGCGCCGTTTACCTCGGATGACCTGGAATTGCTGGAGACAATCCATGTTGGCGACCCCAACGATCCCTACACGGTCTATGACATCACCAACGATCCGCTCATTGCCAAGTGGCGGCAGAGCGGGGAGGCGAAGCTCCCCCGCAAATTCGGCGAGCTGAAATTCATCAACGATCCCGAGAAATCCAGGATCCCCATCACGAAAGTCGGAAATGAGTCGTGCCGCGACCTCGGCTCTAACGAAACCTCCTATTTTCGCGTCACCCTGAAGACCCGTTTCGAGCCGCAGGTGCCGTATCTGGTGGTGGTCGAGCACGCATTCGACAAGGAGCGCCGAGGCGAATTCCACTCCATCGCTGTGAACCGCGACGGCACCGATTGGGTCCAGGACGACAGCCTCTGGCACAGCTCGTGCCCTTACGGCGGCTTCGATACCGGCAAGGGACCGTATCCGGGCGGCTTCCGGAAGGAATCGGTCTTTTCCACGAGGCTCATGAAGGGAATTGGGTCGCCGCCCAATAGCACCATCTCACTCGTTTTTTCCAACACGCGAGTTAGCGGCTATTTCAAGAATTTCGAGAAAAACCCGGACGGGCTCGCCATCAAGAGCATCGCCATTTACCGGGTCAAACGCCTGCCGCAGTTGCCTGACATCCAACCGCTCCTGCCCAAGGAACCACGGCGCCACATGACGATTGATTCCGAGTATTTGAACCCATGGATGCTGACTGATTTTCCCCGGATCTACGGCTATGACAGCCTCTGGACCCACAATCAACCGGCATCGCAATTGCTCCATGGCGGCGGCTCGAGTATCAATCGCCCATCGTGGGGAAGCTGGGTGCATCCGGGGTCGTTCCAAGCGAACCGCGCACTTTACGAGAAAGCGGCCAGCGAGGGGGTCCATGTCAAGACCACGCTCGGCTGGCTGCTCGACCTTGGTTTCGATGGGACCGACCGCGGCAGCTTCCTCGGGTTCGGCTGGCTCCCCGGGCCGATCTGGGGAAGCCTTCCGCTGAGCCCCACCCCGGAGGAGCTGAAATATCTTGGCTCCGCCCTCGACCGCTCGCTGGCGGCGTTGGCGAAACACCCGTCGCTGACCGATATCGCCGTCGGCGATATCCCCGCGTTCAGCCGACGCAACCTTGAGGATTTCTCCAAGGAAACCGGCGTCGCGTTCCAAGCCGGACCGTTGCCGGAGGATAACTTGAAGCGCCTGCTCGAATCGCCACAGCCGACGGTGGAGGCATGGAGCAACTGGGCTTGCCAAAAACGCTTCGAGTTCCTCTCCTGGCTCCTAAAAAAAGCCCGCGCCTACCGCCCCGAGATCACTCTGACGCTCAACCAGTCTTGGTATAAGAACGGGCTGCAGGGAATGTATTACACCGATCAATGGCCGTTTGACCTCGCCGGTCTTCCGAATGCGGGAATCAAGAGCTATGCCGATTTCCTGAAATTTGTCGGCATCGATCCTGCCCTCTACGCGAAGCAGAACGGCTTTGTGTTCGGTGTCGACATGGATCCTCCGGATGTGTTGCCCGGCCGTGCCAGCTGGCCGTTCGAGGGCTCTGCGGAGAAAATCCGCGACGGCTTCGGCGGCGGGCTGAGCGTGTCGTCAAACTTCTGGGATGAATCGTCCAAAGCGCTGCTGGGCTGGGGGTGTAACTACATCAAAGACCAGAAGGGATTTCGCAAAGGGATCATTGAAGCGCTGCTCCAGGCGAATGCACGCGAGTATGTCCTGCAAACCTACGCCGACCCGGCGCGGGGCCGCCTGGCTGACCTTCGCGAACTGGCCGTGCCGTTCCGCTTGCTTCCTTTCGCCAAGCCCGAGCCGTTCTCAGGCAAGATCGAAGATTCCGCCAAACAAGCCGTCATCCACAAATACGGCGACCGCTACGGACTGGTGAACCCCGGCGACAAGCCGACCGACGTGACGCTGACGCTGCCGGAAGGCGCGGCCACAGTCGCCGACCTCTCCAACGGAATCCGGCAACCGCTGGCCGTTTCCGGGGACCGGACCGTCAAGCTTCATCTGAAGCCATGGAGCCTCAAAACCTTGGAGATTCAAACGGCCCACGAGAGCAAAAAATCCAAATAAATCTCCGATGAAAAAACTGTGCATTCTTTTGCTTTGCCTCGGTGTCCCGTTGGCGTCCGCTTACCAACAGGCAGGGTTTGAGGTTTTTATCGAGGTGGGATACAATAAGATCTCGCTGCTCAATGAGGAAAACAGCCAGCGAGGGGACTCGCTTCGCTTTAGCGGTCCGAAACTGGACAACCGGTGGAAAGATGTCCGCTTTGCGTTCATGCCGGAAGGCGACGGGGCGGTCTGCCTCCGATTCGGGCCGGGAGGCGAGAGCGATATTCCAGCCCACTATGAAGATCTCCGCGCCAACGGACAGCCGCTGGAAGCGAAAGAGTGGAAGTTTTACCCGCCCAACAAGGAAGGTGCGCGGCAAGGCTCCATCGAATCCGCGAATGGCGAGCCGGTCCGGCTTAAGGTCTTTAGCGGCGCTTACGTTTTCATCAAAGTCAAAAAGGACGAGCGGGTGGAAATCACGATGCGCGTCAAATCCGGCTCTTTCCTCGACGCCTTGAACACGCGGCTCGCCGACGTGACGCTCAACCTCGACGACGCAGGCAGGATCGGTGTGCCCCTGCAAGGATCGGGGCTCGACGCGGGAAGGAAGCTGGCCGGAGAATTAAACCGCCTCTCGGCGCTTTCCGAGAGCAAGCTGCATGTCTCGGTATCACCGCTGGCACCGGAGAATGTAACATTGGAGAGCCTGAAGGCTAAGACGCTCGAATGGACGAACGCTTTTGAAGCGGAGAAAGCGAGAACCGCCAACGACGAGCGACCCTGCCTATACGAGCAACCTGCCGACCGGACCGAACTCAAGAAACTCGTGATCTCCGCCGTCCGGCAATCGACGCAAGTTCAAACCGCCTGCCTGCTGGATTTTCTGATCAAACGTTAAGCGCGCCAGTGACACGATACATAATACCAACTCTTCGAGTGGAGTGGACCATTGGCTGGAAGCCAATGCCACGTGGCATCGGCATCCTGCCGATGCTCTGAGTCAATTTATTTTGAAAAGGTGGTCTTATTTCTTCCCAGCCCTCCGGTAGGTCAGGAAGAGATTGGTCGCCGGTTTTGTGAGGTCGATCAGATACCCTCCGGCAAGGACCGCGCCATTGACCGTCTTGCTTTCCTGGGTGTCGGCATTGGTGAGGACGTAGTCCGCGCCCGGGTCCAACCCGTGCAGCGCTAAGCTGGCCGAGACGAAGGGCGATTTGCTCCGCCGGAACACCATGACATACCCTTGGCCCAGGTCAGGCCGGTCGTATTGCCACGCGCACCAATTCTGCTCGCTCGAATTGATCTCGGTCAGCGGGTAGTAATCGCCCAGCGCCAGCGGCCGCAGCGATTTGGATTCCTCCATCATCTTGCGCACGTGTGGGATTTGGTCTTTGTTCCTGTTGAGGTCCGGGCAAATCGCGAGCCCTGTGGTCGCCATGCTGCGGAATCTGTAAGGATCGAACGCCCACACGCCGCCCGAATGCAGCGGAAGATAGAGGCTTAACGCGGCATTCTGTGCCTGGTCCATGGCCGATTGCGGCTGCGAGGAGATTTGGGTGTCGCTTTGCCAGAGCGGGTAACTCCGGCTCAGCAGTTCGAAATCGAGCCGCCGTCCGCCGCTGGCGCAGTTGTCGATCAACAGCCCCGGATGGCGGG
>JBAXXD010000158.1:0-6942 GCA_037128135.1 Verrucomicrobiia bacterium
GGAACGAGGAGCAGATTGAGCAGGAGCGAGTGGGCGTTGATCAGGCCGAGCGAGGCGCTGAAGGGGACCTTGATGACATTGACGATAAAAAAGAACCAGGCGGCGGTTCCGACAAATTCGTATTTGGGCAACCGGCAGGCCAGCAGGTAAATCGTCATGACCGCCCCCGCGGCGTTCGCCAGCATGGTCGTGACCCCGGCGATCCAGCCAACCGGCCAGGCGATGGAGGGGTGCCCGGCGGCAGTCTCCGGGAGCAGGTTGGACAGTTTTTGAAAAATGGTGAGCGCGAGCAGGAAGATGACCATCCACCCGATCAGCGGGCCGAAAATTCCTGCGGATAGGTGCGGGATGAGAAGCCATCCGCACACAATTCCCAGGACCGCCGCAGGGAGGATTTTTGCCAGGTGCCGCCAGACGGTGAACTGTCGGAAAGCATGGATGGCGAAGAGGTCGGCAACGATGAGAAGCGGGAGCACGGCTCCGGTGGACTCGCGGGCGGGCATCACCTGCGCCATCAAAAGCACGGCCAGCATGCCGACTCCCCCGAAGCCGGTTTTGCTCAGGCCGATACAAAACGCCGCTCCATAAGCGAGCGCCCAGGCATTTGGAGACTCCAGCATTTTGTCCAGGAAGCGGAGCGCGATCGAATGGAAAGCCTCAGCCTTCCATCAGCCGGGCGATCGAGGTGCCCCAGCTTGCTTGGAGGCTGGCCAGCGGCCAGGAGAACGCTTTTCCTGCGGTCGAGATTTCCAGGCTGGCACCATCGGTGACCGTGCCGAGTCGGCTGGCTGGGACTCCACGGGCTTCGATGTGGGCGAGGACGGCATCCGCGTCGGCGGGTTTGACGGAGAGGACGATCCGGGACTGGGACTCGTTGAAGAGCGGGACGTCGGCGCGCGGCGAGGTGGACGGGATTTCGGTGCGGGCGCCGAGCATCCTGTCGCCGGAGATGCACGATTCCGCGAGCGCGACGGCGAGCCCGCCATCCGAGCAATCGTGCGCGCTGCGGACGAGGCCCATGCGGATCAGCGAGCGGACGGCATCCTGCACGGCGAGCTCTTTTTTGTAATCGAGCCGCGGCGGCGGGCCAGCTTTGAGCCCGTGGATGGCGAGAAGGAAATGCGAGGCGCCGAGTTCGTCGCCCGGTTCGCCGACGAGAACGATCACGTCGCCCGCCTCCTTGAAAAATTGTGTCGTGATGTGTTTCGGGTCTTCGACGAGGCCGACCATGCCGACCGTGGGGGTCGGGTCGATCGCGCCCGCCGGGCTCTCGTTGTAGAGGCTGACGTTGCCGCCGGTGACCGGCGTGTCGAACGCGCGGCACGCCTCGGCCATCCCCTCGACCGCCTCGCGGAGCTGAAGAAAGTTTTCCGGCTTGTGCGGGTTTCCGAAATTCAGGTTGTCGGTAAGCGCGAGCGGGACGGCACCCGTGCAGGCGATGTTTCGTGCGGCCTCGGCGACCGCGATCCTTGCGCCCTCGCGCGGATCCTGCCGGCAGTAGATCGCGTTGCAATCCGTGCTCGCGGCGAGAATCTTATTGGCCTCGCGGACGACAAAAACCGCGGCGTCCGATCCGGGAAGAACCGTGGCACCGAGGCGGACCATGTGGTCGTATTGCCGCCAGACCCAGCGCTTCGAGGCGATGCTCGGGTGGGCGAGCAGGGCGGGAAGCGCGGCGGTGCAATCCGCCTCGGGGATCTTCGCGAGATCGAGCGGGGGCACCGGGATTTTTTCGGCCGCCTCGCGCGAATAGAGCGGCGCGTCGTCGGCGAGCTTGCGCGCCGGGATTTCGACGGCGACGGAATCGCCCTCGCGGACGCGCATCATCCCGTCGTCGTTCACGACACCGACCTCCGCATACGGGAGATCCCATTTTTCAAAGATCGCGCGGACCTTGTCCTCTTCGCCTTTATGGACGATGACGAGCATGCGCTCCTGGGATTCCGAGAGGAGAATTTCGTAGGGGGTCATGCCGGACTCGCGCTTTGGGACGAGGTTCACATCGATCTCGACGCCGGTGCCGCCGCGGCTGGCGGTCTCGCACGTCGAGCAGGTGAGCCCGGCCGCGCCCATGTCCTGGATGCCGGCGACGCAGCCGCTGGCGAGGAGTTCGAGGCAGGCCTCGAGGAGAAGCTTCTCGCGGAACGGATCGCCGACCTGCACGGCTGGCCGATCTTCCTTGGATTCTTCGGTGAGCTCACGCGAAGCGAACGCCGCGCCCGCGAGCCCGTCGCGCCCGGTCTCGGCGCCGACGTAGAAGACCGGGTTCCCGATGCCGACCGCCCCGCCGCGGGCGATCTGATCGTGGCGGAGGATGCCGAGGCAGAATACGTTGACGAGCGGGTTGCCCGCGTAGCTGTCGTCGAAATAAACCTCGCCGCCGATCGTGGGGATCCCGATGCAATTCCCGTAGTGCGAGATCCCGGCGACCACGCCCGCGAACAGCCGCCGGTTCGTGCGCGCCTCCGCCGAGTCGCCCCGGATGTCGCCGAACCGCAGCGAGTTCATCGAAAAAACCGGCCGCGCGCCCATCGTGAAAATATCCCGGATGATCCCGCCGACCCCGGTCGCAGCACCTTGGAACGGCTCGACCGCGCTCGGGTGGTTGTGGCTCTCCATCTTGAACGCGATCGCCCACCCGTCGCCGATGTCAATGACCCCCGCGTTCTCCTCGCCCGCCTTCACCAGCACCCGCGCGCCGGTCGTCGGAAACTTTTTCAGCTCGAGCTTCGAATTTTTATACGAGCAGTGCTCGCTCCACATCACCGAGAAGACCCCGAGCTCGGTGAAATTCGGATCCCGCCCGAGGATCCCGCGGATGCGTTCGTATTCTTCCGGCGTGATGCCGTGCTTGGAGATGACGTCAGGTGTGATTTCAGACATGGAAATTTTTTTGAGTTGGAGAGGATTTCGTGGCGTGGGCCTGCGCCTCGTTGGTGTGGAAGCCGCAGGGCATTTCCTCCCGACAGTTAGCGTGTTTCGCCGGAAAGCTCAAGGTTTGCCGAGGGTCGTCAACTGAAGGCTGAGCGCGTCGCGATCCGCCTTCATTTGTTCGAGGGCCCGCATTTCCGCGCGGGTCGGTTGTTTTCCGGAAGGCCCGGACTGGGCGGCCCGGATCCTCTCGTTCAGGACGCGGATCGAGTCCGTGAGCTCCGCCAATTTTCTATCTCCGGCGCTCTGGCGTGGAAGATGCAAAGGAATGGCCGGGAGGGTTTCCCCGGGGAGGGCGGGCTCGGTGGCGGGGGTCGCGAGGCCGAGCGTTCCGGCGGGCTCCGGATCCGGCGCGGCAGGCCCGGCCTGTGAGGGAGGGGAACTGACGAAGGTCGCGGAAAAAAACGAAAGGGGCCGCGTGAATTCCAGCCCGCCGTATCGAACGACGGCATTTTCTCCGTCCTCGCGGAGGACGTCCACGGTTTCGCCCGCCTTGATCCCCTGGATGCCGGATTCGGTTTTCACTTGGAAATTCCGGGCGGCAAAAAGAATCCGCGGGGTGGCAGGGATCGGGGGCTGCGGCGGAGTTTGAAACTCTTCGGGGATCGTCACCACGCTGGCCGGCGTGCCGGTTTCCTGCGCCCCGGGTTCCTGCGTGCCGGCTTCCTGCGGCGGCGCGGCGGGCTCGGCAGGCCGGTCGCAACCGGCCCCCAGAAAGGCAGCGGCGAGCGCGGGGAGCAGAAGCGCGCGCAGCGGGAGCGGGTTCATACCTTCCAGAGCTGGAGGACGCGAAGGTAGTTCGCGCGTTCGAAGGCAGCGGGATCCGGCGAGTTCCTGTGGCTCAGGCATCCGCGCATCTCGGTGACACTCTTGTAGTCGTGC
The DNA here is from genome assembly GCA_037128135.1 of Verrucomicrobiia bacterium. Classification (GTDB taxonomy): domain Bacteria; phylum Verrucomicrobiota; class Verrucomicrobiia; order Chthoniobacterales; family Terrimicrobiaceae; genus QYQL01. The sequence continues at coordinate 3,814 of JBAXXD010000158.1, forward strand.
TCCTCCATCCAGCGCGTGCAGTCCTTGATGAGGGCCTCGAGAGCCTGCGGCCCGTGGCGCAGGACGAGCGAGACGACCTGCAGGACATCGGCCCCGGCCATGATGCCCTTGATCGCGTCGTGAACTTTGTGGACGCCGCCGCCGAGCGCGAGCGAGAGCGGGGTTTTTCCGTAGAGGACAGCCATCCACCGCAGGCGCAGGAGCAGCTCGGAGGACGTGGACAGGAAGAGCTTCGGCTCGACGCCGAGATCCTCGATGTCGAGATCCGGCTGGTAGAACCGGTTGAAAAGAACCAGCCCGTCCGCGCCCGCGAGGTGGATTTTTTTTGCGAGGTTCGGCAGCGAGGAGTAGAAGGGGGAGAGCTTCACCGCGAACGGGATTTTGACTTTCTCGCGAACCCCGGCCACGACCTCCAGCACGCGGGATTCGATCTCCACCCCGCTTTCCTCCATGTCGGTCGGCACCTCGTAGATGTTGAGCTCGATGGCATCCGCCCCGGCTTCCTCAAGGAATTTCGCGTGGCCGATCCAGCCTCCCGGGGTGCGTCCGTTCAGCGAGGCGATGACCGGGATCGAGAGGCAGCCCTTCAGGCGCGCGATGTGGTTGAGGTAATCCTCGGGTCCGAGCGCGTATTCGGCGGATTCCGGGAAGTAGCTCAGGGCCTCGGCAGAGGATTCCTCGAACGACTCGGTGAGCGAGGCGACGGCCGCGGATTCGCTCGTCAGCTGCTCCTCAAAGAGCGAGTGCATCACGAGCGCGGACGCCCCGAAGTCCTCGAGCCGTTTCGCCGAGTCGAGGTCGTCGCCCAGCGGCGAGGCGCCGATGACGAACGGGGATTTCAGTTCGAGGCCGAGGTAGCGGGTGGTGAGGTTCATGAGTTTTTCTCCGGCGTTTCGGCCATGCGGCGGTAGATTTCGTAGCGCGCGTTGATCTGCTCCTGCGCGTCGTGCGCGAGCGCCGTGGCGCGCTCTTTGTTTGTCGCTTCGAGGAACCGGTAGCGGATCTCGTTTTCTGTGAACCGCGAGAGCGGAGCCTTCGGTGCGGGGGAGTCGAGGATCAGCGGCGCGAGCCCCTGTTCCAGACGGCGCGGATCGTGCCGGTAGAGCGGCCAGTAGCCGGTGTCCACCGCCAGCTTCTGCTGGTCGAGGCCGTTCGCCAGGTTGTAACCGTGCGCGATGCAATGGCTGTAGGCGATGATCAGCGAGGTGCCCGGATACGATTCCGCCTCGGCAAACGCCTTCACCGTCTGGGAATCCTTTCCGCCCATCGCCACCTTCGCCACATAGACCCCGCCGTAGCTCATCGCGTAGAGGCCGAGATCTTTTTTGGCGTGGCTCTTGCCCGAGGTTGCAAACTTCGCCACCGCACCGGTCGGTGTCGATTTCGACGCCTGCCCGCCGGTGTTCGAATAGACCTCGGTGTCGAGGACGAGGATGTTGATGTTCTCGCCCAGAGAAAGCACATGGTCGAGACCGCCAAACCCAATGTCATACGCCCAACCGTCGCCGCCGACGATCCATACGGATTTTTTCACGAGGTAGTCGGCGAGCCCGTCGAAGCGCGCCCGAAGATTTTCCGGAAGCCTGCCGAGCCGGTTGCGGAGCTCCGCGATCCGCGAGCGCTGCTCCGCGATCCCGGCTTCTGTGGATTGGTCGGCACTCAGGATTTCGTCCACAAACTCCGCGCCGAGCGCCTCCCGGAAGGCCAAAAGGATTTCGCGGGCCTGCGTTTCTTTGTCCGAGACCGACACGCGAAGCCCCAGTCCAAACTCTGCGTTGTCCTCGAAGAGCGAGTTCGCCCAGGCCGGTCCGCGCCCGTCGGCGTTGACCGTGTAGGGCGTGGTCGGCAGGTTGCCGCCGTAGATGGACGAGCATCCGGTGGCGTTCGCGATGACCGCGCGGTCGCCGAACAGCTGGGTGAGGAGCTTGATATACGGGGTTTCCCCGCAGCCGACGCAGGCGCCGGAATACTCGAAGAGCGGCGTGAAGAACTGGCTGTCCTTCACGATGTCGGTCTTCAGCCGGGTGCGGTCCGGGGCGGGCAGGGATTCGAAGAACGCGAAGTTCGTGCGCTCTTTTTCGCGCAGCGGCGCCTGCGGGGCGGCGTCGAGCGCCTTGTGCCTGGCGTTCGATTTGTCCTTCGCCGGGCAGACATTAATGCAGAGCCGGCAGCCGGTGCAGTCCTCCGGGGCGACCTGGATCGTGTAGCGTTGCCCGGGGTTGTCGGCCGAACGGAAGGCGACCGACTGGAATGTCTCCGGCGCACCGGCCAGCGAGGCCTCCGGATAGTATTTCGCGCGGATCGCGGCGTGCGGGCAGACGATCACGCATTTGTTGCACTGGATGCAGATCGCGGGATCCCACACCGGTAGCTCGACTGCGAGGTTGCGTTTTTCCCATTTGCTCGTTCCGCTCGGCCAGACGCCGTCGGGCGGGAACGCGCTGACCGGCAGCCCGTCGCCGCGCCCCGCAAGCAGCGTGCCCGAAACCGCGCGCACGAATTCCGGCGCCTCGGCCGGAATCGGAAACGGGCGCGGGCAAGTCGAGGTGACCTCTGCCGGGACGGCGACCTGATGGATGCCCTCGACCGATTTGTCCACGGCGTTGCAGTTCTTCTCCACGAGGTCGGCCCCCTTGCGGGCATAGCTTTTTTCGATCGCGCTTTTGATCTCGGCGATCGCCTGGTCGAGCGGGAGGATGTCGCTCAGCGCGAAGTAGGCGACCTGCATGATCGTGTTGATGCGGGCGCCCATGCCGGTCTCCCGGGCGATCTTGTAGGCGTCGATGACGTAAAATTTCAGTTTCTTCGAGAGGATCATCTCCTGCGACTCGCGCGAGAGGCGCCCCCATGCGGTCTCTGCGCTGTGGGGGGTATTGAGCAGGAAGATCGCCCCCTCGCGGGCCGCGTCGAGGACCGGCTGCTGCTCGAGAAGATGGTATTGGTGGCAGCCGACGAAGTCCGCCGCCGCCACGAGATACGGCGCGTGGATCGGCTCTTCACCGAAACGCAGGTGCGAGACCGTCACCGCGCCCGCTTTCTTCGAATCGTAAACAAAATACGCCTGCGCGTGCAGCCCGAGCTTCTTGGCGATGATCTTGATCGTGTTCTTGTTTGCGCCGACCGTGCCGT
>JBAXXD010000159.1:0-6922 GCA_037128135.1 Verrucomicrobiia bacterium
ACCCAGCCCGGCAGGACGCTCTTCAGCGCGGCAACATCCAGCGCCCAGCCGAGCAGCACCGCGCCGCCGACCAGCACCGCCAACGCGCCAGCTGCCCGCCCGGCAGCGGTCACACGTTCAGTTCGAAGATACCCACGTGAATCTGGTGTCAGATTATTCATACTGACCTGCAATTTCATTGTGAGACCTCCGGGCCATTTGGGCAATGCCAGATTTTGTTCATGCAGACTTGCAGAGCCGACTTGCAGGGGGATTTTTTGAGGGGGGCACATCTCCGAATAGTGATAAGCAAACCCTGCGGGGCAGTGGCTCTTGTTTTGTTTAACCCCGGGTAGCTCGTTCCTCGCAACCGGGGCTTTCAAAACCTTGAAGGCGGGGATTTCAGGTTGAATCCATCCCGGAAGCGGAGGAAACTGTCATATGTCTGCGAAGCCTCTGCTGATCTACGACGGCGAGTGCCGGTTCTGCTGCCGGTGGATTGGGGCATGGAAGGCGGTGACCGGGGACGGAGTGAGCTACGAACGCTCGCAAACCGCGGGACAGCGGTTCCCTCAAATCGCACCGGAAGATTTTATGCGTTCCGTGCAGTGGGTTGATGCGGACGGCTCCATCTGCTCGGGCGCGGAGGCGGTGTTTTCGGCGCTGGCCACGTCGACATGGCAGGGACGGATGGCGCTGGCGGTTTATCGGAAGGTGCCGGTTTTCGCGCGTGTGGCGGAGTCCGCCTATACCGGGGTCGCTGTCCACCGGGGATTTTTTTCGGCGTTAACACGGATTCTCTGGGGACCCGACGTGCGGCCTCCGACGCATGCGGTATCGACGGCGAGGCGCGGCGCTGTCCGTCGAGCAGGCTGACAACATCCGCATGTCCACCGAAACCGCCATGGAAAAACACACCAACCGTCTCGCGAACGAGAAGTCCCCTTACCTCCTCCAGCACGCCCACAACCCGGTGGATTGGCATCCATGGGGGGAGGAAGCGTTTGCGAAAGCCCGCAGAGAAAACAAGACTGTCTTTCTCTCGGTCGGCTATTCCACCTGCCACTGGTGCCATGTGATGGAGCGCGAATCATTTGAGAATCCGGAAATCGCCGCGTTTCTGAACAGGCATTTCGTGAGCATCAAGGTGGACCGCGAAGAACGTCCCGACGTGGACCGTGTCTATATGACATTCGTGCAGGCGACCACCGGGCGGGGCGGCTGGCCGATGAGCGTCTGGCTCACGCCAGATCTCAAGCCCTTCGTCGGCGGCACGTATTTCCCGCCGGACGACGCCTTTGGCCGCACCGGGTTTCTTTCGATGCTCCAGCAAATCGCGGGCGCATGGGAGAAGGCGGAAGATCAGGTTCGCGCCCAGGCTGACCGGATCATCGGCCAACTCCGGAATGTCGCAAACGCGCGCTCCGACCCCAACACGGCTCTCACCGCAGAGGTTCTATCAGACGGATTGAAGGAAATGGAACGGCGCTTCGACAACACGGCGGGCGGGTTCGGACCAGCCCCCAAGTTTCCGCGTCCCTCCGAACTGCTCTTCCTGTTTCACGAGGCTTATCGTGTCGGGCCGGACTCGAAGGCGGGAAAACGCGCGATCGAGATGGCGGCGTTCTCGCTCGAAAAGATGGCTGCCGGCGGCATTCACGACCACCTGGGCGGGGGCTTCCACCGCTACTCCACGGATGCCCAATGGCATGTCCCGCATTTCGAGAAAATGCTCTACGACCAGGCCCAGCTTGCTGAAGCGTATCTCATCGCCCACCAGATCACCGGACGCGCAGTGTTCGCCGATACAGCCCGCGATACCCTCGATTATGTCCTGCGCAACATGACCTCTGCCGAGGGCGGATTTTTTTCCGCCGAGGATGCCGACAGCGCCATGGTTTCCGGATCGCAGGAAAAGGCGGAAGGCGTCTTCTACGTCTGGACGGCCGACGAAATCGAGGCCGCGCTCGGCAGGGACCGCGCCGCTGAGTTCGATTATGTCCATGGAGTCGAACCAGGGGGAAACACCTCCGGGGAAAGCGATCCGCACGGGGAACTTCACGGCAAAAATGTCCTGCTCCAGCGGCATGACATTCCCGAAGCCGCCGGGAAGTTCGGGGTGAGCGCGGAGGAAATGAAAATCCGGCTCGCAGCCAGTCGCGAAAAACTGCTCGCGATTCGCGCGGGTCGCCCGCGTCCGCACCTCGACGACAAGGTGATTACGGCATGGAACGGACTGATGATTACGGCACTTGCCAAAGGCTACCAGGTGCTTGGCGATGAGAAGTATCTCGACGCCGCCAACCGTTCGGCGGACTTCATCCGCAAAAATCTCCTTAACGAAAAAAGTCGGACGCTTCTCCGGTCGTGGCGTGATGGAACGGGCACCACGGGAGGCTTTGCGGAGGATTATGCGTTTCTTATCCGCGGCCTGATTGACCTCTATGAATCCGGATTCGACACCGCCAGGCTCGAATGGGCCGTCGCCATTCAGAAAATGCAGGATGAACTTTTCTTCGACGACAAAGACGGCGGCTACTTCAGTTCACACGGCGATGATCCCAGCGTCCTCCTGCGCATGAAGGAAGACTACGATGGCGCGGAGCCTTCCCCCAACACCCTCTCCGCGCTCAACCTGCTTCGCCTGGCTCACCTGCTCGGCAATCAGGCATGGGCCGACAAAGCCGAACGCACGCTCAAAACCCTCGCGCAACAGATGCGCCAGTCGCCGCTCGCGACCCCGATGGGACTCGTCGCGCTTGACTCCTGGCTTTCTCCGGCGGAGCAAATCGTCATCGTCGGGAAGAACAATGCGCCCGGGACACTCGGGATGGCGGCCTCCATCTGGCGGAAGTTCCTTCCCGGTGCGGTCTGGGCACTCATCGGCGACGAGGTCAGCCACGGCTTTTTTGCAAGGCAGGCGGATTTCTATGGCAGCCTGCAGCCTGTCGATGACAAATCCACGGCCTATGTCTGCAAAGATTTCGTCTGCAATCTCCCCGTCACCGACCCGGCTGCGTTCGAGAGGCAACTGGCCGTCGCGCACAAATATCCGGCAGCAGCCAAGTCATCTTCACAATGAAGTGGAAGCACCCGGGGCCTTGGCGGCGGCTTCCGGGATCAGGTCGCCTTTGATTTTCAACTCGAACAACTGCTTAAATGACGCAGATGGGCTGCTCCTTGACGGGGGGCCTCCAATTGAGAGTATCCCCCAATGACCTCCTCGCTATACGGCAATCTTTTTTCTTCCCGCATCTGGGAAGACCCCGCCCTCACAGCCATCAACCGCCTGCCGATGCGCTCGACTCTGTATCCGTTCCCGGATGCCGGAAGCGCAAAATCCCTCGAGCGCACCAGATCCCCCTGGTTCCAACTGCTCAATGGCGACTGGAAATTTCGCGTCCTTCAAAAACCCGAAGATGCCCATGTCGCCGATGTGGCGGTGGACACGGACCGTTCTGCGTGGGATCAGGTTGCAGTCCCCGGCAACTGGACGCTCCAAGGCTACGGGAGCCCGCATTACACGAATGTGAATATGCCGTTCGCGGAGGAGCCTCCATCCGTGCCGAAGCTCAACCCGACCGGCATCTTTTCCCGGGAGGTCGATCTCCCGAAAGACTGGAACGGTCGCCGCATCATCATCCACTTCGGCGGAGCGGAAAGCGTGCTTTGCGTTTATGTCAACGGACACTTCGTTGGCATGGGCAAAGACGGCCGCCTCCCGTCGGAATTCGACATCACCGGCCCTGCGCGCGTCGGCCGGAAGAACTTGGTCTGTGCCGTGGTCATCAAATGGTCCGACGCCACGTTCATCGAGGACCAGGATCAGTGGTGGATGGCAGGGCTGCATCGGGAGGTCTTTCTTTACTCGCCGTCTCCGGTGCATCTTTCCGATCTGTTCGCGGTCGGCAACCTCGAGAACGACTGCCGCGATGGACGGCTGAGGCTGACCGTGAATATCGGGTTCCCCGATCAACCCGAAGAGGGGTGGAGCGTTGCGGCCCAGCTTATTGATCCGGCTGGGAAAGCCGTGTTCAAGAAGCCTCTCATTTGCCCGGTGCAGGCGGGCTCCCCCTTTTCGCGCTTCCGGCTCCAGGCCCGCTTCGACGAGCTGGTCAAGAAACCCTTGCTCTGGTCGGCGGAATCCCCGTCGCTCTACAAAGTGGTCGTCACGCTCAGGGATAAAAATGGGCGCGCCGTCGAGTCCACGGCGACGCGCGTCGGGTTCCGTTCGATCGAGATCCGCGACCGCCAGCTTCTGGTCAACGGCAAGCCGGTGATGATCCACGGCGTCAACCGCCATGATCATCATGACACGAAAGGCAAGGCCCTGGACCGCGAAACCATGCGACTGGACGCGCTGACGATGAAGCGTTTCAATTTCAATGCCGCCCGCTTCACTACGAACCGGGATTATCGATCCAGGCCCTCAGCGAGAAGAAGCAGCCGAAAAAATTTATTTTTGAAGGCGGTGATCAGGTCACGGACATTGTGTGTCCCATGTATCCGCAACTGAAGACGCTCATCGAATGGGCCGCCGACAAGACCCATCCCGACCGCCGCCGACCGCTGATCATGTGCGAGTATTCCCACGCCATGGGCAACAGCAACGGGGGCCTGGCCGACTACTACGATCTCTTTGAAAAATATCCCGGGCTCCAGGGCGGCTTCATCTGGGAATGGATCGACCACGGGATCTTGAGGCATGCGCCGGACGGCATGCCGTATTGGGCCTACGGTGGCGACTTCGGCGATACCCCGAACGACCTGAATTTCTGCTGTGACGGACTTGTCTGGCCCGACCGCACCCCCCACCCCGGCCTCGCGGAGTTCAAGCATCTCGCCCAGCCGCTCAAAGCGGTTTCTTTTGACCCGAAAAAATCGGCCATTGAAATCAAAAACCGTCAGTTTTTTTGTGATTCCGGCTGGATCGAAATTTCCTGGGATCTCACGATTTCTGGAAAGCCCTCGACGCGGGGAGTTCTGCCTTCCATGAGAATCGCCCCCGGCCAGACCTTGAAGCTGGCCGTTCCCTTGCCCGCGATTCCAATTGCCAAAGGCGAAGAAGCCTTTCTCAACCTTTGTTACAAGGCCTCCCGCCGGACCGCCTGGTGCGAAAAGGATCATGTCCTCGGCTGGGATCAGCTGCCGCTCGGTGGTTCGCGATCGGTTTCTGCTCCCGCCGTGATTCGCCGGAAAGCGGAGGGCCTCCAAGTGGATCGCGACCGAATGAGCCTCCGGATCAGCGGGCGCGGGTTCGAACTCGGGTTTTCCGAAGGTTTTTCGCGGCTTGAGAAATTCCGCTGCGGTGGCGATGACATCCTTGTCTCGGGGCCCGAGTTACAGATCTGGCGCGCGGCTACCGACAACGATGGCATCAAGGGCTGGTCGGGGCAGGAGCACAAGCCGCTCGGACGTTGGCTGGACGCTGGAATTCCCAATGCGGTCATCAAGCCGGAACCGGTCCGCGTGAGCCGGACAAAATCCGGGGATGTCCGGGTCGCGTGCGGGCACGTCGCCGCGTGCCTCATTTCCCAATCCGCGGTCCGGCTCAGGCACGTCTATACGATCCGCCCCGACGGCACGATCCTGGTGGAGAATCTCTTCATCGTTGACAGAAAAGCTGCGGATCTCCCCCGGCTGGGAGTCCGGCTGATCTTAGCGCCGGGATTCGAAAACCTCGCGTGGTTCGGGAGGGGGCCATTTGAAAACTACAGCGACCGGAAGCGCGCCGCGATGATCGGTCGCTATTCCGGCAGCGTGGCCGACCAATACGTCCCTTACATTGTCCCGCAGGAACATGGCAACCACACCGATATCAGGTGGCTCTCTCTCGACAACGGGCGCACATCGGTCCGCTTCTCCGCGCCCGGACTGTTGGAGTTCTCCGCCAGCCACTTCACCGCCGGGGATCTCTTTGTCGCTACCCACACCTGCGACCTGAAGCCGAGGCCGGAAACCATCCTCAATCTGGATTACCGCCAGCGCGGGCTGGGGACCGCAAGCTGCGGCCCGGATACCGGGGAAGCTTACCGCATCCCGGCAGGGCGTCATTCGTGGAGCTACCTGATCGAAGCGACGACGATATAATCCCAAACCGAAACGCCGCCATCCATGGACTTTCCCTCACTCGGTCTCTCCGAACCTCTGCTGCGCGCGGTTGCCGCCCGGGCTTATTCCACCCCGACCCCCATTCAGAGCGCCGCCATCCCGGAAATCCTGAGTGGAAGAGATGTCTGGGCTTCGGCGCAGACCGGTTCGGGCAAGACCGCTGCTTTTGCTCTGCCCATTTTGCAATTGCTCGGGGCGAGCCCGCGTCCGGGCGGGCGTTTTGCCCGCGCTTTAATCCTCGTCCCCACCCGCGAACTCGCCGCGCAGATTGGTGAGGCCATCGGTCGCTCCAGCGCGCATCTGCCGTATTCGCTCAAAACGCTGACCGTCTTCGGCGGCGTGTCGATCAACCCGCAGATGATGGCGCTGGGCCGCGGGACGGACATCCTGGTGGCCACGCCCGGCCGCCTGCTGGATTTGCTCGAACACAATGCCGTATCGCTTTCCACCGTATCGATTCTCGTTCTGGATGAAGCCGATCGCCTGCTTGAGGAAGGGTTCAGCGACGAACTCGGCAGGATCCTCCGCCTGCTGCCGGCGCGTCGGCAAAGCCTGCTTTTCTCCGCGACATTTCCCCCGGCGGTGCAAAGCCTCGCCACGGCCCTGCTGCGAGATCCGGTGCGGATCGAGGCCCCCTCCCCCGCTGCTGCCGAGCCGGACATTGCCCAGCGCGTCATCGAGGTGGATGCGCCCCGCCGCACCCAACTGCTCCGCCATCTCATTCAGGAAAACCAATGGTCTGGCGTCCTCGTGTTTGTTGCCACCAAATACGCCACCGAGCATGTCGCGGAAAAACTGCGCCAGGCCGGTCTTGTGGCCACCGCCCTGCACG
>JBAXXD010000160.1:0-6905 GCA_037128135.1 Verrucomicrobiia bacterium
CTGTCGCTGTTCTCGGCCGCGATGCTCGGGGTTGTCCTCTCGAACAGCCTGCTGCTCACGTTCATCTGCTGGGAGCTCGTCGGGCTGGCTTCGTATTTGCTGATCGGGTTCTGGTTTCACAAACCCGAGGCCGCGGCGGCCGCGAAGAAGGCGTTCATCACGACCCGCGTCGGCGACATGGGGTTCCTGCTCGGGATGCTCTGGCTCTACTCGTCCTCGGGCACGCTGCTCTTCTATGACCACGGGGCCGGATGCCTGGAGGGCGCCGCGCTCACCGCGATGGCCGCCAAGACCGCGTGCATGGGCATTGCCGTCTCGAACTGCATCGCCCTCCTCATTTTCTGCGGGGCCGCCGGGAAATCCGGACAGTTCCCCCTCCACGTCTGGCTGCCCGATGCGATGGAAGGCCCGACGCCGGTCAGCGCGCTCATCCACGCGGCCACGATGGTCGCAGCTGGCGTCTTTCTCGTCGCGCGCATGTTCCCGCTTTTTTCCGCAACCGGCGGCGTCACGGTCGCGCTCACCACGGTCGCATGGATCGGCGGCTTTACCGCGCTCTTCGCCGCGCTGATCGCGGTCGCGCAGACCGACATCAAGCGGATCCTCGCCTACTCGACCGTCTCGCAGCTCGGGTTCATGATGCTTGCGCTCGGCGTCGGGAGCGTCACGGCGGCGATGGCGCACCTCATCGCCCACGCGTTCTTCAAGGCGCTCCTCTTCCTCGGCGCGGGCTCGGTCATCCACGGAGTTCACGACGAGCAGGACATCCGGCAGATGGGCGGGCTGCGGAAGTTCCTGCCGGTCACGTTCGCCACGTATGCCATCGGCATGATGGCCCTCTGCGGGGTTCCGTTCTTTTTCTCCGGCTTCTGGAGCAAGGACGAAATCCTCCACGTCGCCCGCCAGTGGCCGGTTTCGCAGGCGCCGTTTTTCATGGCCGCCGCCGCCGCGTTTCTCACCGCGTTCTACATGACCCGCCAGATGTGCTACGTTTTCGCGGGCAAATATCGTGGGCACGCCCACCCGCATGAAAGCCCGGCGGTGATGACCGTCCCGCTCGGGATCCTCGCGGGAGCGGCAGTCCTGATGTCGATCCCGCTCACCCCGGCGTGGCCGTGGTTTGAAGGGTATCACGAGGGGCATGTTCCCACTCTGGATTTCGCGCGGCTGTTCGCGCACGACTTCCTCACGATCGCCGGGCTCTCGGTCGTTATTGTGGCGGCCGGAATCGGGATCGGATATCTGCTCTACCGGCGCATTGGAGGTGCCGATCCGATCCAGCAACTCTGGCCGGCCTTCTACCGCGCGCTCGCCAACCGGCTTTATGTGGACGAGTTCTACAACGCGACCGTCGTCCGCGCGCTCGGGCTTTTGGGCTGCCTCGCCGCGTGGGTGGACCGCTGGATTTTTTCCGGGATCGTCCGGCTGGTCGGCGGGCTTTCCCTGCTGGCCTCGGCGCTGGGCGACCTCTTCGACACGTTCTGGATCAACCTGGGATTCGACAGCCTTTGCGGCGGGCTCCGCGACGGAGGGCAGATGTTTTCCTCGTGGGAAAGCGGGCGCGTGCAGGGCTACCTCCGGTTCCTGAGCGTCGGGGCGGTTCTTCTTCTCATCATCATCGGATGGCTTCTCACATGACTCTCCTCACGCTGATTCCTTTTGTCGGGGCACTGATGGTCGCGCTCATGCCTACGCAGCGATCGGCACGCGCGATGGGGCTTTCCTACATGCTGGGCGCCCTCGCCCTCGCGATTTGGCTCGCGCTCGGCTACGACCATGCGGCGGGAGGAATCCAGTTTATCGAACGCCACGCATGGATCCCCGCGCTGGGCGTCCAGTATTTTGTCGGGGCCGACGGACTGAGCCTGATGCTGCTTATTCTGGCAACGCTCATCACGCCGTTCGCGGTGCTGGCGGCGGGATCCGGCATCTCCAAGATGCAGATCACGCTGATCCTGCTTCTGGAGACGACGATCCTCGGGACGTTCACCGCGCTGAATTTCATCCACTGGTTTGTCTTCTACGAACTGAGCCTTGTGCCGGCGTTCCTGCTCATCCGTTCGGCCGGGACACAGGCCGCGACGGCGGCGGCGCTGAGGTTCTTCATCTACACTTTGCTTGGCGGCCTCGCGATGCTCATTGGATTTCTGGCCATCCAGCTTGCCGCCGGCACGTTTGATCTTGTCCGCCTCGCGGAAATGGGGCCGTCGCTCGACTGGAGGCTGGCCGCGCGGTTCGGATGGCCGTCCGCCGGTCTGCTGGTCTTCGGCTGCATTTTTCTTGGTCTTGCGGTGAAGGTGCCTGTGGTGCCTTTTCACACGTGGCTGCCCGACGCCTATGCGGAGGCGCCATCATCGGTCACGATGCTGCTCACCGGGCTGATGTCGAAGATGGGCGTGTATGGACTTCTGCGGCTGCTCGTGCCGCTGTTTCCGCAGCGCATGCAGGAGCTCGCAGGCCCGCTCCTCTGGCTCGCCCTCGCGACGATCATCTTCTCCGCGTTCACCGCGCTCGCGCAGACCGACCTCAAGCGGATCCTCGCGTATTCCTCGATCAACCACCTCGGCTACTGCCTGCTCGGGATTTTTGCCGTGGCGGCCGTTCCCATGGGCGCTCCCGGCGCGCGTGCGGCAGCGACCAACGGCGTGATCCTCCAAATTTTCAATCACGGGCTCACCGCCTCCGCTCTTTTCTGTTTTGTCGGCTTCATCGAGCGGCGCAGCGGCGGGCTTCGCGGGATGGGCGACTTCGGCGGGCTGCGGACCGCGGCGCCGGTTCTTGCCGGGCTCATGGGGATCGCCCTCTTCTCCTCGCTCGGGCTCCCCGGCCTGAACGGGTTCGTCGGGGAATTTCTCATTTTCAGCGGCACGTTTTCGCTCGTCTGGTGGGCCGCCGCGCTCGCCGCGATCGGGCTCTTCGTGACGGCGGTCTTCCTGCTGGCCATCATCCAAAAAGTTTTCACCGGCCCGCTGCCCGAGCGCTGGGCGAAGTTCCCCGAGCTCACGTTTGGTGAGATCGCCGTAGTCGCGCCCGCGATTGCCCTGATGTTTGTGCTCGGCATCTTCCCGCAACTCCTCATCGCCCTTTTCAACAAGCCATGATCCTCACCGCGACATTCCTCTCAGCCTTCGCCGGTGCCGCCCTCATCCTTCTGCTGCCGGAACGTCTCGCCGCGCTCTCGCGCTGGATCGCCCTTGCTGCCGCGCTGGTCGGGCTCGCGTTTGCGGCCAGAGCATTTGCCGGCTACGACAGCGCCGCGCCGCATTTCCAGTATCTCACGAACGTCCCATGGATCCCGCAGCTCGGGATCTCGTTCTCCACCGGGGCCGATGGCATCAGCCTCGTCATGCTGGTCCTCACCGGGATCATCGCGGTCACCGGCGTGCTGTTCTCATGGAATGTCACGCTCCGCCCGCGGGCGTTCTTCGCGTTTTTTCTGACAACCATCGGCGGGGTTTACGGAGTGTTCCAAAGCTTCGACCTCTTCCTGCTTTTCGTGTTTTACGAGATCGTCATCATCCCGAAATATTTTCTCATCGCGGCCTGGGGATCCACGAACCGCGAATACGGCGCGATGAAGCTGACGATGTATTCGGTCGCCGGCAGCGCGCTTGTCCTGCTCGCGATGATCGCCACCTATGCCGCTTCGGGCGCGCATTCGTTCGATCTTTTCACGCTCGCCGATCCGTCGAAGGTGCACTTCGCGCCGTCCTTCCAGGCCTGGGCATTTCCCGTGATGTTCATCGGTTTCGCCGTGCTGGCCGGCCTGTGGCCGTTCCACACATGGGCGCCGACCGGGCACGTCGCGGCCCCGACCGCCGTCTCGATGCTGCTGGCGGGCGTCGTCATGAAGCTCGGCTCGTATTCCGCACTTCGCGTGGCCATGACGCTGTTTCCGCAGGGGCTCGACCAATGGCGGCTCGTCATCGCCGTGCTCGCGACCGCGGGCATCGTCTTCGGCGCGCTCGTCGCCCTCGCCCAGAAAGACCTGAAATTCACCGTCGGCTATTCGAGCATCGCCCACATGGGATTCGTGCTCCTTGGTCTCATGACGCTCAACCTCGCCGGCCTCGGCGGCTCGGTCCTCCAGATGTTCTCGCACGGCATCATCGGCGGGCTCCTCTTCGCCGTCGTCGGGCGCATGATCTACGACCGCACCCACACGCGGGACATCGCGGAGCTCGGGCGCATGAACCTGACGAAAGCCCTCCCGTTCGCCGCGTTCACCTTCACCGTCGCCTCGGTCGCCTCGATGGGGCTGCCCGGATTCAGCGGGTTCATCGCCGAGTTCACGATCCTCAGCGGCTCGTGGAAATCCCTCCCGTGGCTCCTTCTCCCCGCCGGCATCGGCGTCGTCATCACCGTCGCCTTCACGCTCCGCGCGCTCCAGCGCTCGTTCTTCCCGTCCGGCGAGCCGTCCGCCCACGCCCGCGCGCTCGAACCGATCACCCTCCCGGAAAAACTCGGCGCCCTCATCCTGATGTCCGCCACCCTGTTCGTCGGGCTCTTTCCCTCCGTGCTCCTGAACCCGATCTTCCACAGCTTCCAGAGCCCGCTGATGCATCATCTTGTCAGATGACCTGATTCTTTCTCGCATCCGGCCCCGCCGTGTGGTAGGGAGAAATCATCGTGAAGCAATACCGTCCGAACGTGGAAAGGCAAAAGGAACTCTACTCGCGCATGAAGGCGAGGGAGGTCTTGCGCCGGATGCAGGGGAGACCCCGCGGAACGTGGAAGATCCCCGACAACTCCGAGCCTTGGCTCCCCGGCGGGGTTCACTCGGTCGCCGATGCCCTTTATATTTCAGATCGCATCAAGGAGGATGTCGAAAGGTGGAAAAACAGCAATTCGCCAACGATCTAGTCTGTCAGTTGGCCGCTCGTTTTCGCGTCATGACCTTGGGCGGGGTTGCGGTCATTGAGCATGGCATGAGCCGGAACACGCACGATTTGGATGTGTGGCTTGATCCGATGGAATCCGCCGGGGTTTGGTCCTCTGCCCTCTGGCTGGCACTGGCCGAATCGCCCGGGCTTGGCGTGCTGGATATTGGGTCTTTCTCGCCTGTCAAGGAGCATGAGTTTCTTGAAGTGATCGAACATGATGGCGTGGTTCGCATCTCCGGCCTGGATCGTCCCCTGGATATTTTCCGCCGTCCGAATGAGATGGAGATTTCCGATTTTGAGGCCGTATGGAATCGTGCGGCTCCGCAGGCCGACGGCACCCGCCTGCCGGATGTCGTGGATCTTCTTGTCACCAAGCAGGACACCGGCCGGGCGAAGGACACGTATGACATCCAGTTTCTCGAAGGCAAAGCGGAGGAGACGTATTTGGTTCGCCTTCCGAAGGCCCCGGCGGAAGTGGCTCTGGAAATGCTTTCCCGGTTTATGAATCCGAAGGTTGCCGAGGCCGCCGCACGGCAGGCCGACCCGCAAGTTCGCGAGGCCGGGTTGAAGTTCCTTCGCGAATCGGCGGCCGAGGGGGATCCGTTTGCCAGGGATCTGCTTGCGGAATTCGAGGGGGCGAAAATTGGAAGTTGATCCCTCTGCGGGGAATCCCTAAACTTCACCCGAAATCACTCCGCGAAGCGGCTCGTGTGCGCCCGCGCCGCTCATTTCGCGTTTTCCATTCCACATTTTTCCATGCTGTCCGCTCTTGCTCCCGAATCCATCCTGGTCGTCGCCGCGTTGCTGGTGCTCGGCCTGGGCGTTTCGATTCCCAAGGCGAGGACGGCGATTGCCGCCGCCACGATTCTGGGAGGATTCGCAGCCGCCGCCGCGCTGCTCGCCTGGCCGGTGGATGGCAATTTTCTTCACGGCATGGTTGTCCTCGATCCGCTTGCCCGGATTTTCAAACTCGTGATCCTCGGGCTCGGGCTGGTCGCGGTCGTTTTCGCATCCGAGTCGTTTCCGGAAAACCATTTCGCCGAATCCCTTGCCCTGATCCTGTTCGGCACGGTGGGGATGATGTTGCTGGTCGGGACGGAGGATCTCCTGATGATCTTCGTCGCGCTCGAACTGACGAGCATCCCGCTCTACATCCTGGCCGCGTTCGACAAGGAGGGCCGCTCGTCCGCCGAGGCCGGGCTGAAATATTTTCTTATCGGCAGCGTCTCGGCCGCGTTTCTTCTCTACGGCTTGAGCCTGATCTACGGGGTTGCCGGGAGCACGAACCTGCCGGCGATTGCCAGGCTTTCCGGCTCCCCCGATCCGCTTCTCATCGCCGGCATCGTCCTTGCCCTGGCCGGCTTCGCGTTCAAAGTTGCCGCCGTGCCGTTCCAGCTCTGGGCACCGGACGTCTATGAAGGCGCGCCGACCGCCGCCGCCGCGCTCATTGCCTCGGGCTCGAAAGTCGCCGGCATCTTCATCCTCGCAAAGATCCTCACCGCCGGGCTCGGACACTGGGCGGGCTCGGCCGGATGGGGGCAATTCCTGCCCGGATGGGCTCCCGTGCTGGCTCTCATGGCCGCGGCCTCGATCGTCCTCGGCAACATCACCGCCCTCGTGCAATCGAACGTCAAGCGACTCCTCGCCTACTCGGCCATCGCGCACGGCGGCTACCTTCTCCTCGGGCTCTGTTCGGCCGCCGCGGACAGCCTCGCCGCTGTTCTTTTCTACGTCGTGATTTATGCCCTCACCACCGCCGGGGCTTTCGGCGTGGTAGCCATCGTGGAAAAACAGCGCGGCGGATCACGCCTCGACGACTTTGACGGACTGGTGAAATCCTCGCCCGTCCTCGCGCTCTGCCTGCTTGTGTTCTTCATCTCGCTGGCCGGCATCCCGCCGCTGGCCGGGTTCTTCGGAAAGCTCTACCTCTTCACCTCGGCGCTCGCGAACGGCCACCACCTCTGGCTCGTCATCGTCGCCATCGCGATGAACGCCGTCTCGCTCTACTACTACCTCATCGTC
>JBAXXD010000161.1:0-6775 GCA_037128135.1 Verrucomicrobiia bacterium
GAACCATGAATAACGGCTCCAAAGGCCGCTGTGTTACCATTACACCACAGGGCAGTATATACTGCTTGTATTAAACGACTTGCAACTTTCCGTCACACGCCTGCCACAAAATCCAGTGGTGCATCGGTCGCGAATCATTTTGATGATGTCAGGATTTCCGTGAGGAAGCAAGCGCGATCAAGGACGTTTCACGAGCGCATTCCGTTCAGCGTGCGGCAGGCGCGCTGGCGGCCGCGGCGGCTGCGAGGCCGAGGGCGATCTGGCTGACCGTGATCGGTCCGCTGGATTCGATGAGGACGCCCTCTGCGGAGCGCTGGTGCGAGAGGATGATCGGCGGAAGGTGCTTGGCGATGGTGTCGGTCTGGGGGAGCTTCGTGGTGTCGATCGAGTCCGCCAGTCCGGGCATGACCTGCGCGCCAAAAAGGATGACCGGGCGGAGCGCGTTGTAGGCGCGCTCGAAGAGCATCCGGGAATCAACAAAGGCAAACGCCCCGTTGGCGGATTGGAAGGCGGGGAGGGCGGGGGCGAAGGCCGGTTGCGAGGAGATCGTTGGCCCGGACGCGCTGGCGGACTGCGTGACCACCGCCGGGTCGAGACCCACGATCAGGAAAGCCTGCGTGAGGGCGAGCGTCGGCGAGGCCAGCGGGTTGGACATCGAGGGAATGTTGTAGAGCCGGAGCCCGTCCTGCTCGGTGACCAGGGTCTCCGGAAAAAACGCGAGGAATTTATTGAGCGCGTCTGCGGCGGCCGCCGGATCCCGGACCTCGAGCGCAAAAACTGCGGACGGGGTCAGTTGTCCTGTGTGCCAATTGGCGACGACCGCGCCCTCGGGGCCGAAGGCGCTGGCTGCGAGTCCGGCAAGCCCGGCGGCAGCTTCCTCGCGGCCGGGCAGGGCCTTCTGCAGCAATGCGGAAAGGCCGCCGAAGCGGGCGAGAAAATCCACATACAGCACGGTGTCGGGCGTCGTGAACGGCAGGGATTTGTGTGCCAGCGAATCCGCGGGCTGCCCGCCCGGTCGAAGAAGAAAAACCGCGTCCCTCTGGAGCTTGCCGTCCATCTTCCCGGTGCCCATGACCGCCTCGATCGCGCGGAGTTCGCGGATCTGCCCGGGGATCGCTTCCGCGCCCAGCGAGCTGCCGGTCTCGAGAAGGACATCCACCACTTTTTGCGGGCGCAGGAATAAAAGGAAATCCGGCGCGGGCAGCGAGCGGGCGAGCGACTTCTGAAAATCCCCGGACTGGGCGAGCGAGGGGCCGGAGGGTTTTCCGGATACCCGGTCGAGGAGCGATTTGAGGACGGCGGGGTCGGTCGCGAGGAACCCCCAGCGCCCGTGCGAAGCCGTGCAGAGGCTGAACCGCCCGTGGCTGGTGAAAACGATCTCCTCGCCCGCATAGGACTCGCGGGTGGCTTCGCCGGAGGAAAGTTCCTTGCGAAGGCGCGCGACAGCCGCGTCAAAATCTTTTTTTCCGCCCCAGAACTGGAAGCCGACAACGCCATCCGAGCGGCTGGCTGAGACGCCGGTCATCGCAAGGAAAATCCGCACGGGTTTCAGGCCGGTCAGAACTCCGCCGGCTTCCTGCGCGCCGGGATCCGACAGCCATTTTGCGAGCGGTTTTTCGAGGAACGCCTTCACCTCGGGCTCCCGCCCGATCGCGGCCAGCGCGGTTCCCTGCCAGCGCAGCGCGGAGCGCGGCAGGTCGGTGAGCGCGGCGTAAAAAACCGTGTCCTCAGGCAGCAGGGCGGCTCCGTCCGACGGCCCGGACACGCGCTGGAAAATCAGGAACGCAAGAACAAGCAGAACCGCAAGCAGGGCGGCCGAAAGAAAAAGTTTTTTGAGCATGGAAGAAAGTTTGTAGGGCAAATCGTTTGACGCCGCAAGCGCATGGCATACGGTGGGGTTATTATGAACACATCGAAAATCCAAGAATACCTGCCCCCGTGCTCGTGCTGCAGCAAGGATGGCTTCCGGATTCTTTCCGACGTCTGCCTCTGCCTCGGGTTCCTCTCGATCATCGCCTCGGTCGTCACATGGTTCACGGCGTCCCGCGAGAATCGCGCCTCCGGCGAGCGCTTCGCCGTCTTCGTCGGCCTCTGGGTGCCGAGCTTCTTCATTCTGTCGAACCGGCTTTCCCGTAAAGCCGACGAGTTGCCTGACGTTGTCGAAGGGGAAGAATAGCAGGCCCCGATGAACCGGCCGCTCTGCGTGGTGGGCGGCGGGCCGGCCGGCTTGCGGGCTGCGGAAGTCGCGGCGGATGCGGGCGTCCCCGTCGCGGTCTTCGATGCGATGCCCTCGGTGGGAAGAAAATTTCTCGTGGCCGGCCGGGGCGGGCTCAATATCACAAATGCGGGCCGGGCGGCTTTTGAAAAATATTCCGGTCCGGAAATGCCAGCGGATATTTGGCGTGGCCTGATCGGCGGGTTCCCGCCCGAAGCCCTGCGCGCATGGGTGGAGGCGCTCGGAGTCCCCACATTTTCCGCATCCAGCGGACGGGTTTATCCCGAGCAAATGAAGTCGGCCCCGGTGCTCCGGCGGTGGGTCGCCCGGCTTCGCTCGCGGGGCGTGGAGTTTTTTCCGAGGCATCGTTGGACCGGCTTGCAGCCGAGCCCGGCGGGTGGGTGGCATCTGGAATTTCAGACGCCATCCGGGGCGCTCCCTGTCGCGACGAAGGCCGCTGTCTTCGCACTCGGGGGCGGATCGTGGCCGGTGACCGGCTCGGATGGCGGCTGGCAGCAGGTCTTCGGATCGCTGGGCATCGCGTTGAGTCCGCTGATCCCTGCGAACTGCGGATGGGAGGTCGCTTGGCCGGAGGATGTGCAGCATGCCTGCGGGCAGCCGCTGAAAAATATCCGCGCCCGCGCCGGAGAGGACTCCGCAGCGGGCGAGCTGATGATCACGCGCTACGGGCTCGAGGGCGGACCGATCTACGCGCTGACGCCCGCCCTGCGCACGGAGCCAGTGGTTTTTCTGGATTTCAAACCGCCTTTTTCCCGCGAGGATCTCATCGCCCGCATGCCCGCGAAGTTTCATCTCAACGAGGCGTTCGAACGCTGCCGCATCCAGGAACCGGCCAGGATCCTGATGCGCGGCCGCTCCCCGCAGTGGACGACGCGCGAAGCCTTCGCGGATGCCGTCAAAGCGTTTCCGATCGCGCTCACCGGCCCGCGTCCGCTGGCCGAGGCGATCTCGTCCGCCGGCGGCGTCTGCTGGAGAGAACTCGACGAAAACCTCATGCTGCGCCGGCTCCCGGGAATCTTTGTGGCGGGCGAGATGGTGGACTGGGAGGCGCCGACCGGCGGCTACCTGATCCAGGGGTGTTTTTCCACCGGCACGCGGGCGGGCGGAGCAGCCGCAAAATTTTCATGACCGACATTTTTCCCGCCACCCGTCCGGCGCTTGTGCTGGCTCCGATGCAGGATGTGAGCGACTGGGCGTTCTGGAAGCTCATCGCCTCGTATGGCGGGCCGGATCTTTATTTCACCGAATATTTCCGCGTCACCCCCGGATACCGGCCCGAGAAAAAGATCCTGCGCTCGATCATCGAAAACCCGACCGGCAAACCCGCTGTCGCGCAGATCATCGGCAACGATCCCGGGTGGATGGTGAAAACCGCGCGGCGGCTGGAATCCTACCCGGTGGCGGCGGTCGATCTGAACCTCGGTTGCCCGGCGCCAGTCGTCTATCGGAAATGCGCGGGCGGCGGCCTGCTTCGCGACCCGGACCGCGTGGACGCGCTTCTCGGCGCGCTCCGCGGCGGCATCGAACGCCGGTTCACCGTGAAGACCCGGCTCGGGTTCTCCAGCCCGGACGAGTTCGACCGCCTCCTGGAAATTTTCCGCCGCCACCGGCTCGACCTGCTCACCGTCCACGCCCGGACGGTCCAGGAAAAATTCCATCCGCCCGTCCACCTCGACCGGATCGCACAGGCCGTCCGATCGCTGCCGTTTCCCGTGATCGCCAACGGCGACATCTCCTCGGCGGACGATGCCCTTCATGTGCTGAAAGCGACCGGTGCCCGCGGGCTGATGATCGGGCGCGGGGCGATCCGCAACCCGTGGATCTTCCGCCAGATCCGGGATCGCCTCGACGGTCGCGAGGCCTGGCTGCCGACCGGCCGCGATGTTCTCGCCTATGTCGAAGCGCTTTACGAAGCCGGCTCCGCCAGCTCCGCCCCCGAGCGCGCGCAGGTTCAGAAAATGAAAAAATTCCTGAACTTCGTTGGCGAGGGGATTTCGCCGGAATTCCTGCACGCGATCCGCCGGGTTGCCACGCGCGGGGATTTTTTCGAAACCTGCCGACGCGCGCTCGACCACGATACCCCGATGCCGCTGGTTCCGCCCATCGCCCTGCGGAAACTGCCCGATCGGGTGTCCCGCTAAAAAAGCTAACTTCGGTTTGTGATCGCCAGGAAGGCGAGCATCCTGCCGGTGCGGCCTTTTTCGCGGCGGTAGGAATAGTAGGCTTCGGGGTGCGAGGCGGTGCAGGTGCCGCAGTCGTGGATTTCCCGCACGCCCGCCGCCTTCAGTTGGCGGGCGATTTCCGCCGCGAAGTCGATTTCGTAATGCGGCGGGCGGATGCAGGGGGAGATTTGGGCGACGAGATCGGATGGGGAGATCGAGGCGGCGCGGCAGAGTGCCTCGACGGCGGCGGAGGCGATCCCGAGCGCGGTGCCTTTTTTTCCCGAGTGGACGAGCGCGACGCCACGCCCGTGCCGGTCGGCGAGATAGACGGCCGCGCAGTCCGCGACGTAGATGCCGAGGCAAATGCCGGGAGTCGTCGTCAGAAGCCCGTCAGCGGCGGCGACGAACGTGGCGGACGAAACCCCGGCGACGAGCTTGCCGTGGACTTGTTCCGCCGTTGCGAACGCCATGCCTCCAAGACCGGCGGAGGCCATCGCCTCACGATGAACGGCGTCGAGCCGGGCGAGCGCTTCCTCGCGATCCACCCGCACGTCAACACCTGGATCCCTGCGCGTGAATCCGGCACGGATATGCGGGATGGCCTCAAGAGCGGGGAAGGATTCCGGATCGCAGTGCCCACCAGGCGTCACGGGGTCGGGGCTTTTTTTGGCGTCGGCGTCGGCTTGGCGGATTTTTTCGATGGCTTTTCCGGTTTGGGCGACGGCGACGGAACGGGCTCGATGATCGGCTTGATCGGATCGCCGGCACGCAGCGCCCGCGGAAGCTTCGGCTGCGGGCGACCCGGCTCGTTCAGCTTCTGGAATTTTTTTGCCTGCGAGCGGGTGAGCGGGTCGTTGAAGCTCTCCTGGTATTGGGTGTCGAGCGAGAGGGCCAGGTCATACTGGGCCATGGAAGCGATGTAGTTGTAGCGGGCCTGGAGGACGAACGTCTGCGACTGGAGGAGCGAGACCTGGGCGTTGAGGACATCGAGCTGGGTTCCCGCGCCGGCGTCCAGGCGTTCCTGGGAGAGGCGGAGCGCCTCCGTGCCTTGCACCACATTCGCCTCCTGGCTGTCGATCGTCTCCCGGGCCTGCTGCAGATTCGAGATCGCCTGCTGGACGTCGAGGATGATCTGGCGGACCGAGTTGTCGTAGTTGATGCTGGCCTGCTGCATGCGGGCCTTCGCCTGCTGGACCTTGCCCGCCGTGGCAAGCCCGTCCCAGATCGCCCACGTTCCGGTCGCCCCGAAGAACCAATCCTCGACGTTGTCGGAGAGGTTCAGCGAGCCGATGTTGTTGGTGATTTCGTATCCGGCCGTCGCGCTGATCTTCGGGAAAAATCCGGCGAACTGCGCATTCACGTTCGCGGCCTCCGCCAAGATCAGCTGGCGCTGGGCCTTGAGCGAGGGGTTCCGTGCGACGGCGACCCGGATCGACTGGTCGGTGTCAATTTTGCGAGGGTCATAAGAGAGCAGCCCTGCGACGTTGAACGGGACTTCGCTCGGGCTGCCTTTCGGGTAATCCATGCCGAGGAGTCGGACGAGCTGGTAGAGGGAGATCCGGTAGGCGTTCTGCGCCTGGATGAGCGGGACCTTGGCGTTCGCGAGGGCGACCTCCGCCTGCAGCACGTTGAAGCGCGGCACGGTGCCCGCCTCGTAGCGGTTCTGCTGGTCCTGGAGCTGCTGCTTGAGCAGAGTGACCGACTGCTCCTGCGCGACGATGAGCGCGCGGTTTAGGACGACCTGGTAAAAGTTCGTTTTAACATTCGAGATGATCGAATCAATTTTCGAGCGCAGCGAGTAGAACGCGCTGTTCTCGCCCGCGATCGCCGAGCGGATCCCCGAGACGACCGCGCCGCCGTCGTAAATCAACTGCGAGGCGGCGAACTGGATATTCCATGTTTTGTTCTGTGTTGGCCGGCTGCCGGAGGAACTGAGCACGAGCGAATCGCCGCTGGCAGTCGTGAGCGTGGTGGTGCCACTCCCGCTACTCTGTCCGTTTGTGGCGAGCTCCATGCCCTGCTGGCTGTAGCCGGAGGAGAGGTTGAGCTGAGGGATCGCCTGGGCGCGGATGGTGACGACCTGACCCTGCGTGTAGCGGATCTGTTGTGCGGCGTTCAGGATGTCGGGATTTTGTTTCAGGGCGATGCGCACGGCCTCCTCAAGATTCATGTCGGCGACTTTCGGGTTTCTCTGCTGCGCGATCAGCTTGTCGAGAGCTTTGAGGAAATCGGCCGCAGCCATCTTTTGTTTCATCGCCAGATTTTCGCTTTCCTTGAGCTTGTCGGTTTCCTGCCCCGGAGCAAGCGGTTCGGCCATCTGCGGCGGGGTGGGAAGATTGAGTTCCTCGGAAAGCGTCTGCGCATCAGGAAGCGGCAC
>JBAXXD010000162.1:0-6675 GCA_037128135.1 Verrucomicrobiia bacterium
ACACCGGCGGATTTCTCCCCGGCGTCGCGCAGGAACGCGGCGGCATCATCCGCCATGGCGCGAAGATGCTGTTTGCCTACGGTGCGGCGACGGTGCCGAAGATCACCGTCATCCTGCGCAAGGCCTACGGCGGCGCCTACCTCGCGATGTGCAGCCAGGACCTTGGCGCCGACCTCGTGTTCGCATGGCCGACCGCAGAGATCGCAGTGATGGGCGCCGAAGGTGCTGTCAAGATTCTCTACAAGCGCGAGATCGACAAGGATCCCGCGTGCGAGAGCAAACTCATCGCCGACTACCGCGCGAAATTCGCCTCGCCCTACCAGGCGGCCGGCAAGGGTTTGATCACCGACGTGATCCGGCCTGCCCAGACCCGAGCGATGGTGGCCATGGCGCTCCGCAACACGCTCTCCAAGCGGGAGACCCGCCCACCGAAGAAACACGGGAACATCCCGCTGTGACGGAGCCATGCGAGGCACCGGAGGAAGCGCTGATTAATATGGCCCAATACCCATCCTTGGTATAACTATACAAAAAAATGAGAAAGCTACGCATTACCGTTGAAGGAAAGACTTACGATGTTGTCGTCGAGGCATTGGACGAGCAGGGAAACAAGGTTTCGTTTCAGGCGCTGACGCCCGCGTTCCAGCAGACCAGCATCGCCCCGCCCGCCTCTTCGGCTAAGAAGGCGGCTGCGCCTGCCGCCGCCGGCGACGGCGCGGTGACAAGCCCGCTGGCCGGACGCATCGTCTCGGTGGACTGCCAGCTCGGACAGAAGGTCGCCTCCGGCGCTCAGCTCGTGACGGTCGAGGCGATGAAGATGAACACGTTCGTCTATGCCCAGGCCGATGGCACGGTGGCCGCCATCGCCGTGAACCCCGGCGATGCCGTCGAGGAAGGCCAGACCCTTGTCACCCTTTCCTGAGGAAATTTTTATGGCGACCCTGATGGCGGATGCGGCCGGGATCCTGAAATTCGAGACGGCGTTGCTGCTGCTCGTCACCGCCGGGCTGCTCGTCCTGGCCAAAATGTTCTCCGACCTCCGGGCGGAGGTCAGGCGGCTGCGCGAGGGCCGGGGCGGCTCCGCGCCGGCCACTGGAGCGGGTTTGCAGCCGGCCTCTGCCACGCCGTCCCCGGGCGGGGACATTCCGCCGGACGTCTTTGCTGTGATCGTGAGCGCCGTGCATTTTACTCTCGGAGATACCCACCGGGTTGTTTCCGTGAACCCGGCGGAGTCGATGGCGTGGTCGCGCGAGGGCCGCAAGAGCATCTTCCGCTCGCACACGTTCCGCTGATGCGGGTCGCGGAATACGAGGCGCGCCCGCCGCGCGTCTGAGAAATTCCCCGATTTCCGCCTGTTCAATTCCGCGGGTGATATGAGAGATTCCGCGCCGTGGATCCCATCGCATTGCTCTGGCTGATTTTTGCGGCGACCGTTTTCGTGGTCAGCGCGCTCGACCTTTTCGTCATCACGCACCGGCATACTCCGGTCGGCGTGGCCTCGGCGCTCCGCTGGACCGGGCTGTGGGTGGCGGTGGCTCTCGGCTTCGGCGCGGCGGTCTATGCCCTGCACCCGGCGGGGAACGAACTCGCGGTGCTCTACATCGCGGGCTACCTCACCGAGTATTCGCTTTCGGTCGACAACCTTTTCGTGTTCATCCTGATCTTCTCCCTGATGGGCGTTCACGAGGCGGCCCAGCCGAAGCTGATCAAGCTCGGGATCTACTTTTCCATTGTCCTGCGGATCCTGTTCATCCTCTTCGGAATCGCGCTCGTGCAAAAGTTCCACTGGCTGATCTATCTTTTCGGCGCGGTGCTGATCTGGACCGCGTGGAAAATGCTCACGGCGGAGGAGAGCGAGGATGTCAAGCCGGAGGCCAATCTGCTCTACCGGCTGGCCTCGAGGTTTCTGCCGGTTCACGAGATCGATCCGCAAAGCCGCCGGCTGGCGATCCGCATCGATGGGCGCTGGTTCATCACCCCGCTCTTCCTGGTCTTCCTTGTCATCGGGAGCACGGATCTTCTGTTCGCGCTGGACTCGATCCCGGCGATCATGGGGATCAGTCAGGATCCGTTTGTCGTGCTGACATCGAACGTGTTTGCGGTGCTCGGGCTGAACTCGCTGTTCTTCGCGCTGCGCGGGGTCATGGGGATGTTCAAGTTTCTCAAGCACGGGGTGAGCGCGATCCTTCTGTTCATCGGGATCAAGATGATGGCCGGGGCGATCCCGCCGGTCGGGGAATGGTTCCGGGAGCACTCATTTGTCTCGCTGGTCGTCATCGGGACGGTCCTTTTTGTTTCCATCAGCCTCTCGGTCTGGCACAATCGCCTCTCCGGATCAGATCAAAAAAATTCCAAGCCATGAACAACACCGTATTCGGACTCACGATGCTGGTGGTGGGGATGGGAGGCACGCTGGCCACCCTGTTTCTCATCACGCTCGTCATCCGCGCCCTCGCGGCATTTTTTCCGGTCCGTCCCGATGACCCGGAGGAGAAGAAATGAGCGGGGCGATTCTGAGCGGGCTGGGGGCGCTTTTCGAGGGCGTCCGGTTTCTGCTGGCGCATGGCGGGCCGAACGTGATCATGATCGCCGTGGCGTGCGCGATGTTCTGGCTCGCGATCGCGAAAGGGGTCGAGCCGCTGCTGCTGCTGCCGATCGCCTTCGGGTGCCTGCTGGTGAACCTGCCGCTGAGCGAGGTCATGGCCGAGGGCGGCGTGTTGAAGACGCTCTACGATTTCGGCATCGGCAACGAGCTCTTCCCGCTTTTGATTTTTGTGGGCATCGGCTCGATGACCGACTTCACGCCGCTTTTGGCGAACCCGCGGCTCCTGCTGTTCGGGGCGGCTGGGCAACTCGGAATCTTCGTCACACTCCTCCTCGCGCTCGCGCTCGGGTTCTCGAAGGAGGCGGCCGTCTCGGTGGCCGCGATCGGGGCCTGCGACGGGCCGACCGTGATCTACGTGTCGAACATGTTCGCCGGGATGGACAAAATTCCGACCGCGATGGTCGGCGCGCTGGCGGTCGCGGCGTATTCCTACATGGCGCTCGTGCCGGTCATCCAGCCGCCGATCATGCGCCTGCTCACCACGCGCAAGGAGCGCGAGGTGAAAATGCCGAGCCCGAAAGGCAAGGTCTCGAAGGCCGCGCTCATCGCGTTCCCGCTCGTGGTCACCGTCATCACCGGCATCGTCGCTCCCAAGGGGCTTCCGCTCATGGGCATGATCATGCTCGGAAATTTCATGAAGGTTTCCGGGGTCGTGCCGCGCCTGGCGAATGCCGCGGAAAATGAAATCGCGAACATCTCGACGCTTTTCCTCGGGCTCGCGATCGGGGGGACGATGGCCGGCCCGCAATTCCTCACCCGCGAGACGCTCATGGTCTTCGGTCTTGGTCTCGTGGCGATCACGATCGACACCGTCGGCGGCATCCTGCTCGGCAAGGCCTGGTATCTTCTCTCCGGAGGCAAGGTGAACCCGCTCGTCGGCGCGGCCGGGATCTCCGCCTACCCGATGGCCGCCCGCCTCGTCCAAAACGAAGGCCAGCGCTGGAACAAGCACAACTACCTCCTCATGCACGCGATGGCCGCTAATACCGGCGGACAGATCGGCTCGGTCATGGCTGCCGCGATTATGCTCTCGCTCCTCAAAGGGCTCGGAATTATTTAAACGATTGATGAAACTGGAAAAAACATTGCTGATTTCGCTCGCGTGCGCGGCGCTGGGCGGATGCATCACCCCGCCCCCCGCGCCACGGGTGGATCGCTCGAAGCCTGCAGCCAAGCCGAACACCGGGCCGTTCTGGTGGGGGATCTCCTCGAGCTCGTTCCAGAACGAGGACCGCGCCGAGAAGCCGGGGACACCGAATTATTTCCGAACCGACTGGGATTTGTTCGCCGATGCGAAGCGCGTCCCGCCCAAGGGCGACAACGGGGTCTTCAGCTGGACGGACTTCGACCGCGACGTCGAGGCCTTGAAAAAAATCGGGGTGAACCATTACCGGTTCGGCGTCGAGTGGGCGCGGGTCGAGCCGCAGCCGGGCCGCTACAACGAGGCGGCGCTGCAGCGGTATGTCGAGATGGCGCGCAAGCTGAAGGCCGCCGGCATCGAGCCGGTTGTCACGCTCTGGCATTTCACCTTCCCGTCGTGGATGGTGGCCAAGGGCCGGAACTCCCGCTGGCTGCACCCGCTCTACCGCGAGCGCTGGCCGCTCTATGTCGAAAAGGTCGCGAAGGCGATGGCCCCGCACGTGCGGACCTTCGCGCCACAGAACGAGCCGAACGGCGACCTCGCGCTCGGCTACATCAGCGCGACATGGCCGCCCGGATATTTCATGAGCTTCGGCACCCACGCGGCCGCGCTGGATGAGAGCGTGTGGGGGTTCCGGAAAGCGGCGGAAATCGTGCGCCGGGTCCGCAAGGACGCGCTGATCCTCAGCATCTCGGCCCTGCCGTATTGGGAGCACGCCCTGCTCGATCCGACCGGCGCCTACTACAATTTGATGCAGCGGATGAACTACACCCAGCTCGACCGTACGTTCGACGTCTGCGACCTCGTCGGCTTCAACTACTACTACACCGAGTATCCGGATTTCACCGCGCTCCTCGCGATCAAGGCCCGCCGCGGCAGAAACTACAGCCTCCTCGGCTGGATCATCCAGCCCCGTTCGCTCTACAAGCAGATCAAAAACGTCCAGAAGCGCTACAACAAGCCGGTCGTCGTCACCGAAAACGGCATCGCCACCGCGAAGGACATCAAACGGGTGCGCTACCTCTTCAACCACATGCTCGAAGTCAAGGAGGCGATCCAGGACGGCGCGGATGTGCGCGGGTATTTCGTATGGACCCTGGTGGACAACTACGAGTGGCACCACGGCTACAAAGCCCCGTTCGGGATGGCCAAGCTCGACCGGACCACCCACCAGCGCCTGCTCCGTCCGTCGGCGCTTTTCTACCGCGGCATCATTGACAGCTCGCGGAGCTCAACCATCCTCGACGACGTCTCGACCGCCCCGGAGCTTTCTCCCGGATTCATCGAGCGGTGAATTTTTCTCCTGAGTAAAAACGGCGAACGCGGCGGCTGAACCCCGTCTCTTGGAAATAGCCGGACTTCGCAGCGACCAGGGGGAACGGGCGCTGCGAAATCCAGTTGTTTCCAAGAGCTGGCAGGAGACGGTCCGGCCGAAACCCGGGGAAGGTTTCTGTGAATGTGAAAATCCTTCGTCGAGGCACCCAACTTTGATAGAATGCAGGGCATGCATCTTCATTTCATTTTTCCACGTTGGCGGAAACTTCTTGAGGATCATCCCGGTCTGCGGGAGCTCGTGAGCGGTTATGATGTGGGGAATTTTCGCATGGCGGGGCTGGGGCTGGCGGCGGCGGCGGCGGCCGTCCCCCCCGGGCACACGATCACGCTTTTCGATCAGAACGTTTCCGAACCCTGCTTTGATGTGGAGGCAGACCTTGTGTGCATCGGCTTTTTCACCCCCCAGGCCGCCAATGCCTACGATCTTGCCGCGGGATTTCGCCGGGCCGGGAAAACGGTGATCGGCGGCGGCATCCACCCGACGGTCGCGACAAGTGATGCGGCTCCACACTTCGACGCCCTCCTTCGCGGGCCCGCCGAGGGGGCATGGGAAGAGATCCTCCGGGATTTTGCGGCGGGGGCATTGAAGCCGGTCTATACCGGAAACCTCTGCGCCCCGTTCGCGCGTCCGCGTCGGGAACTTTTCAAGGACTCCGGATACCTGAAGGCAGGCATCGTCCAGACGGCCAGAGGATGCACGATGGGGTGCCCGTTCTGTATCGTTCCCGGCCATGCGGGCACGCAGGTTGTATTGCGACCGGTCGCCGAGGTGCTCGAAGACATCGCGACCCTTCCCTTTCCGTGTTTTTTCTTCGCCGACGAAAATCTGCTCTTCCCCGATTCCGCGAACAGGGATTACCGGATGCGGCTTTTTTCGCGGCTCGCGGAAGCCGGCAACCGGCGGATCTCGTTTATTGCGGCCTACCCGCAGTTCGTCCGGCAGCTTTGGGCGGACGAGATCGGGCTCATGGTGCGCGCCAGGATGCAGCAGATCTATCTTGTCCTCGGTTTGAAGCAGCCGCTCGCGAAGGACTTGAACGACGAGGTTTTGGCCGCAAAGATTCTTGAACTCAAAGCCGCAGGCATCGAGGTCATGGCCTCATTCAATCTGGGAAACGACGACGATTCCGTTCCCGTGGAAAACGCGATCGCGGGATTTTGCTCCGCGACGCGAACCAACCTTGCCGAGTTTATTATTCACACCCCGTTTCCCGGAACCCCGATGTTCACGGAGATGGAAAATGCCGGCAGACTTCTCACCAGGGATTGGAGCAAATTCAACGGGGCCAATGTCGTTTTCTCCCCGCTGCACGAATCCCCCGAGTCCCTGCGCGACCGGTATCTGGCGCTCTGGCGCTGGTTCTACAGCGACATCAACCAGGATCAGGTCAAGGCCCGCTATGTCCGGGCTTTTGGCGGCGGAATCATGCGGCAGATCGATCCCCCCTGATCCTCGCTTTCAGGCAACTGGCAGGCGCGCCGAATCAGCTTCCGATGAGGGATGCGAGGCGTTTGACGGCAGGAAATGCGAGCATTTCCTGCCAGGTGCATTTGACCTGTTCCACGTCGGCGGAGGGCAGGAGATCCAGCCATG
>JBAXXD010000163.1:0-6560 GCA_037128135.1 Verrucomicrobiia bacterium
TCGAGGATCTCATTCCCGACCCGTTCAAGATCATGCAGGAGGTGATGGACGAAATTCTCACCAAGTTCTATGAGGCACTGCCAACGGCCGAGGCCATCGCCGCTGTGATCGAGAGCAAACTCATAAACATGGACTCCTACATGCCGACGGCCGAGGCTGTTGGAGCCATCATCCAATCGAGAATCGAATCGTATCTCATGAGCAGCGGGGGCGGCAGGCTCTCGTTCGACAGCCTCTTCAGCAATTTCGCAAACTCAGCGCCCGGTGCCGCGGAAATCGCCGCCATGCTGATGCCGTATTTCCAGCCGGCCCTCGATGTCATGGAGGGAATCGACGCGCTCGTGCAGGAAAAGTATGAGGCCTACGCGAACGTGGGAACGCTCATTACCGCGCACTTTGCAGGCGCGAACGTGGAAGAAGGAGGGGAACAGCCCAGTTCACCGAGCCCGGGCGACTACCTCTATTGCGAGGAGTTCGGCATTCTTTACACGGTGTTTCCCGTTGGCTACGAGTCCGGTATCCCGACACCAAACCTGATTTGGCGGGTTCATTTCCAAGTGGGATCAGCCCCACAAGGTGGCGAGGAAGACTCCCGCGCATGGTGGTGCGCCCTGACAACATTCCCAGCGCCAGACATCGGCGCGATCTGCCGGATGCTGGGTAGGATCGGCGAAGATCTCATCCGGAAATCGGTCGATCTCATTGCCGGCCCGGTGGCGGGACTCACCAAAACATTCGCCCGGTTCATCCAAAAAGCTCTCTCGAAGCTGGATGAAATCCCGGACGCCGTCGGGAAGGCAGTGAAGGCCGCCCTGGATCTGCTCTGGGACGCGCTAAACGCCCTTGCCGCCAGCATCCCCGGCTTGGTCGAAGCAGCGGCTCAAGCCATCTGGAATGAAATCAATAGAATGTGGGAAAGCCTAACCTACGCGTTGGAGGATCTGACCCTCGTGTGGAGTGAAATCACCAAAGTTTACGAGGCGATCACGTCCGTGCAGGAATCCATCACGGAAATCTTAGCGGACATCGAGCTGCTGAAAAACCCGTTGGGCTCCATCACCTATATCGGACATGACGGGCAGATGTATTCCGTCCCAACGATGCACACTCCCACTTGCCTGGGGATCACCAAGCAGCTGGAGATCAGCTGGATCGCCGTGGATGGCAACGGCCATTCCATGATGGTTCTTGTGTGGGATGGCACTTACCAGGCTGAGGAAATTACCTCTGAAACCATGGATCTGGTGAATTCTGAGGGCGACATCTACGAGTTGCATACAATTGGAGCTCCGGTCAAAGGCAGCTCGGTAAAGATCGACGTGAACTACCTTGATATTAACGGTGAACCGCAAATGATTGAGGCTTTCGCCATTCAGGGCGTGAGCGAGTTCGGGCTCATCAAAAAGGAAGACATCGAAATCTGCGTGGACGGGTCGGCGCAGACCAAGACTTTCCTCGTGCAAGACACCACGAATTGAACATGGCGACAAAACTCCTCCAGCCATCAGAGGGCGGCACCTGCGGCGGATGCGTCGCCTGTCTGGATGCACCATGCGACCTCACGCTTGTCCATGTGGATATTAACAGATGTGAGGACGACATCTTCGGCATCTACATCGTGCGTGCCAACGGCTCCGAGCGGTTCATCCGGCAGATCGATCTGGTTTCCACGCCCGCAGGTTGCTGCGGATACGATTACGAAACCGGGGAGGAATGCCCGCAAACCCGCATCGAGGTTCCGATCACGATCCAGGAGGCGGATCTCGATGCCTGCTGCAAGTTCACGATCGCCCTGCGAATCGCGGGATATAACTGCTGCAACACCTATACCCAGTTCTCGATTGAAGGCCCCGGCGGCGAAGTTTTCAGTCAAAGCTTCGGTCAGGATGGGCTCACACAGAGTTTCGACATCCGTGACCTCTGCAACCCGGCTCCATGATCCGTTTTACTCTCGATCAACTGCGGGCAAAGGCGGCGATGCGCCCGCCAGGATACTTCGAGGACGTGCTCGCGGCAGCCTCGGTTGAAGGGGAATCCGTCACGCTCGATCCGGAAGCTTTTCAGATCCTCGCCGCCAAGTATCGGGAATCGAGTGCGGCGCCTCGCCCACAGGAGCCGACTGCCGCGGAGCTGGCCGCAAATTTCAGCTCCGCCCTCGCCCGGTGGGCGTCAGCGGGATTCCCGGTGGTTTCCCGCTTAACTTACGACGCCCGTGCCGCCGTGTGTGCGCCGTGCGAGTTCTGGGACGCCACGGCCCGTCTAGGACTCGGGAAATGCACTCACAGGAAGTGCGGCTGCACGAGAATGAAGCGCTGGCTCGCCACCGAAAAGTGCCCGCTTGGCAAGTGGAGCGATTGACACGGAGCTCCCGTGCATGAGGCTTATCCTCGATCTCGACACCAGATCATTTATCGAATCCGTTCAGTTCCAGCGCGTGATTTCCTCTCTCGTGCTCAAACGTCGCGACCGCCTGCCCGTGGACGTGCAGTTCCTGCGTGGGGGCACCGTTGTTGAACTCGCGGCGGGTTCCACCGGAAAACTCGGGCTCAAGGCGGACAAGGATTTCAATGGTTCGTTCGCCGCCTCCGACCTCGAATGGGCAAAATCCGGCACGGGCGATGCCACAACCTACCGGTTCGACCTCAACCTCAACACCGTTCAGATCAACGCCCTTTTCGCAGGCGTTCCTACACCGGCCTCGGTTGCCCTCATGCTCGAAATCGAGTGGGCCGAGGGCGATCTGCGCACGAGTTCCAACACGCTTGCCGTCACGCTCGAAAACGACATCGTTCGCGGCGACGAGGGCGTTGCCGAGGAGGGCGGGCCGGTTTACCCGCTCCCCGGCGCAATCGAACTGATCGCCCGGAAAGGGCAAAACAACGGATACGCCTCTCTCGACGAGACTGGAAAAGTCCCGGTCTCCCAACTGCCTCCTGTATCCCTCGATTTAAGGCAGGAGGTCACGGACGATACTGCCAGATTCGCCCTCACGACAGCGCAAGTTCAGAACGGGGACTTCGTTTATCAGACCGACACCGGAATCCTCTACCAAGTCACCGATCAAACGAACCTCGCCAACGCGAACGGCTACACAGCCCTAGCGACCCTTGCGTGGGGAAGCGTGACGGGAAAGCCAGAAACATTTTCTCCATCCTCTCACACCCATGCAATCGGGGATGTCACCGGATTACAGACCGCCCTCGACGGAAAGGCCGCGTCTTCCGCCTTGCAGGATGCCGCAGGCAGCATCGCGGAGGACGGAAAGCAATACGCGAGGAAAAACGCTGGATGGGTCGAAGTCTCCGCTGGGCCTGCCGCTCCAATCGCAATCTCTGCTACTGCCAACGTCAAATTCGGAGCGGCTGCTGGCAGTGGCATCACGCACGTTCTTCCGGCGGCTCCAACATCCGGCGACCGTGCCAAGTATTACATCACGGCAAGCGGTGCGGATCGCACTTTCGACATGGATTCGTCCATCATCCCTCCATCCGACTCAGGCCTCACACTTCCCAAGACCCTGACCAGCGGGAAGACATACATCGTGGCCTTCGAATATGTCGTTTCGCAGTGGGGCTTGAGCGTGGTGGAGGGGGGATACGCAACCACGGTGCTTCCTTAATATGGCAACTCTATATTACAAAGATATATCGGGAGATCAAGCATGGGATAATGTCCTGAACTGGTTTACTGATTCTGCTGCTACTACCCAGGCAGCGAACGCTCCTTGGGTTTCTGGAGTGGATTCGACATACCTATTGTATGATTTGGCTAATGCGGCCTCTGAAGCCGGATATGTGGAGGTCAAGAGCGGGGTCACTATAGGTGGGGCTATCGGCTATCCGGGAGGAAATGCTGATCTGAATGTAAAAAACCTCGGCAGTATTCTTGCCTATGCGTATCATAGGAGCGGAGGTTATAATGGCTATGGTTTTTATTACTACGGATGGGATGGAAGCGGATATGGCAGTGACGGGTATAACGCGAACGGCTTTAATAGCAGTCAAACCAACTCTTCGGGGCAATTCTCATTCAACGGCTATACGGTAGCTAATGGATGGGATTCATACTACCAATATTACTATGTAGATGGATACAATACCGGGACGTATGACCCAAGTGGCTACGATGGCGGCGGCTATAATTCCAGTGGATATAACTCAAGTGGATACAACTACTCGGGATATAATTCCAGCGGATTTAATTGCTATGGATATAATGCTTCCGGGCAGTATTCTGCTGATGGAACATCTCTGGCAAATGGCTGGTATGGCGTTTGGTATTATGACGGATGGGCCAACTCGGGAATAGATTCAAGCGGAACGGGCTGGGCGAATTCTGGTTATTGGTGGAATAATGGAAGCGACACAAATAGCCCCTATGGCCCAGACGGGTATACCCAAAATGGATGGGATATCAACGGTTACAACTCCAGCGGTTACAACGCGTCTGGCTATGATGTAAACGGGCTTTATCAGACACACACCGGATGGAACGGGTCATGCTACTACGATAACGGAAGTGCTCAGGTAGGATTGGACTCAACGGGAACTGGATTTAGCACCACCACGGACACGCTATGGAGTGGAGGGACTAACTCAGGGGCAGGAACTGGATGGGATGGGACTCATTATTATCTCGAAGGCACAGAGACAACTCTCGATTCTAGCGGTAGTGGGACATGGGATGGAATAGTATATTTTAATGGAACCATAGCCACTACTGGCTGGGATAACGGAGTCTATTATTATTTGGGGGTAGAGGTGACACCAACCGCCGCACAGTCATTCGCCCGATCAGGCAACGTGCTGTCCTTTGTCCATGACGGAACCATCTTGACCGCCACCGTCCCCCAACTCGACATCCTTGGGGCGGGACTTGGATAAACACTTTCCCCGCAATGAAGCGGGGAGCAACAAAAACCAAAAATATGATAACACCAACTCAAACAACAACGCAGTTCGCCGCTAAAGTGGACGCTGCCGATCTCACCGCCCTCATCACCGCCATTGCTGCGGCGAACATCGTGACTCTCCCCACCGGGAAGACGCTCGCCGATGTCGCCAACCTGAATCTCAACGTGTTCCCTGCCCCGCTGCCGGACGGCACCGTTGCGATCATCAACGCCAGTATTAAATAAGCAGGAGACTCGAGCCGCTTAGCATTGCCGTCCTTTGTGTATGGAAAACGATCAACTCCACGGTCTCGCCGAGCGCTGCGACCTGTGCCGAGAATCTGTGCGCGACCGTCTGGCCACCTTCGACCGCCGCCTCCTTGCCTTGGAAATCGTCGTCCGAGGCGAGGATGGCCGCAACGGGATGAAGGCTCAACTCACCGGCCTCTGCCAGCGGTTCGATGCGTTCGAGAAAAAAGCCATTCGGTGGATCGCCATCGGCACCAGCCTCCCGGGCGTCGTTGTCGGCGTTGTTGCAGTGCTGAAGTTCCTGGGTCGCTTGTAATCGCGCTGGTATAGTTGATCAGCCTGAATTACCGCGTTTCCCTTGACCGGGGTATGCTGGTATCCGCCCCGAAGATTTTCTCCACCGCCTGAATTCGATAATCAAATATGGCTTCGAGTTGAGGGGAGACCATGAGGGAGTGAATGACTTCCGAAATCGGGGAGAGCGGCAACACATAGTGAACCCGGTCGATCATTTCAGTTCTACCGTCATCCATTTCAGAAAACTCGTGTTCATGGTGCCAGACCGCGTAGGGGCCGACACGTTGCTCATCCACAAAGTAGTGCGGCGCACGCACGCAAGAAATCTCCGTAAGCCATGTCATCGGAATGCCCAGCAAGGGGCGCACCCGGTATTCGACCATCATCCCCTCATAGATTTCATCGGGGAGCTCACTCAAAACGTGAAAGTCCAGATTTGGTGGAGTGATCATCGCGAGATTGTGGGGGTCGGAAAAAAACTTCCAGCATGTTCGGATGTCAGCGCCAACCACCTGACGCTTTTTCAAAAAATGAATCATGCGGAATAGATACCCCAGGCAACTCGATTTGGAAACCCTTCCAGTTGACACCGCCTCCGGTGCATGAACTTCCTCAAAATCCTCACTCTCGTCGGCAAGGTTGCCGGAGTTGTCGCCGGCCTCAACGTCATCCCGTTCGTCCCGCCGCAATACGGCCTCTTCCTCTTCGCCGGGGCCTCGATCCTCAAAGACGTGGTCAACCGGGTGGGTGATCTCGTGGACGACGGCCAGCAGAACGACTCGTTCAAAGTCTGATCCCATGTGGTCGGCCCTCTTCGCCCTCATTCAATCCGTGCCGATCTTCGCCCGGATTCTGGAAAAACTCATGCCGACCCGCGGGGAACGGCAAACTGACAAAATCCGCAACGACAAACAGCATGAACGCAAGAATCTCGACGCTTGGGTTGATCGTTCTTCTCAGTAGCGGGTGCGCCGTAATCACCCCGAGCGTGCCACCGCTCCCGGACGGCAACGCCCGCCGCATCGGCTTCAAGCCTACCCGCAAGAAGCCGAGCGTGCCCGCGTCGCAGCTCCCGCCTTCACCCGCGACGCTTTGAAGACAATTTCCGGGCTGGAGGAATTTC
>JBAXXD010000164.1:0-6453 GCA_037128135.1 Verrucomicrobiia bacterium
ACCCTCAAATCTTTTTCAAAATTATCCCTTGATTTGATCTGATACTACTGACCCCAAGTTTTCACACAAGAATATGCACGCTGACCCCAAGTTTTCAGTGTGAAAAATACTTGCTGGATACGCCAGAGGCGTATATTTTAACGCAATGGTATTTGAAGAACTCTCCGGATTCACCAAGGCGGTTCTCCGCCTTCTTGATGACGGGAGCTACGCCGAACTTCAATACAGCCTGGCCGAACGGCCCGACGCCGGCCCCGTCATTGCCCGGTCCGGGGGACTGAGAAAAATTCGTTGGGCCCGCTCCGGCGGCGGCAAGAGAGGCGGCGTGCGCGTGATTTATTATTGGTGGATGGAAGGAAGCGGCATCCTGCTCGCGGACATCTTTCCGAAAAACGAAAAAGAAAACCTGAGCGCCGCGGAACTCGCCGCGCTTCGCAAAAAACTGGAGGAATGGAAAAATGAAAAAGCCACTCGGTAGCCGGCTCGCGACGGCCTTGGATGAGGCCAATGCCGTCGCCCGCGGAGAACGCCCCCCCTCCCGTGTCTGGAAAATTTCCCGACGCGCCGATGGCACATGGGCCCGCCGCCTGCTCGACCCGGCGAAAATTCAGTCCGCCAACAAAGCGGCCTACGACAAGCGCCAGGTCGTCGAAGCGCGCCATGCGCTCGGCTTGTCCCAGACAAGATTTGCCGGACTTCTGGGCGTGTCGGTGGATACTTTGCAGAACTGGGAGCAGGGCCGCCGCCGACCGACCGGTGCGGCTTGCGTGCTGCTGCGCGTCGCCGCCAGGAATCCCGACGCCGTTCTCGCTGCGGCGTAGGCGCGGAGGCGGAAAAAACTAGGGCTCTGGCCGTTCAGGTCGCAGGGGCGCACCGAAGCGCACGATGGAGCGCACGCATCCTGCGTGCATGGCCCGGCATCCTGCCGGGCCAATTCCCCCTGGCCAATTTTCCGGAAAAGACAATTTCCCCCCTCTATCCAATTTCCCGGCAGGATGCCGGAAAAAGCACCCAAGATGGGCGCGCTCCGAAAAGCACCCAAGATGGGCGCGCTCCGAACGGAATTGTCTCATGTGTTCCCTGGAGGGACGGGCTCTGTCCCGTCCGACTTTTTCCATTCCCCATTTCGAATTCCTCATTCGTGCCGCAGGCGCGCAAACAAAGTCGGCGCTGACGGAGCAGCGCCCTCCAGTCCCCGAGCGGATCCGGCCGCGCATCCGCCGCCGCGAACCGCATAGGCCACAAAAAAGATCTGCGGAAATCTACCGGCCAACCCTCCGTGATTCTGATGGAGGCGGGAAAAACCGGATGCCCTTCTTCTTCGACGCGCAAATCTGCGCCCACACGGTTGACCCTGCTCCGGGGAGCGCACGCGCCCTCGGTGCTCGTTTCGGCGCCTCCGCCGAAAGTCTCGCAATGCAGGAAGTTCGCCGGATTTGCGCGTCTCACCCGGTTTCACCCGGTTTCCTTTGCAGGGCAGGATTGTCTGATACCATCTCTTCGAGTGGAGTGGAACATTGGCTGGAAGCCGATGCTACGTAGCATCGGCATCTTGCCGATGTTCTGAGTCCATTTATTTTACAGAGTTGGTCTGAGCCTGCGGAGAAAATGTTTTCCGGGTCAAAAAAAGATCTGTTTTCCCGCGAGTTTTTTTCTTGCCAGTCGCCGCGCGGGCCGCTATTTACCGAAAATCATGAAGAGTTCCATCGCTTCTCTCCTCGCTATCTTCACCCTTGCGACCGCCCACGCTGGCTCATTCGGCGGGCCGCCGCCGTTCTCAAACGGGTCGCCGCTGACCAGCGGGATCAGCGGGTCGTATCAGGCCTCAGCCCGGGGAAACAATTTGAGTGGAGTCATTCGTTTCTCCTACATCGATCAGGTTCAAACTTCCCGGGATCCTACCAGCACGGGCAACTATTGGGCGATTTTTTATGAGGGACAGCTCTACAAAGGCATCACGGAGGCGGCCATTGATGACAGCGAAATCACCGGGGTTTTGAGCCGGACAACCGGTCTCGTCAGCCCGGCGGCCTCTAACGGGAGTACTCTCAGCACCGTTATTCAGGGACAAAATCTCTCCGGGTATTTCAATGCGAAGATGGCGAAAAATTCTCCGACGGGCAGCTTCAAGGGCACGGGGGAAGTCCAGGTCACTCTTCCTACTTACTACATTTACAGGGCTACCCCCGCCACGATTCAACTTCCCGGCCTTCCCGCTGCTCCCACTTACGCCCAGGATCCCACTTCTGCACAGGCTCAGGGGGTCACGCAATCCGCTTCCCAAGGGGTTCCTGATCCCTCGAATCCAGCCGCTTCGGGTTACGGTCATTTGACGAGCGCGCCATTCAAGGTGTCCGGGGTCAGGACATCAACCACGGGATATTAAAGATTCCTGAGTTCGCCATGACGGAGCGTGAACAGACTGCATTCACGCTTCTTGAGCTTCTGATTTGCTTGGCGATCATTGCTGCCCTTGTTGCGATCGTCATTCCGGTCGGACAAGGGATGATAAAACGGGCGGAATCTGTCGCATGCATGAACAACATGCGGAACCTCATCCCGATTTTAAATTCCTACGTCCAGGATAAAGGGCAGTGGCCGCAAGAGCCGGATTCATCGGATGAGGCGGCGCACGAGGACTTCTGGATCACGGAATTGCTGCCATACGGGGCGACGGAAAAAGCCTGGCAGTGCCCGACCATCCGGCGCTTGGTTTCCTCAAAAGACAAAGACGGGCGTCCCCGCCTGCACTACACCCCCACGCTTTTCGACAGCAATCCCGTGACCCCCTACAAGTGGACGACTCAACCTTGGTTTGTGGAAATCGGGAACGCGCATGGCCGGGGCGCCTATATTTGCTTCCCCGATGGCTCGATCAAAACCATGGATGATTTCTGAGGAAAAATCGGTTCCTGGGCAAACGCATGAAAATGCGCGTGCGAATCGCATCCTCTCGGGGAGCATGCCCGAAAAGTGCGGGATCGAAGGTGTTTGCCCAAGGGGCATGGGCGCCCCGCCCGTGTGGGCACTGGTTTTTGGTGAGAGGCTCAGTCTCCAAACGGGCGAGACGCCCGGGCCCCCTGTTTTTGCACTTATCGGGCATGTAGTTATGCGCCCCGCCCCAATCATTACCCGAATCTTTTCTTGACATTTCAACTACGTGGTGTCCTCTTTAAAAAGAGGGTTCTTTTTTTGAGAAACCTGATTTCTTATGTATTCCAAGCAAGCATGACTGGATCAATGAAACATGACGTGCCCGGAAAGCATCGGTCTCCGGCAAAATCATTCCGCATCGGAATTCTGGCAACCCTGTTTTTTCTTTCCATCGGGTCTGCGCCAGCCGCCTCGATTTACGACCCGGCCTACACCTTCACCAATTTTGTCGGGAAGCCGCCGAATTCAGGGGATGTGCCGGGAGACACTGGCACGGCAACTGGAACGGATGCCAGGTTTTTAAATCCCTTAGGGGTTGCTGTGGACCAGTTAGGCAATTGCTACGTGGCGGACACCTACAACCACAGGATCCGCAAGGTGACTCCAGCGGGGGTCGTCTCCACGCTCGCCGGAGCGGGACCGGCTTCCCCTGGCTACCTAAACGGGATCGGAGCGGCCGCCAAGTTCTCCTATCCTGCTGGCGTTGCCGTTACCGGTGACGGCAACACCGTTTATGTGTCGGATACCGGGAACAACGCGATCCGAAGAATCGTCACGGGAACCGGCGAAGTCACCACATACGCGGGGAGCACCACTTTCGGCATCGCCAATGGGATTGGAACTCACGCCCAGTTCCACCATCCAGGCGGGATCGCCGTGAATACCAACGGGGAGCTTTTTGTTACAGATACATTCAACAACACAGTCCGAAAAATTACGCTCAGCAGCCAAAAGGGGGCAAGTGGCGAACCCCTGGGCGACGTGACCACATTCGCCGGGCTGGCGGGTTCGTCGGGAAGCGAGGATGGCACCGGAAGCGCCGCCCGGTTTCGCTTCGACGACTCCGCATGGGCACTTACTCCTGGGGGAAATACTGGCCGGCCGACCGAGCATCCGTCCGGCATTGCGGTCGTAGGTGGCGGCGATATTTATGTCGCTGACACATTCAACCAAACGATCCGGAGAATCACCCAACAGGGGACAGAGGGGACCGTGACAACCGTGTGCGGAAAGGTGGGCGTCACTGGCAGCGCTGATGGGAACGCACAGGATGTCCGATTCAATTGTCCGTCAGGAATGGGCGTCAGCCTCAGCGGGAATATTTTTGTGGCCGACCAAAATAACGATACCATCCGTCAGGTTACACAAATCGGCTACACCACCACTCTGGCAGGCAAGGTTGGGGTGCCGGATTGGACCGATGGCACCGGTGAAGGCGCCCGTTTCAGCGATCCGACAGGAATTGCTGTTTTCAACGGCAACGATTTGTTTGTGGCCGATCGCGATTATTGCCGGATAACCCATGGGACAGCTGGGGGGGCGGCGGTGATGACTATCAAACCTGAAAAAGATCCGCTCCCCATCGCAACGCTTGGATCGGCGTATTCCGCTAATTTCACAGTGAGTGGCGGCACAGCTCCCT
Source organism: Verrucomicrobiia bacterium (assembly GCA_037128135.1). GTDB lineage: Bacteria > Verrucomicrobiota > Verrucomicrobiia > Chthoniobacterales > Terrimicrobiaceae > QYQL01. The sequence continues at coordinate 4,577 of JBAXXD010000164.1, forward strand.
ACACATGGGCGGCAACCGGATTGCCTCCGGGGCTGACCGGGACTGCCGTGGGGGTGGGTGGTAACACTTGGGTGCTGAGCGGCACGCCTACGGTGCCCGGCAAATTCATATTCACCGTGTCTGTCACCGACTCCAACGATAGTTCCGTGGCGGGGAGCTTTGAGTTGACCATCCATGCCCTGAAAATCACCGGAACGATCAAATCGGGGAACGTTTACTATTTCCAAACCGATGGGCCGCCTGGGGTCACAGGAATTGCTCCTTATCTGCCAACGCCTCCGTATGTATTCAATATCTCGGGAGGCACCCCCTTGCCGGCCGGCCTCAATTACACGCGCGATGGCGTGGTTTCCGGCACTCCCTACGAAACCGGGGCATTTACCATTTCCCTCAGTGTCGTGGATGCCGCAGGCCTGACCGGGGCGGCCACTATCACGTTTGCCATCTCATCCTTGGATCTGACCATCACGACGACAACCCTTTCGGGCGGCACCACCGGAACTTACTACAGAGATACCATCGGCTGCACCGGGGGATATGCGCCAATCCAATTTACCCTGTCCAGCGGCAGCCTCCCACCGGGCTTGAGTTTGGATCCATCGACGGGAATGATTTCCGGAACCCCAACTACGCCAACTGCGGGATTATATGCCTTTACCGTCCAGGCAACAGGAAACGACGGGCTCTCCTCAACACAGCCTCTCAGCATCTCCATCAACGGAGGGGTGATCGTAGTTAATGCCTTGACAATCGGCGGGACGATCACCTCTGGAACTGCTTATGTTTTCCAAAGCGATACACTCACAGTTACAGGCCCGCCTGGAACGCCCCCTTATGTGTTCAATGTCTCAGGTGATACGCCCTTGCCTGGCGGCCTTTCTTACACGCGCGACGGCGTGTTCTCCGGTACTCCATACATAACGGGAACATATACTGTGGACGTCACTGTCCAGGACGGCACCGGTCTGGTCGGAACGAAATCTTTCACGTTTACAATCGGCCCGTCCGTCGCCCCGACCATCACGACGGGGGCCCTTTCGGGTGGCACCGTCGGAGTTTTCTACAGCCAGACCGTCGCCACCGCCAGCACCGGCGGCTATGCGCCCATCTATTTTACCCTCTCCAGCGGCAGCCTCCCACTGGGCTTGAGTTTGCAGAGTTTGGATAACAGGACAGGAATTATTTCCGGAACACCATCGGCAGCGGGAATATATAGCTTCACTGTCAAAGCGACAGGAAACGATGGACTCTTCTCAAGGAAGTCGCTTAGCATCAGGATTCTAACAGCTTTTGCCACATGGAAAGCGGGACATTTTACAGTCGCAGAATTGGCCAATAGCGCGATCAGCGGCGACGCGGCCGACCCCGATGGCGACGGGCTCGTTAACTTGGCGGAATATGCTTTCGGAGGAGATCCCAAGGCCGCGGACTCCGTAACTTCCAGCCCAACATGGATTTTAAATTCCTCCAACCAACTGGAAATCACCTTTTCCTGCAATGCCTCTCTGAATGAGATCACCTACACGGTGCAAACTTCCACGGATTTGACGACATGGACCGACATTGCACAAAGCATCGGAGGAGGGCTGACCCTGCCCGTTGCGGCTCTGAGCACAGTCGCTGATGCCGGAGTCGGAATACGTCCAGTAACCGTTACAGACTCAATCCCAGTTTCAGGACCTAGGTTTATACGTGTAATGATCTCCATTAACCCGTGACGGGTAGCGGGGGGCTGGTCGAGATCGCCAACAGGCACGGGGCAGACATCTGTTTTTTCCGACGGCTCGATCCGCACGATGGTCGGCCTTCCTATTTGTCCGCAGGAAACTGGGGGTCAGTAGTATCAGATCAAATCAAGGGATAATTTTGAAAAAGAT
>JBAXXD010000165.1:0-6398 GCA_037128135.1 Verrucomicrobiia bacterium
CTGCGGGCTTCTGGGCTTCGGTGAAGTTGAGCAGGTTCGACAGGTAGCGCTCGGCAGCCGGCTCGGGCAATGTCCGGCCAGTGGCGTCGAGTTGGTTGAAGATCAGGTTGCCCCGGCCATTCCGCAGCTCTAAGGCGGCGGCGTAATTCAACGCAAAGTCACAATCGACCAGCGTCCGGTAGTTGCCGGTGTCCGGCTTGATGATGACTACGGTGGCGACATTGTGGGTATTGCCCCATTTGATGAAGCGTTTCTTCGGTTTGCCATCGTTGCCGGTATAGAGGTAATAGGCACCGTCGCCGCATTCGTTTTCCGGCTTAAGGTTCTGGAGGGCGATCGCATAGCCATCGGTCAAGGTGGCTGAACCGCGCCAGAAATTCAGGCAGGCGTCCGGGAGGCCGTCGAAGAGCGGGCTTCCTGCGGCGCGGGCAAAAACCTCGCGCGGCGAGGAATACTCGGTGCGGAACTTGAAGCGCTCGCGCAAGGTCTTCTCCGACTGCTCCAGGATCAGGACGTTCTTCCCGAGCCGGGTCATGGCGCCGAGGTCGAGGCCCTCGGGCAGAAACTGCAGTTCGTAGTCGAAGGCCCGTCGCCCGAAGACGATGGTGTCATAGCGGGTGAAGTCGGCGGTGAACGGCAGGAGTTGGAAGTCGGCACCAAGTTTCTGCAACGCCTTGGCGGTGTCGCCCTCCGGGTCAACCAGAGCGAGTGTTTTGACGTTCTTGATCGGCCGGGGCGCCAGGATGTCGATCCGGCAACGGTCCGAGCAGAGTTCCTTGCCGGCGGCGGAAAGGCTCATGGATAACTCGCCCTCCCGGTCGCCGCCGGCAGGGATCGCAACTTCAATGGGAAGACTGTATTGTCCGCCGCCGGGGATGGCAAAGGACTTATCGCCGGAGGCAACCGTCTTGCCGCCGAGACTGAGTTTCCAGGCACAGTCGACCTTGGCCTCTTGGCGGCCGTTGTTGAGGGCCAGGACGCTGCGGCGAAGGGTCTCGCCGGGTGCGAAGATGTGGTCTTTGGCCGTGCGCTTCTCCGGGGTGCCGGCAAGGAATGCCACCACCGGGGCGAAGCAGACGGGGCGAAGCGCCATATCGACAACCTGATCAAACCAACTGGTTATCCCGGCGACGCCGTCGGCACGCCAATTGAGCATGTTCTCCCGGGCTCGTTCGATCCAGACTTGATTGCGGAGGCTGGTGGGGTCGCTGGCGCAGACCAGCGGGTAGCCGGTCCCGGCCCCGGCGATGCTGCGAATGCCTTTGGCGACGGCCCGCTTCTGGGGGTCAGCGATCTTGTCGATCTCGTCGAACCCGGCCAGGGCGGCCTTCTCGAAGGCTTTCAGGCCGGCGTCCTCATTTGCATCGCGGACGAAGGCGGCATCGCCTCGTGTGAGGGCGCACAACTCGGCCACCTGGCTAACTCTGTGAACGCAACCGTGACCGCCGTCCCAAGGGGCGTTGGTCCAGTCAGCGATGAAGGGCGAGGCGGTCTCGTCGAGGAAGAGAGGCTTGACGCCGTATTGCCGCCAATGCTCGTTGCGCTCGATGATCTCCTGGATGGGCGAGAAACCGCCGTAGAAGTGGTAGTTGATCGTGTCGTTGTAGTTGTGGGTGGTGAGGTCGTCCTGGTAGCGGGTAGGGTCGAGGGCATGGATGAGGTTGTATTCGCGATTGCCCCAGGCGAGGGTCCGCCGTTCGATGTCGTCCTTCGGAGGCTTGAGCCAAATGCCGTCCTGCAACAGCGGATTCATCTCCAGATCGGTGCCGATGTAATAAGGCCCGCTCCACATGAGCACGCTGGGGCAGTTGCGGAAACGCTTCATAAAATACTCGATCTTCCGGGTCTCACCCTCCCAGTATTCCGGGGACATCTCCTTGCCGTCTTGAACGAGCTTTTGAACTTGGCCGCGACCGCAGAATCCGTCGCTGGCATACATCCGGCGAGGGATGCCTGCCTCGTCGAAGAACTTCGGATCCTGGAAACTTTGATAGCCGTCCGTGCGGTAGGCGGAGTTGTAGCCCATGCGGCGCATCCAATCGCAAAGGCCAAAGTTGCGGGTCATGGTCTCGGAGAAACCGCTCTTCTCAAAGAGGCTCAGAGGCTGGCCGTTGAGCGTCATCAGATGGCCCTTGCTCTTGATCTCTCGGAAACCGAATCGCTGCGGCCAGAGGGTGTCGAGCGCTTTGCCGTGGGCGTCCACAAGTTTGGCGTTCAGGCTGTAGAGGAACGGCAGCCCGACATCCCAGAGCGTCGGATTGTCCCAGGAAGTTTCGGCCACGACACTTTGGCTGGCAACCTTGGCGGTGAATGCGACGGGAGGCAAAGCCTTGTCAATGTCGCCGGAGGCGCTGGCAGCGGCTTCGACCTTGTAGGTTTGTCCGGGTATCAGCCCGACGCAGTCGAACTGCACCCAGAGTCGTTTCCCTCCCTCAATGTAGGTGCGGACGGCCACGTTCTCGATGCGGGGGCCAAGGGGTTCGCAACGCAACGAGACCGCGCCGCGCAGACCTCGCAACTCGTGCGAGTCAGTAGGTCCAACGAGGAGAGCCAGATCGAGCCGCTTGCCGGCCTTGACATAGGCGCTCAGGTCGAGCACCCCGCCCGGCCACTTGATCTCCCCGGCCTTCTTGCCGCCGGCGAAGACCTGCACCGGGCCCTGCGGGTTGTAGACGTCCAGCAACACGCGGCGGCCGGCCCAACCGGCAGGGATCTCGACGGTGCGACGATACCAGGCGTTGGTGACATCAGCGGCAAAGCAAATCACTTGTTCCCAGACCTTCCAGGGCCCGGAGAGGCGTTGCGCACCAGCCCAGTCCGTAGGGGGTGCGACGGCCTTGTCCGACTGGGCTGGAAGAAAGTCCCATGGCGTGTCGAAAACGATCTGCTCCTGGGTTGGCTTTTCGAAGCCGGGGGCGAGGTGCTGGACATCGATCCGGGAGCGTACGATGTCGGGCAGCGACATGTTATTGTCTTTGTAGCTGGCCTCGACCCAGAACCAGCCCGAGCGGGGCGGGGCGGGAAGTTCCACCGTCAGTGGCTTGCCGCCCTGCTTCGCCCAATCAATAGGGACCGTGGTCTTGAGGAGTTCATGCTCGGCGCCGTCGTAGAGGGTGACAGACAGCTCGCCAGACTCGGCCCGGGCGCCCTTGGAATCCAGGGAGACCTGAACGGGCAGTTTCTCTCCGGCCCTGAGTGTCGTCCAGTTTGGGGCGAGCGCCTGAACGGCACTGGGCCGGAAGCTGGCGGCGGAATCGTCGTAGCTGATCTCGTCAAAATAGATGGGGATGCTCACGTTCCCGGTGACATGAGCGCCGACGGAGATGGAAAGCCCGCTGAGGGAGAGGAACTTCTCCAGAGTACGGAAAATTTCGCGCCCGTCGACATAGACGATGAGCTGCTGGGGCTCGGCGCCGGGAGGTTTGACGACGTCGAAGCGGGTCCAGCCTGCGTGGCGCACGGCGCTGGTCTCGCGACGGTCGCGGATCAGGTCGGTGCCGAACATCCAGCCGCCGTAGCAGCGGCCCATGAAGTCGTCGAACTTGTAGCCTTTCGATGAACGCTTGCCATCCTTCTCGACGATGCCGGAGAAGCTGCATTGGACGCCGCTTAAACCCTTTCCCGTCTCGAAGATGGGGTCGTAGATCCACCAGGTCAAAACACCCTCGGTTTTATCCTTGGGCAATTCGATGGAGCAGCCGGCGCCGCCGGTGTTCTCGGCGTGGATGACGGCAGCCCCAGCCCCGGCAACTTTGGAGTCGGCGGTCCATCCGATTTTCGGGTTCTTGAGCGCCGCGACCTCCTCGGGCGTATCAAAATGATAGCTCACAACCGGGGCCGCCCCTAAGCGGGAACAACAGAACAGTGCGAGGACGATGAGTTTGAATGGTGAGTTTTTCATAAGAATTTCTTGGTGGTATGTGGGCTTGGTGGATTGAAAAGAGTTCCGGCTTCGACAATGGCTCCTCTCAAGGCCAAGTATCCGTGCGGAACGGCGAGGCGGGCAGGCCTTCGGCATTATAGAGGTTGCAGCCCTCGGGATTGTCGGCCCAGGCATAACGCACGGCCATCGGCTCGGGAACATCGGGACAGCTGACAACCACGGTTCGGCCGTCAATGGCTGAGGTCGCGTCATGGAACATCTGATCGCTGCCAGCCATGACAAATGTTTTCAGCGCTCCGCCTCGGGCGACCAAGCCGCCGCCGGCATGGTCAAATCGCAGCCGGATCGTTGAGCCTTCGCGGGTCATTCCGGCATACAGGGGGCCGGATGCCACAACCGGCAGCCCATAGGTGGCCGACAAGGCCCACTGGGCCAGACGCGCCCCAACATCAGCCTTGTTTTTGGGATGGACGTCCCCGCCCTCTCCGATGTCAATCGCCACGGCAAGGCCGGTAGCCGGCTCGGACAATGTCTGAAGCTGCGCCTCCCGGAGGCGCGCCCAGAGACTGGCATCCTGGTAGTTCGCCGCAGGCTTATAGTTGGCGAGCTGGACGATGAGGAACGGGAAATCCCCCTGCCCCCAGTCCCAACGCCAGCAACGGATCATATCGGTGAGCAGCCGATGGTATTGCCAAGGTTTGCCCGTATTGCCCTCTCCCTGATACCAGATGGCGCCGCGCAGCCCATACGGGATCAGGGGCGCGATCATGCTGTCATACAGAATATGCGGGTTGCCTCCATTAACTGGTCCTTGCGGGCCCGACGGCTGCGTGATCACCCCCAGATCGTGCTCCACTCTGTAGCGCCAAGCGCCCGCCAACGGGACTGATCCGGCACCTTTGTCAGCAAGACCGAGGCGCATCTGATTGGCCGGACCGAGCATCCCTCCGTCACTTACGAAGGAAAACACACGCACCGCGATGACATTGCGTCCCGCATGGACCAGTCGAGCGGGCACAGGGTAATCGCGCGCCTGACACCAATACTGATCCTCCAAATCCTTGCCCGTGGCACCGACTTTCACGCCGTTGAAATAGGTGATGTCCTGCTTGTCTACGGCACCGATATGGAGGACCAGGTCGCGTCCAACCCATGCGGCGGGAACCTCAACGGTTTTTTTAAACCAGAAGACACCGCAGTGGGCATGCCCGGCCTCCTGCCAGGTCTGCGGAAGTTGCATCTCGGCCCAGGTGCCATCTTCGCCATCGCTGCCGGCCCAGCCATTCGCCTCTCCCGTATTCCCCGGGTCGGCGGGGAATTTCATGTCGGAAAGTTTCTCGCCGTCGGCCCAGGTGGCGGGCGCATTGATCATGGCCTCGTAATTAGCCACCCGGGCGGCGGTATCCGGGTTGCGAACCAGCGCTTCCCGACTCGTCCATGCCTCAACTGACGTGCCGCCGACTGAAGCGTTCATGATGCCAACAGCCACACCAAGTTCCTCGTGCAGCCGCTTGGCAAAATGATAGCCAACCGCCGAAAACCCGCGCGCCGATTCCGGCGTCGCCACCTGCCATCCGGCTTCCACGTCCGACTGGCGCCCCAGGTAGGCGACCTTAGGAATAGTGATCATCCTTAATTGCGGAATACCGGCGTTTTTTAACGCATCTTCTCCCACATTGCCCCCGACGCTGGACATGGCAAAATCCATGTTCGACTGACCGGAGGCAAGCCAGACCTCTCCGACCCAGACATCCTTCGCCACAACGGCGCCGCCGCCATCTGCCGCAACCTCCAGATCGTATGGTCCACCGGCCGGCATCGAGGGCAGCCGGATCAGAAATTTTCCATCCTTGCCCGACAGGGATTCCGCCACATAACTTCCCAATTTCGCCTTCACCTTGACCAGCGGCTTGGTCCAGCCCCATACGGGAACAGCGATCCCACGCTGAAGGACAGCATGATCGCTAAATAATGACGACAATTTCATTTGCAAGACTTTGCCATTCGCGGCGGTGCCGTCAACTCTTTTGATTGAACCTCTCATTAATGTGCCTTCGGAACGGAAAGGCGCGGCCGGCAGCCCCTTTTTATTAGCTTGGTTGGCCTTGGCCGGTTTATTCGCATCCTCTGCCTGGAGGACGCAGGCGGTCGCAAAAACCATGGATATCAATAAAAGCTTTTTCATAATTTCATCCGCTTCGTATGCGGATGTTTTGCGTCATTCCTTTCTTTTCGGCTTCATCATTTTAAAACTATTTCAGTTTCCCGTTTTCCTTCAGCAATTCGAGGGTCTTGTTTTCGACCTGCTTGACGATCACGGCGGTTCCTTCAGCAGACCAGTGGTATTGGTCGCCGGCAGCGAGATCGAGTTTGTCTTTGAGGCTATCGTAGAGGTCGATGATCTCGACTCCTTCCTCCTTCATGACGGTGCTGGCGATCCTGTTGAGCCGGAGGACACTGTCGTTCAGTTCCCCGAGCGCATGGACTTTCTGGTCGGGGCCAGAGCGCTTGGCGG
>JBAXXD010000166.1:0-6279 GCA_037128135.1 Verrucomicrobiia bacterium
TCGCGCGGTTTCTCGGGCACGAGGTCATCACCGACAACCACATCGGCGACTGGGGCACCCAGTTCGGAAAGGTGATCTACGGGTGGAAGCATTTTCTCGATCGTGAGGCGCTCGGTCGCGATGCGATCGCCGAGCTCGTCCGCCTCTACCGCGAGGTCAACCGGATCGAGGAGACCGATGAGGACGTCAAAAAATCCGCGCGCGACGAGCTGGTCAAACTCCAGGCCGGGGATCCGGAGAACCTCGCGATCTGGAAGGAGGCGGTCGATCTCTCCTGGCGCGAACTCGAAAAACTTTACGGCTTGCTCGACATCCGGTTTGACGAGCGGCTCGGCGAAAGCTTCTACAACGATGCGCTCGCGCCGCTCTGCGAGGAACTCGAGCGCCGGGGCATCGCGAAAGTCAGCGAGGGCGCGCTTTGCATCTTCTTTCCCGACATCCCATCCCTCGCCGACAAGCCGGCCATCATCCGGAAGAGCGATGGAGGCTTTGGGTATGCGTCCACTGATCTCGCGACCGTGGAGTATCGGGTGAAACGCTGGAACCCGGATGCCATCTGGTATGTGGTGGGGGCTCCCCAGGCCCTGTATTTGCAGCAAATCTTCGCGACCAGCCGCATGCTGGGTGTCAAGGCAGATCTCGCCCACATCACGTTTGGAAGCATCCTCGGTGAGGATCGGAAAATCATGAAGACCCGCTCGGGCGAGAATGTCGGGCTGGCGGAGGTTCTCCACGAGGCGATGGACCGCGCACGCAGGCTGCTGGCCGCGCGCGAGCTGCCCCCGGACGAGGCGGAGGAGATCGCCCGAACGATCGGGCTCGGCGCGGTGAAGTATGCCGAACTCTCGCAGCACCGGCTCACCGACTACGTGTTTTCCTGGGACAAGCTCCTTGCGATGGAGGGCAACACCGCGCCCTACCTGATGAACGCCTACGTCCGCATCCGCTCGATTTTCCGCAGGGGAGGGGAGGCGGCCGACCCGCAGGCCCGCATCCTCGTCACGGAGCCGGCCGAGCGCGCCCTCGCGATCAAACTCCTCCAATACGCCGAAACCGTCCCGGTCGTGCTCGACGATTTCCGCCCGAACCTCCTCGCCAATTACCTCTACGAACTCGCGAACACCTACCACTCGTTTTACGAGGCCTGCCCGGTCCTCAAGGCCGCGCCCGACCTCCGCGCCAGCCGCCTCCTGCTCAGCGACCTCGCCGCCCGCACCCTCGCCCACGGGCTCGCGCTCCTCGGCATCCGCTGCCCGGAACGGATGTGATCAGAGCGAGTGACCCATCTTCTTTTTTTTGGTCGCGAGGTATTTTGCGTTGTGCGGGTTCGCCCGGGAGCGGATCGGGATCTGCTCGACGATCTCGAGGTCGTAGGCTTCGAGCCCGACGACCTTGCGCGGGTTGTTTGTGAGCAACCGGATCCGGTGGACCCCGAGATCCGAGAGGATCTGCGCCCCGAGCCCGTATTCGCGCAGGTCCATCGGGAAGCCGAGCCGCTCGTTGGCCTCGACTGTATCGAGGCCCTCCTCCTGGAGTTTGTAGGCGTGGATCTTCGCTCCCAGCCCGATCCCCCGCCCCTCCTGGCGCATGTAAACCAGCACCCCGGTACCGGCCGCCTGAATTCGCTTCATCGCCTGATGAAGCTGCGCGCCGCAGTCGCAGCGCCGCGAACCGAACACATCGCCGGTCAGGCACTCGCTGTGCACGCGCACCAACACCGGCTTCTTCCCGGAAACTTTTCCCATCACGAGCGCGAGGTGGTGTGCGCCGTCTACGAGCGACCGGTAAAGGTGGAGGTCGAAATCCCCGTAGTCGGTCGGCAGCTGGATCGTCTGCTCCCGCTCGATCAGCATTTCGCTTTTCCGCCGGTAGGCGATCAGATCCTGGATCGAGCAAAGCTTCAGCCCGTGCTTGCGCTTGAACCGCACAAGATCGGGCAGCCGCGCCATCGAGCCGTCCGGATTGAGGATTTCGCAAATGACCCCCGAGGGATCAAGCCCCGCGAGCCGCGCGAGGTCGACCGCCGCCTCGGTGTGTCCGGCCCGCCGGAGCACCCCGCCCGGCTTCGCCTGCAGCGGAAAGACGTGCCCGGGCTGGACAAGTTCCTCCGGCCCGGACGCCTGACGCGCCAGAATCCGGATCGTCGCCGCGCGATCCTTCGCGCTGATCCCGGTCCTGATCCCGGACGTCGCGTCCACCGAGACCGTGAAGTCGGTTTTGAAAAGTTCGCGGTTGTGGGCGACCATCCGCTGCAGCCCCAGCTGCTGGGCGCGCTCCTCGCTGATCGGCGCGCAGATCAACCCCCGCCCGTGAAGAGCCATGAAATTGACCGCCTGCGGGGTCACCTTCGAGGCCGCCATCAGGAGATCCCCCTCGTTCTCCCGGTCCGCATCGTCGGTCACGACCACCATGCCGCCCCGGCGGATCTCGGAAATCACGGAAGCAATCGGGTCAAAGGGAGTCTTCATAGTCACAAGCCCGTGATCCTACGCGGGATTTCCCGGCCCCGCAATTTCTTTCAAAAAGAGCTTGCCTGATCCCGGCCGCGCCATAGAATTTCCCGTTCTATGGCAAAAACAGCATGGCTCGAGCGCAACAAGCGCAAAGCAAAGACAGTGGCGAAATATGCAACGCTCCGTGCGGAGCTCAAAGCAAAAAAAGATTACGCCTCGCTCTGCCAGCTTCCGCGCGACGCCAGCCCGACCCGGCTCGTCAACCGCTGCCAGATCACCGGCCGCCGCCACGCTTTTCTCCGCCGGTTCAAGGTTTCGCGCATCACATTCCGCGAGCTCGCCTCGGCCGGCCTGATCCCCGGCGTGACGAAGTCGAGCTGGTAAATTTTCCCGCGCCTGAGCGGACGGAAGAATCACTCAGGAGTCTTAGCTCAATTGGTTAGAGCGCCGCCCTGTCACGGCGGAGGTTGCGGGTTCGAGCCCCGTAGACTCCGGGTTGATTTTTCCTGCGTAATACCGATTTCCGAGCATCAATTGAGGAGTTCTCGGGCGCTGCCGATGCGCCTCGATTCCGGATGGCATCCAAAAACCTATCGGAAACGCGGGCGTGCCTGGGGGCAGTTAATTCTTTCTTTTGCAATCGATTCGGCTTATAATGATATAAGATGAGTAACAACCGAAACCTTCTTTCAGCATGGGTGGGGGGATTTCTGCTCTTTGCCGGGGTGTGCCTGGCGGACGGGGATGCGTCGCTCGCGACCGGAAGGAACTTCGCGCCGTTTGTTCTGGCTTTAAAGCCCGCCCTGCAAATGAGCCCGCTGCCGGGCTGGATGACGGCTCCCGCCGTCGTCCACGAGGAGACCGCGACGATCGACATTCCGATCCCCGCGCTCTGGGCGTCGCCCGCGGTCGAGTTTTATGCGCTGACCGTTGTATTTGATGACTGCGGCGACGGCGGTCCTGCTGTGGAATGGCGTGCGCCCGACGGCTCGACGAGTACGATTTCCCAAGGGCTCGGTGAGTGGGGGACCGCATTGGGGCTGAATGCGCGGACGATTCTCCTGCCGGAATCCCTCACGCGCAACGGCGGGGTTCTGTTGGTTTCCTACTATGCCAAATTCTCCGGCCTCCTCAGCCTCGCGGTGCGCCCCGCACGCGGAGATCTGCTGGCCGTGCTGGGCGGACAGAGCGATCCCGTGCTGGTTGATGAAGCGCTGCGGGTCTTCGAGCGCGGAGAGGCGGACGGACGGAGGATGGTTCCCGTGAGTGGGGACGTCAGGCGGGGAGCTATCGTCGAAGCGGAACTGTCCGCGCCGGTCGCCCCGTTCGATAGAGAGCTGGAATTTGTCGTCCCGATCGACGGGGCCGTCGAAGGGGCGATGATCCGTCTCGATGTCCTCGGGCTTGATCCCGAGGCCCGGATCGAGGTCCGCGTGAACGCGCTCCCTGTCGGGCAGTTGAGCTTCCCTCCCTTCCGCCTGGATGATCCGTCGCTGGTTCCGGACGATACCGGACGGCTGATCCTTGCCGGCTGGCGTGCCGGATCCCTCTTTCTGCCCGCCCGGCTTTGGCTGCAGGGAGACAACTCGGTTGTGCTGACATGGAAGCGTTCCGACGCCGAGACCGGTCGGCCGGTGTTTGTCCGGAATTCGGCTCTCCATCTGCGCTTCAGCATGGAGGCCCCTCAACCGATCGCCGCACCTGACCTTTTGCTGCCGGATCCCCTGGTGCCCGATCCCGAGTCGATTCCGCTCCCGGAGATCATCACCGGTATCCGTTGAACGGATAGATTCGGATGGGGGGGGATTCGAACCCCCGGTACCTTTCGGTACACACGCTTTCCAGGCGTGCGCAATCGACCACTCTGCCACCCATCCCTGTGCGACTGGAAAGAGGAAACTATCCGACTTGGGAAGCTTTGACAACTCTCCCGATGCATTTTCCGACGCGCACATTTGTAGAAAAGCGCCGGGGAACGGGTGCCCCATTTGGATTTTCCCCGATGATTACCATTTCGGAGGGAGGGGAGGCGGCGGGGGCTTCTTTCCGAACTGCGGGAGAAGTGTGCGGAAAAGCCGGCGGGTTTCAGTGATCGGGGTTTCTTCGATGAAGTAGGCGATGGCGGCCTTCCCGATCGCATAAGTTCCCGCGCCCGCGACAAATCCGGAAATTGCATTTCCCCAAACGGGGACGATGCGCACGAGTGCCCTGGCGCCCTCGCGGAGCGCCAGCCCGGCACCGATATTGAAGCCCAGCGCTCCGAGAAATTCCGCAGCGAGCCGTGCGCTGAACGGGCGCCCGGTCGTATGGACGATCAGTCCCACCATGAGGGTCTGCAGGGTTGTGAGAACCGGCATGTCCGCCAGCGGGATCGGCTGGACGCCGATTACTCCGCAGACGGCGCTGAAGGATTTGAGGAGGGAGCCGGCGATGTGGGCCTGTGCGCGACGGGCGTTCGTCACCCGCGCGAATTCGAGCTGCGCCGGCAGGGGGAGAGCCGCGCAGATCGCCTCGCCGCAGGCCGGGTCGCCCGCGGCCAGCACGCGCATGACCCGGGTCGCCAGTGTGCGTTCGCTTGCCAGCCGCTCCTGCAGACGGGAGGCGTTTGCTCGCGCCAGACCGACCACCGGGGAGTCCGCCAGTTCCGTGCGTGCGACAAATGATTTCCAAGCCTCTCCGGGGGCTTCCTCGCCGCCCCAAAAGATCAGGACATCCGGCTTGTAGCGCGCGAGTGCCGCCGCAACAAAGTCGTCCGGGCATTCCCGCGTGGCATCGAGGATCTGGATCTCCCCCCGTCCGAGAGCAAAATAGGATCTCCAGCCGTTATCGCTTCCTCCGGTTTGTATGTCTGGCGCCCCGAGGGAGGCCAGGAATTCCCGCGGGTGCGCTTCCGCCGCGCCGAGGAGCATCAGACGTGCCGGGCGCTGTTCGAGAAACAGTTGCCGGATCGGGGTCAACTCGCGCAGGATCGGCTTCTGCAGCCCGCCGGGAAGCCGCTCGATCAACCCGGCCAGCCGCTCGTAAACGCTCAGCAGAGAATCGCGGTTCAAAGCGTCAGGCCCTCTCCGGAAGCGGGGTTATTTGCGAATGGCGGCTTGGGGATGGTAGGGCGCCCGTCCCGGTTGCCGTCCTGCCGGGGAAAACAAACGGGACGCTTGTTCTACTCTGGCCATTCGGGTCATTTTCCATAGGGATTCATGTTCCCCCAACTCTTTGCGGCGCGCAAGTCCGGAGGGGATCTGCTTGAGGGTTCTGTGATTGAGTTCGTTGGGATCCTTCGCTGCCAATCCCAGTGGCCGGATCAAGGTTTATGGTATTGGTGGGGCGAGGCTGCGAAGCTCCATCGTTTCACGCCAGAGGTTGAGCAGGGCGTCAGTCCGGGCGCTCCGGGCATCGAAGACGGCCTTTTGCGTTTCGATGAGAAGGCTGATGGGGATGGCGCCCTGACGGTATTGACGGTCCGCCAATTCCGCGGCGGCGAACATTCGCGCGAGCTTGTCCTCGGGGAATGCCTGCACGAGCGGTTGGAGCGCGGCGATCGCATCCAGCCGGCGTTGGGTGGATTCGGTCAGCGAACGAACGGCGTGCTCGCGCAGGTCGGTGCGGATGGTTTTTGAAAACCGATCCTGCCGGCCGAGTCGGGTGAGCTTGTTGGAGGGTACGGATTTTTCTTCGACGAAAAGCGGTTCGAAAGTTGGCAGGGATTGATCCAGGGGATCAAGCGAAGCGAGGCGGCGATCGGCCAGCAGAGCCAGAATGCGGAGCACCGGAGACGAGGCGGCGAGCGAGGCGGCGTCGGTGGAGGCGGGGAGGGGAGGATCAGGAA
>JBAXXD010000167.1:0-6103 GCA_037128135.1 Verrucomicrobiia bacterium
TGAAAGATTCCTCGATTGACGAGAAGCAACTGAAGCGGGTGGAGGCGATCGTGCTTTCCATGACGCCGCAGGAGCGTGCGCGGCCAGATGTTCTGAACGCGCGGCGCCGCCAGCGGGTCGCCCGGGGCAGCGGCACCACCGTCACCGAGGTTAACAATCTTCTCCTGCGCTTCTCCCAGATGCGCAAGATGATGAAAAATGCGGGCCAAATGAAAAAAATGATGGCCCGCGCCGGGAAAAACTTCGGCTTCCAGATCCCCGGGGGATCATGAAGCGGAGGGGACGCCCGCAGGGAACCTCCCTGAAACTGAACACTGAACACTGAAAACCGAAAACTCTATTCCATGGCCGTAGCAATCCGACTCCGCCGAGAAGGCACCAAGAACAGTCCGTATTACAAGATCGTCGTCGCCGACCAGCGACGCCCTCGCGACGGCAAATTCATCGAAATCATCGGGACGTATGACCCGAAAAAAGAGGGCGAGAATTTCACGATCCAGCTCGACCGGGCCGACTACTGGGTCGGGGTCGGGGCGCGCGCGTCCCAGACCGTCGGCAACATCATGAACAAGACGCGCAAGAAGCTCGCGGCCTGAGTCCACGATGGAAGAGTTTCTGCGCTACGTGATGGGCTCGCTCGTCGAATTTCCCGACGAGATCGTCTTTACGAAAACCGAATCCCCGGAGCGCATCACCTTCCACGTCGCCATGCGGAAGTCCGACCTTCCGCGCATCATCGGCAAGGGCGGCCACACGATCCAGGCGCTCCGCACCCTGCTGAACGCCACCGCCCAGAAGCGCGGCATCACGGCCTCGCTCGAGATCATCGAATGAACCGCCTCTGCTGCGCCGCAGCGGCGGTGCTCGCCTTGGCTCAACCGGCCTGCGAGCGGCATCCGGCTTCGGAAACTGTCCCCGGCTACGCCGAAAAACTCGCGGAAAAAGCGGCCGTCGAAAAAGCGCGCGCCACGACACCGGAACCCATCAACCCGGATCCCCCGAAGTTTTTTCCAGCCGGAAAGTAAGCGGAAATTACGGGAGGTCCTCCAGATGGGAGGCGTCGACGGTCACGCTGATTCCGCCGCGCGAGGAGAACTCGCCATGGACCTCCATCTTCCGCGGGTGGCAGGCCTCGACGAGATCGTCGAGAATGCGGTTCACAATTTCCTCGTTGAAGCTCCGCGTGTGGCGGTAGGAGGCGAGGTAGAATTTCAAGGATTTCGTTTCGATGCAGAGTGCATCCGGGACATAGCGGATGTGGATGACGGCGAAATCCGGCTGCCCGGTCACCGGGCACATCGAGGTGAATTCGGAACAATCGAAGCGGATCCAGTAGTTCCGCTTGCTGAAGCGGTTCGAGAACGTCTCCAGGATGCCGGCGGAGGGATGCCCAGGGTATTTTTCCTCCGAATGCCCGAGGAGGCGGAAATTTTTTTTTGCGGTGGATTTTTTGAGTGCCATAAAATCTGGGTTTGTCAGCGGTCCGGTGCCTCAGCGCCGGTGAGTTCGCTGTAGAATTTGCGCAGGGCGGACTCGGCCGCGATGGCCGGAGAGAGGCTGGCGAGTTCGGCGTCACCGGCGGGGCTGGCGAGCCATTCCCGGGTTTTTTGGATGGCGGCATCGGCCTTGAGGTTCGTGCTCCGCGCGAGATGGCTGGCGGGTTGGATCGCCGGGCGGACGGGCTGCGGCGCGCGCGCGGCGGGAGATTTTTCTCCGCCGCCCAGCCAGGCCAGCAGATCCGGCAGGATATCTTCCGGGCACTGGAACTTCTGCCAGGCGCGCTCCTCGCGATCCGGGTCAATGGATTCGATAAACTCTTGGGCGAGGCTGAAGGTGGGCGAGTTGGCGCGGATGAATTCCTTGCACATGTCGCAGTGCATTTTGAGGCGGCCCTTTGTTCCGGTGCTGTATTTGCGCGGTTCCATCGATGCAGTTGTCGCCCCGGCCGAACTTTTAGTCCAACCATTTTGCGACGGACAAACCGCGAGCCGCTGTGATAGGAATCGGGCAATCATGACAGCGAAGGCGAGCACCGGGAGGGTGAGGGGGATGAGATCGTTCCCTCTATCCAAGGTTTATGGCCTGCTGGAGCCGGGGCCGGTCGTCCTTCTCACGACGGCCCGCGCGGGCCGCGCCAACATCATGGCCATGTCGTGGCATGCGATGCTCGAGTTTGAGCCGCCGCTGGTGGCCTGCGTCGTCAGCAACCGCAACCATTCTTACGGCCTGCTGAAGGCGACCAAGGAGTGCGTCATCGCGATCCCCACCATCGAGATTTCCGAAAAGGTCGTCGCGTGCGGCAACAGCTCCGGTGCGGACACAGACAAGTTCGAGGCGTTCGGCCTCACCCCCCAACCTGCGTCTCGGATCGGTGCCCCGCTCATCAGGGAGTGCTATGCCAATCTCGAATGCCGGGTGGCTGACACAACGATGGTCGCCAAGTATTGCCTCTTCGTGCTCGAAGTCGTCAAAGCTTGGATCAACCCGGCCGAAAAAAATCCCCGGACCATCCACCATCTCGGGCGCGGGCGGTTTTTCGTTGCCGGCGAAACGATCACGCTGAAGTCGAAGATGAGGTAGGCGTGGCCGGGCGCGGGAATTCTCTTGCCCCGGTCTCGTGGTGCCCGTAGTGTCACACGTCATCGGGCCGTGGCTCAGCTTGGTAGAGCGCCTGCCTCGGGTGCAGGAGGTCGCGGGTTCGAATCCCGCCGGCCCGATTTCTTTTTTATGGGGACAACGTTATTGGTTTTGGCTGCCGGGATGGGCAGCCGATATGGCGGGCTCAAACAGATGGATCCCGTGGGGCCATCTGGAGAAACCCTCCTCGACTATTCGGTCTATGACGCGTTGAAATGCGGATTTTCGCGGGTCGTCTTCGTGATCCGCCGGGATTTTGAGGAGGAGTTCCGCGCGAAGGTTGCCAGCCGGTTTGAAGACCGCACGGATGTGGGCTGCGTTTTCCAACAATTGAACGACTTGCCCGAAGGCTTTACGGTTCCTGCCGGGAGGGAGAAACCGTGGGGCACCGGACACGCGATCTGGTGTGCGCGCGGCGCGGTGGACGAACCCTTCCTCGCCATCAATGCGGATGACTTTTACGGCCGATCCGCGATCTCGTGCGTCGGGGAGTTTCTGGCGCTCCAACCGCCGGAGGGCACGGATTACTGCATGGCCGGATACCCGCTGGAGGCCACGCTCTCATCGAGCGGAACGGTCTCGCGCGGGGTCTGCGGGATCAGCGGAAATGGTTCGCTCGGCACGGTCAAGGAATTCACGAAAATCCGGAGGTCCGCCGGGCAGATCGTGGACGAAGCCACCGGAAGAAATTTTTCCGGCGACGAACGCGTCTCGATGAACTGCTGGGGGTTCACCCCCTCGGTTTTTTGCGGGCTGGAGCGGCTTTTCACTGCGTTTCTGACCGAGCACGCCACCGAGGGAAAATCGGAATTTTTCATTCCGGACGCCGTGGCCGAACTGATCGGCAGCGGGGCGGCAACCGTGCGGGTGCTTCCGGTGGAAGGCCAGTGGTTCGGCACGACCTACCGCGAGGACCGGGACTCTGTGATGACGTCTCTCTCAACCCTTGTCGCGGTCGGAACATACCCCAACCCGCTCTGGGCTTGAGATCAGGGTTCCTGGAGTGACGGGCTCCGTGCCGTCCCATATTTCAGATCACCTTTGTAAAACAAATGGACTCAGAACATCGGCAAGATGCCGATGATAGCATTGGCTTCCAGCCAATGATCCCCTCCACTCGAAGAGGTGGTTTCAGATCGGAAAAGTCGGCTCTGACAGAGCAGCGCCCTCCAGATTTTGCGCGGGAGCGGAACGATTGCTACTCAGCAAGACCGCGTTATTGCGCGCGCTTGCGTTCCTGAAGCGAATGCCATTCGCGCAGGACGCGCTGCACCGAGTCCGGCATGCCGGCAAACGTCTCCGGGGACTTGACCACATAGTCGAGCGCTCCGGCCTTCAGTGCCGCGACAGCGACCGCCTCGTTGCCATTGCTGGTCATGACCAGCACGGGGAACGGATTGTTTTCTGAAAGCAAGTTCAGGGCCTCCTGGGCGTTGCCATCCGGCAGATTGAGATCCATGAGGACGATGTCCGGCGGTCGGTCGGCAACCTGTTCGAAGTATGACTGGAAGGAGGTAGCCAGACGGATCTCCACCACCAAGTCGGCGGATTCGAAGGCGCGCCGGATGGCTTCGATGTGTGCCGGATCGTCTTCGAGGATGAGCAGGGAAAGCGTGTTCATGCAGAACTTACTTTTATTCGTGCAGGGGCGCCTCCGCAAGCAGGAAGGCGAGGTTTGCTGCGGGGAGGAAGCCGATTAGTCATGCGGGCGAGATCGGGTTCCGTTCGGTTTTCGCGAGGGTGAAGCGGAATGTGGCCCCCTTGCCGCGGCCGTCGGATTGCACGCGGATTTTTCCGCCGTGGGCCTCGACGATGCGGCGCACCGTCGCCAGCCCAACACCCGAGCCGGGTGTGCGGGGATCGAGCTTTTCAAAAAGGCCGAAGAGCTTCGAATGGGACTGGGGCTCAATCCCCTTGCCGTTGTCGCGGACGAACAGGAAGATCTCGCCGTCCTCCTGCTCCGCCCCGATCTCGATCCGGGGAGCCGGCTGATCGCCGAGAAATTTCACGGCGTTGTCCACCAGGTTCTGAAAGATCTGCACCAACCGGAAGCGATCCCCGTGAAGCCAGACCGTTTCCTGGGTGGCCTCGACTTGGACGCCTCGCTCGGCAATTTGCCCGGCTACAAGATCCAGCGCTTCCTGGACGACCTCCTGCAGCGTCACCATTACGGGCGCAACCTTTTGGTGTCCGATGCGGGCGAACTCCAGGATTTGATCCAGCAGGCGCTCCATTTTGTCTGCCGCACCATGGATAAACCCCAGGTCTTTCGCCACCGTTCCGGCTTTGTTGGTTTTGAGATCTTCATCCAAGTAGCCGAGAAATGTCTTGATCGTCACCAGCGGGCTTTTGAGGTCATGCGAAACCGCGGTGGTGAAGTTCGTGATCTCGGCGTTCTTCTTGTGCAGGGTTTCCTCCGCCCGCTTGCGCTCGGTGATGTCGCGTGCCGCTGCAAAAACGCCGATAACTTCACCCTGGTCGTTCCGGTAAACCGAGGCGTTGTAGAGCACGTCGGTGACGGAGCCGGACGTGTGCCGTATCGCCAGCGGATAATCAACGACTTTGCCTTCGGAAAACACCTTCTGGTAACCGGCACGCGCCATTTCCGGGTCGGTGAAGTAATCGGAAAAATCGGTGCCGACAAGCCGATCCCGGTTCCAGCCGGTGATTTTCTCGGTGGCCGCGTTGACGTCGGTGATTTTTCCTTCCGCGCTGATGGTGACCAGAGGATCAAGGCTGGTTTCAATGAGATTGCGCGAATAGATCGAAGCGTCCCGCACCATTTCCTCCGCCTTCTTGCGCCAGGTGATGTCGCTGAGAACGATGCGGCACACGGGCGCATCGTTTTTGTCCCGGGCGGAGACTTTCTTCAAATGCGCCCAGAATGTCGTGCCGTCGGATTTCACCATCCGCAGGTCGCACATCGGCCAACCAGTCTGATGGGGCTGATTGATCAGCAGGTGGAAAATATCCCGGTCCTCTTGGAGGACGAAGCGGGAGAGCGGCTTTTTTATCAGCGCGGGCCGCTTGACGTCCAGCAGGGTGGAGGCAGTGAGGTTGGCTTCGAGGATCAGCCCTGCCTCGCTGATGGTGACATAGCCCACGGGCGCCAGATCGTAGAGGTCAAAATAGTGCGCGCGCTCCGCATCCAGATCCGCCTGCGCCGCACGCAGTTCCTCGTTCTGCATCTCCAGCTCGATCTGGTGCACGCGCAGTTCGTAGAGAATCGTCCGCATGGACTCCGGTGGCAGGGCTTCGAGTTTTTCCGACGACAGCTCCTCTCTTTCCCGGAAGTGAGCCTCGGCCTTCTGCCGAAGAGAGACCTTTGAGTGGGGCTCGTCCGCAGGCGGCGAGTCGCTTGGTTGGGACACAAACAGGTTGCAGAATGCGCCCGCCGCCGGAACCTCCGGTTGTTTCTTCGCAGCGCTCATGGCGAAGATAGTGGGGAAGAATATCCAATATCCAA
>JBAXXD010000168.1:0-6079 GCA_037128135.1 Verrucomicrobiia bacterium
TCTCACCTTCGCTGAAAGCCACGGCTCTGTCACTCTGTCCATCTCTGCTCGAGCATGAATCAATCCGTCACCAGACGGGCGGGATTTTCTCCGCCTGCCTGCACGGATCGTTTGCGTTTGAGGGGAGCGGGCGGTTGACGGCACCGGGGCGGACCGGCCGGCACAGCCGGCCAACTGCGGAACAAGCCACTCGAATCCACCATGTCTGAACGTATCCATTTCGGAAAATTGCAGGAGGCCATCGAGCCGCCCAACCTCATCGAGCTCCAGATCAACTCCTACAACGAGTTTTTCCAAAAAGACACGCCGCTGGCGAAGCGCCGGAACGTCGGCCTGCAGGCGGTGTTCCGCGAGTTTTTTCCGATTTTCGGATTCGAGGACAAGTCGTCGCTGGATTTCGTGAGCTACGATCTCGGCGATTCCAAGCTCTCGGCACTGAACTGCCAGCGCGAGGGACAGACTTACAGCGCCCCGCTTTACGTCACTTTCCGGTACAAGGACGAGCGCTGCACGAAGGAGGAAAAGGTCTATATGGGCGAGCTCCCGCTCATGACCCCGCAGGGTACGTTCGTGATCAACGGCGCCGAGCGCGTCGTGGTTTCCCAGCTCCACCGGTCGCCGGGGATTTGCTTCGAGACATCCGTCCACACCAACGGAAAAATCCTCCACGGGTTCCGGATCATCCCCGACCGCGGTTCATGGATCGAGGTTCAGTTTGACACGAGCGACCTGCTCTACGTCTATCTCGACCGACGGAAGCGCCGCCGGAAATTTCTTGCGACGACATTCCTTCGCGCGCTCGGCCACCCCACGGACGAGGACATCATCAAGCTGTTCTACCAGGTCGAGGATCTGAAGCTCAGCGAGCGCCTCGAGGAGGAGGAAATCACCACGAAGGTTCTCATCGCGGACATCCGCGACGGGGAAATCACTGTCGCCCGCGCGTTCGAGCCGCTCAACGCCGCCACCGTCCGCAAACTCATCACCCTCGGCCACAAATCGGTCAAGGTCGTTGATACGAAAAACGACGACACGATCATCAAGTCGCTGAAAAAAGATCCGGCCCACGACGAGGACGAGGCGCTGAAAGACATCTACCGCAAGCTCCGCCCCGGCGATCCTCCCACTGTGCAGAATGCCCGCGGGATGCTGAAGCGGCTGTTCTTTGACTCCAAGCGCTACGATCTCGGGCGTGTCGGCAGGCACAAGATCAACCAGAAGCTCGGGCTCGACGTCCGAGAGGAAGAACGCATCCTTACCAAGGAGGATTTTGTCGCCGCAATGAAATACCTCGTCCGCCTCCGCAATGGCGACGGGATGACTGACGACATCGACCACCTCGGCAGCCGCCGCGTGCGGACCGTGGGCGAACTTCTCGCCAACCAGTGCCGGGTCGGGCTCGCCCGCACCGAGCGCCTGGTGCGCGAGCGCATGACGCTTTTCGATGCCAATGTGGATCAGATCACCCCGCAGAAGCTGATCAACCCGAAGTCGCTCAGCGCGGTCGTCCGCGATTTCTTCGGCCGCAGCCAGCTCAGCCAGTTCATGGATCAGACGAACCCGCTGTCCGAGCTCACCCACAAGCGCCGCCTCTCGGCACTCGGGCCAGGCGGGCTCAGCCGCGACCGCGCGGGCTTCGAAGTCCGCGACGTCCACCCGTCGCACTACGGGCGGATCTGCCCGATCGAGACGCCCGAAGGCCCGAACATCGGGCTCATCAGCTCGCTCAGCACGTTTGCGCGCATCAACGAGTTCGGGTTCATCGAGACCCCCTACCGGAAAGTCGCCAACGCCCGCGTCACTGATGAGGTCCAATACCTCAGCGGGGATCGCGATGAGAATTTTTATATCGCGCAGGCGAACTCCTCGGTGGATTCCCACGGCCGGCTGACTGGCGAGCGGGTTTCGGCGCGCTACCGCGGGGACTTCCTCGAGGTCGAGCCCTCGCAGATCCAATACATGGATGTCTCGCCGAAGCAGCTTGTTTCGGTTGCGGCGGGTCTGATCCCGTTCCTTGAGCATGACGACGCGAACCGCGCGCTCATGGGCTCGAACATGCAGCGCCAGGGGGTGCCTCTTCTGGTGTCCGAGGCCCCGATCGTTGGCACGGGCCTCGAGGGCCGCGTGGCCCGCGACTCCCGCGCCGTGATCTGCGCCGAAGCGTCCGGAAAGGTCGCCTCGGTCACCGCGACCCACATCACCGTCACGAAGGATGGCGAGCTTCCGGAGGGAAAGAAAAAGGTCAAGCACGATCCCGAAAACGGGGTTTATGTTTACGAGCTGCGCAAGTTCATGCGCTCGAACGCGAGCACCTGCATCAACCAGAAGGTGATCGTCCGCAAAGGCCAGCATGTCAAAAAAGGCGAGGTCATCGCGGACGGCCCGAATACGGAGCGGGGCGAACTCGCCCTCGGGCGCAACGTCCTCGTCGCGTTCATGCCGTGGAACGGCTACAACTTCGAGGATGCAATCCTCATCTCCGAGCGAGTGGTCAAGGAGGACATCTACACCTCGATCCACATCGATGAGTTTGAAATCGGCGCCCGCGACACAAAGCTCGGCCCCGAGGAGATCACCCGCGACATTCCGAATGTCAGCGAGGAGGCGCTCCAGCACCTCGGCGCCGACGGAGTGATCCGCATCGGTGCGGAAGTCAAGCCGGGCGACATCCTCGTCGGCAAGATCACCCCGAAAAGCGAAACCGAACTCGCCCCAGAAGAGCGCCTCCTCCGCGCGATCTTCGGCGAGAAGGCGGCGGATGTCAAAGACACCTCGCTGACCGTTCCTTCGGGGACTTACGGCATCGTCATGGACGTGAAGGTCTCCGCAAAGAAGGAGGTCGCCCGCACGAAAATGACTCCGGCCGAGTCGAAGCGCCAGCAGAAGATGATCCTCGAGGATTACAAAAAGCGCAAAGACGACCTGCACGAGCTGCTCACCGCCTCGCTCTCGAACATCCTTCTGAACGAAAAAATCCCGCTCGATGTCGTCAACGCGCAGACCGGCGAGATCATCATTCCGGCGAACCGGAAGATCACGAAGCAGCTCCTCCGCAAGCTCGCGGCTGTTTACAACCACGTCGAAATCGACCCGAGCCCGATCCGCAACAAAATCAACGAGATCATCGGGCAGTTCGAGCACAAGTTCGTGGACGTTGACAACGAGCGCGACCAGAACCTCGGACGCATCGAAAGCGGTGACGACGTGGATCCCGGCATCATCAAGCAGGTCAAAGTTTACATCGCCAGCAAGCGCAAGCTCAGCGTCGGCGACAAGATGGCCGGACGCCACGGCAACAAGGGCGTCGTCGCCAAAATCGTGCCGGAGGAAGACATGCCGTTCCTCGCGGACGGAACGCCGGTGGACATCGTCCTCAACCCGCTCGGCGTGCCGAGCCGCATGAACGTCGGCCAGGTTCTCGAAACCCACCTCGGCGTCGCCGCCAAGGCGCTCGGATTCCGGGTCGCCACTCCGGTCTTCGACGGAATTCCTGAGACGAAAATCCGCGAGTTCCTCAAGGAGGCAAAAACCAAACCCGGCTTCACCTGGACGAACGAAAACGGCAAGTCCACCGTCTATGACGGCCGGACCGGCGAATCGTTTGATCAGCAGGTCGTCGTCGGCTACATTTACATGCTCAAACTCGGCCACCTGGTCGCGGACAAGATCCACGCCCGCGCGGTCGGCCCTTACAGCTTGGTCACCCAACAGCCACTCGGCGGAAAAGCCCAATACGGCGGCCAGCGCTTCGGCGAGATGGAGGTCTGGGCGCTCGAGGCCTACGGCGCGGCCTACACGCTTCAGGAACTCCTGACCGTCAAATCCGACGACGTCGCCGGACGCACCCGCATCTATGAGAGCATTGTCAAAGGCGACAACTCCCTCGAAGCGGGCACGCCCGAGTCCTTCAACGTCCTCATCAAAGAAATGCAGGGCCTCGGCCTCGACGTCCGCGTGGGGGGCAAGGCCCCGGCGCACGGCGATTCCCTCGTCTGATCTCCAACCTCAACCGAATAAAGAAACATAACATGAAAGAGGCCAATTTATTTAGCGAACAGAAGCCGGTCGGCTTTGATGAGGTGGCGATCACCGTCGCCTCGCCCGAGGCGATGCGCAGTTGGAGCAAGGGAGAGGTGAAGAACCCCGAGACGATCAACTACCGCACGTTCAAGCCGGAAAAAGGAGGGCTCTTCTGCGAGCGCATTTTCGGCCCGACCCGCGACTGGGAATGCTCGTGCGGAAAATACAAGCGGATCAAGCACAAGGGCGTGATCTGCGACCGCTGCGGCGTCGAGATCACCCTCTCGCGTGTCCGCCGCGAACGCATGGGCCACATCGACCTCGCGGTTCCGGTCTCGCACATCTGGTTCTACAAGTGCATGCCTTCCCGCCTCGGCCTCATGCTTGACATGACGTCCCGCCAGCTCGAGCGCGTGATCTATTACGAGGATTACATTGTTATTGATCCGGGCAGCACACCGCTCTTGCGCTGCCAGCTTCTCACCGAGTCGGAATTCCGCGAGGCGGAAGAGCAGTATGGAGATTCCTTCACCGCTGGCATGGGCGCCGAGGCAATCCAAAAACTTCTCGCGCAGATTGACCTCGCGGCCGCCAATGTCGAGATCGAGCTGCAGATGGGTGCCACCCGCAGCAAGCAGCTCCGTAAAAAGCTGGCCAAGCGGCTCAAGCTCGTCCAGGGGTTTGCGACGTCCCGTACCCGTCCGGAATGGATGATCCTCAACGTCCTTCCCGTCATCCCGCCGGACCTGCGCCCGCTGGTCCCTCTCGAAGGCGGACGGTTCGCGACCTCGGATCTCAACGATCTCTATCGCCGCGTCATCAACCGGAACAACCGCCTCCGCACGCTCCTCCAACTGAAGACCCCTGAGGTCATCATCCGCAACGAAAAGCGCATGCTCCAGGAATCGGTGGACGCGCTTTTCGACAATGGCCGCCACGGCCGCGCTGTCACCGGTGCCGCCAATCGCCCGCTGAAATCCCTCAGCGACATGCTCAAGGGCAAGGGGGGCCGCTTCCGCCAGAACCTTCTCGGCAAACGCGTGGATTACTCGGGCCGCTCGGTCATCGTCATCGGACCAGAGCTCAAGCTCAACCAGTGCGGGCTGCCGAAAAAAATGGCGCTTGTCCTCTTCGAGCCGTTCATCATCCGCCGCCTCAAAGAACAGGGTCATGTCCACACGGTCCGCAGTGCCAAGAAGCTGATCGAACGCCAGACCCCGGAGGTCTGGGATATTCTCGAGGAGGTCACCAAGGGCCACCCGGTTCTTCTCAATCGCGCGCCGACCCTCCACCGGCTTTCGATCCAGGCGTTCGAGCCTCTCCTCATCGAGGGCGAGGCGATCCGCATCCACCCGCTCGTCTGCACCGCCTACAACGCGGATTTCGACGGCGACCAGATGGCCGTCCATGTCCCGCTCTCGGTCGAGGCCCAGATGGAGGCCCGCATGCTCATGCTGGCCCCGAACAACATCTTCTCGCCCTCGAGCGGAAAGCCGATCACCAACCCGTCGCAGGACATCCCGCTCGGCTGCTACTACCTCACCCAAAAGCCCCGCGGAGAAGATGCGAACAAGGACAAGCGGATGCCGCTCTTCGCAAACGCCGACGAGCTCGAGCTCGCGCTTTCCGAAGGCTCGATCCGCACGCACACACGGGTTCGGTTTAAAAACCCGGACTTCAACCGCAAAACGATTTTCGGCGATCCGCTCCTGAAGATTCTCGAGACGACCGCCGGGCGCGTCGTCTTCAACCAGATCTGGCCGGCCGCCCTTGGCTTCTACAACAAGGTCTGCGGAAAGAAGCAGCTCTCGGACGTCATCTGGCATTGCTACAAAGTCGCGGGCCAGCAAAAGACGGTCGAAACCCTTGACCTGCTCAAGGAGCTCGGCTTCCGCGAGGCCACCAAGGCGGGCATCTCGATCGGCATCACCGACATGATCATCCCGACGGAAAAAGTGGCGCTCCTCGAAAAAGCCCACCACGAGGTCAGCGAGGTTCAGAAGCAATACCTCCGCGGAATCATCACCGACGGCGAGCGCAAGAACAAGGTGCAGGACAT
>JBAXXD010000169.1:0-6078 GCA_037128135.1 Verrucomicrobiia bacterium
CCGTCGAAGCTGGTCTGGCGGGTCTGGGGCAGGTGGGGGCTCGTGGGGCTCGGCTTGCTGGCACCGGTCACCGTCGGACCGCAGGCGGGCGGCATTCTGGCGCTTGCGGTGGGGGAGCGTCCGTTCCGGATCCTCGTCGCGCTTTCGGCCGGCGTCATTCCCTGGTGCGTGCTCTTCGCTGTTCTTGTGTCCTTCGGCGTGAACAGGGACTGGCGCCATCCCTGCCCGTGAATTGCCGGGAGGCCTGTCGCGAGGTTAGCCGTCGGTGGGGCGGACGCGGCCCCTCATTTTTTTTGTTTCTCCGCGCCGGCGCTTTCCTTCGACGAGGCGGACTTTGGTGCCCCGCGATCTGCGGGCTTTCCTGCGGCGCTCGCGGGCGGCGCCGGCGAGCGCCTCGCGCTTCTTTTCGCGGGCCGCTCCGGAAATTTTCTCCGCCAGCCGCTCGCGGGCGATCGCGCGGTTCCGGGCCTGCGAGCGGGAATCCGAGGCCGTCACCCGGAGTCCGGTCGGGACGTGCTTGAGGGTGACGGCGGTCGAGACCTTGTTCACATGCTGCCCGCCGGGGCCGCTCGAGCGGGAAAAAATCTCGACGATTTCGTCAGTCCGGCTTCCGTGCATGAAAAGGATTTTCACGCAGAGTTTGAAAATCTACAAGACTTGTGATGGGATTCCGTCCTGCACATGATTTCATCCGCCTTCTTCCTCTTTCTCCGCGTGACCGTTCTGGCTGCGGTCGCGTTCCTATTTGTGGTGCTTTTCGAGCACGGGCCGGAAAACTACCTCCTCAATGCCCGTGAGGATTTCGCGCGCCTGATGGACGCCCTCGCCGCCGCGACCGCTCCCGCCGGGGAAAAAACTTCCGGCAGCGGGACTTGATGAAGCGTCCTGCGGGCGATAATATAATAAATTCTTATGGCAGTTAAGACCGAGAAGGATCTCCCCGAACAATTTCGCGCCACGTGGCTCAAGGCGATGAGCGCGATGCAGCTCCGCAACTACGGCTATGCCGTCCAGCTCCTCCAGCCGCTGCTCAAATCCCACCCGGAATTCCTGGCCGGACGCCAGCTCGCCCGCAGGGCGGCGATCGCAAAAAATGCCGGCAAGAAGAGCATGCTTGGAGGGCTTTCGAGCGCCTCGTTCGGCACGATGAAGGTTCAGGGGTTGATCAAAAAAGATCCCGCGGCCGCCATGGATGCGGCGGAAAAAATTCTGGAGGCCGACCCGCACAGCCCGCAGGTGAACCTGCTCCTCCGCGAGGCGGCACTCGCCGCGAACCTCCCGGAGGTCGCCGCCTTCGCTCTCGAGACCATCATCGACGGGGCCCCGCGCGACACCAAGACGATGCATGAGCTCGCCCGGCATCACCTCGCGAACGGCGCGCCGCAGAAGGCGGTCGAGATTTATAACAGGATCACGGAAATCGCGCCAAACGACCTTGCCGCGTTCAAGGGCGGCAAGGACGCGTCCGCCGCCTCCTCGATGCTCAAAGGCGGTTGGGAGCGGGAGGACACAACCTACCGCGACCTCATCAAGGACAAGGAGCAGGCGGTTTCCCTCGAACAGCAATCCCGCGTCGTGCGCAGCGATGAGATGATCGACCAACTCCTGGCCGAGCTCCATGTGAAGGCCGAACGCGAACCGGGCGTCGTGGACACCTCCAGAAAAATTGCCGAACTCTACGAACAAAAAGAAGACTTCGAAAATGCGGCGAACTGGTTTTCCTATGCCGCCGAGCTCAGCGGAAATTCCGACCAGTCGCTCGCCCGCCGGGCTGCCGACCTCACCCTGAGGCAATTCGATCTGGCCATTGATGCCCGCGAGGAATTTATCGCCGCCAACCCCGGCAGCGAAGATGCCGCGCAATATCAGTCCGAACTCGAGGAGATCAAGGCCCGGCGCGCCGAGATGTTCCTCGACGACGCCCGCAAGCGCGTCGAGAGGAACCCGACCGACCTGCTTTTCCGCTACGAGCTCGGGGAGATCCTCGTCGGCCTCCACCGCTACCAGGATGCCATCCCGGAGCTGCAGAAGGCCAGGCAGAACCCGAGCGTGCGCACCCGTGCGATGTGCCTGCTCGGGCAGTGCTTTATGGCGCGGACGATGCTCGACATGGCGGCCAAGACGTTCTCCGATGCCGCTTCCGAGCTCCCGGCGATGGACAATATCAAGAAGGACGTCGTGTACAACCTCGGCCTCGTTTACGAAAAAATGGGCGACACGGGGAAGTCCGTCGCCTGCATGAAACAGATTTACGAGGTGGACTACGGCTACCGCGATGTCGCAGCCCGCGTGGAGGGATCCTACGGGGCCTAACCTCCCTGGCCGTCCCGTCGCTCCTCGGCGCGATCCTCAAACCGCGTGTAATCTTCGAGGAATGTGAGCGGCACATCTCCGGTCGGGCCGTTGCGCTGCTTCGCGATAATGAGGGTCGCTTTCCCCTCGGCCTCCTTGCGGGCCTCGTCGTCCTCCGCGTAATACTTCTCGCGCACGAGCAGGGCGACGACGTCGGCATCCTGCTCGATGCTCCCGGATTCTCGCAGGTCGCTCAGGCGCGGGCGGCCCTTGACGTCGCCGGTGCTGCGCTGTTCCGGATTCCGGTTCAGCTGGGCGAGCACGATCACCGGAATTTTCAGCTCCTTGGCGAGCGCCTTGACGCCGCTGGAAATCTCGGAGATTTCGATCTGCCGGTTGTCCTGCGCGCGGCGTGAGTTCGAACGCAGGAGCTGGAGGTAATCGATCACGACCAGCTCGATGCCCTCGCGATTTTTCAAGCGGCGCGCCTTGGCGCGCAGCTCGAGGATGCTGATCCCCGGCGTGTCGTCCACGAACATCTTGGCCTTCGAGAGGACGCGGGCGGCCGTGCTGATGCTTCCGAGCTCCTGCTTGCCGACGAACCCGTCGCGGAGCTTCTTGGAATCCACCCGGGCGCGCGAGCAAAGCAGGCGCTGCACGAGCTGCGGGGAGCTCATTTCCAGGCTGAACACCGCCACCGGCTTGTCGGCGTCGAGCGCCACATGCTCGGCGATGTTCATCGCCAGCGCGGTCTTCCCCATCGACGGGCGCGCCGCGATCACGAACATCTCCCCCGCGTGCAGCCCCCCCGTCATGTTGTCGAGATGGTGGAACCCCGTGGACAGCCCGGTGATGCCGCCTTTGTTCTTGGCGATCTGCTCGATGGTGATGATGGCCTCGTTCACCATGTCCTTCATCGTCGGCATCGCCGAACTCACCCGCTCCTCGCCGATTTCCAGGATCTTTTTTTCCACCTCGTCCACGAGAATTTTCACATCCCCCTGCTCGTCGTAGCAACGGGCCGCGTACTCGGTGCAGACCGTGATGACTTTCCTTAGGAGGCATTTCTCGCGGAGGATCTCGCGGTAGTAATCGGCGTTCGCCGCCGTCGGAACAAACGTCAGGAGCTCGGTGACCGCCGCCGCCCCGCCGACCTCGTCCAGAAGCTTCCTGTCCTCGAGAATCTGTGTGACCGAGATGAGGTCGATCGGGCGCCCGGCATTCCGCATCTCGACCAGGATATCAAAAATTTTCTGGTGGGCCGGGAGGTGGAAGTGTCCGGCATCGATGAGGGCGATCGTGTCATCGAGGACCGTGCCCGAGAGGAGGATCGATCCGAGCAGGCCCTTTTCGGCATCGAGGCTCTGCGGGAGCGCGCGGTGAACGTCCGGCAAATAACTCGCGGGCTTTTGTGGATAATTCCCCTTGCGGCCGCGGCCTTTTGCGGGGCCGCTCCCGTTGCCTGCAGCGGAATTCTCCTCGGCCCGGGCGGGAGAATCGGAGGGCATATTTTTTGGTCAGGGCTTGGTGGTCACGCGGCGGCGTGGCTTCTTTTCCTCGTCGCCATCGACTGCTGCCGGCGCGGCCTTCTCGACGGCAGGGGCCGTCACTTTGAGATGCAAAATCGCCGTCACATCCGGGTGGAGCTTGACGCTCACATCATGGTCGCCGGTTTCCTTGATCGCCTTGTCCAGAACCACCGCGTGCTTCGGGAGATCCTCGAGCTTGAGCTCGGAAACAATCCGGTCGTGGATGTCCTTCGCGGTGACCGATCCGAACGCCTTGCCGGTTTCTCCGGTCTCGAGCAGGAAGGAAATCTGGAGCTTGCCGATCTTGGCGGCCAGTTCCTCGGCGGCCGTGACCTCGCGGCCCTCGCGCTCCGCGCGCTTCGCCTTGAGATGGTTGATCTGCCGCAGGGATCCTTTCGTCACCTCGAGGGCCTTGCCCTGCGGGAGGAGAAAATTGCGGGCGTGCCCACGGCGGACTTTGACAATATCGGCTTCCGCGCCCAAGGACGGGATGTTGACGGTGAGTATAACTTCGGTGTGTGCCATGATGAGTTTCTGATTTTGGCGGGAGGCAGAAACTACCAGCTCCACCGGACGTGTCAATCTCAGGAATCAAGAAAAATCGACCCCATCGCGAATCCCTTCCCGAGCGTCGTGGCATTTTCCCAGAGCCCCAGAGTCCGACGCCCTTCAGATCTTTTACAAATAATGTCCCACCTGGGACATTATTTGTAATGAGGAAAAAAGCGTGGAAAGGATGGACTTCGGTTGTTTCAGCTGTTGGTAAGCCTTCATGCGTGGCGACGGCGCTTGTCAGATATCACAAATAATGTCCCAGATGGGACATTATTTGTGATGAAAAAAAGTTTGGGTGGCCTTTTTTTGGCGGTGCAGCTTGGGAGTTCTTCCGCTCGTTGGGGGGGGTGCTTGTTTTGCGGCGTTTTGTTTTGCGTTATTGGAATTTTTGCGGCGGTGTGCTTTTCTAAACTTTCATGAGAAGGCTGATCGCTCCCCTCGCCGCGCTTGCGGCATTTGGCATGCCCGGTGGTGCGGATGCGCAAACCAACGTGCCGCTGGAAGGGAAGTCCCGCCCGGTGCGCGCGGCCGGCTCGCCGGAGGCGATCATACAAACCCAAGCGCCCGCCGACGTGCGGCCCGGCGCGAACGGGCTGATTCATTTGGAGGCGAAGCCGGAGATGGTCGCGCTGATCCCGACCCTGGCGGTGGCCGATCTAAAGCGGTCGGTCGAGTTCTACGGAAACAAGCTCGGGTTCGGTCTGGTTTTGCAGAGCGGAAATTACGTCGCGCTCGGAAGGAACAACATCCAGATCGGTTTTGTCCCGGACAAAACCCCCTCGAAAGGATACAAGCCGTCGCTGTATATCCAGATGGTGCGAATCGATGATTTTTACAAGGAGATCACCACCGCCGGGGTGAAACCCTCGGTCGGGATCAAGACGTCCGCCTCGAACATGCGGGAATTTTCGCTCGACGACCCCGACGGCTACCGGCTGATTTTCGGGGAATACATCGCGCCAAAGTGAATTCGGCGGCAGGGGAAAATTCGGGGCCGCCTGCGGTTTTCCGAGCGGGCGGGCTTGCCCGGCGGCGGAAAAACGGATGCATTGTTTGCATGCGAATCTTTTTTTCCGTTCTTCTCTTCGTGGCGGTGTCCTCCCATGCGCAGGAGGGGGATCCGCGCAAGCGGATGGTCTTCCCCTCGGGCGGGGCCGGTGGGGAGGCCGCTCCCGCGCTTCCGGCGAAGCAGAAGCCGGAGGATCCCGGCGCATTGATCGCCGCTTTTTTTCTGGCATTGCAGTCCGGGCAGGTGGATGCGGCCTACGGCGCGCTGGTTCGGAACACGATCATTGCCGAGCGCAAGGAGAACGTCAGCGAGCTCAAGGCGAGCACCCAAAAGGCGCTCGACGGATACGGGCCGGTGTCCGGCTACGAGGTGGTGGACAGCCTGCAGGTCGGCACGTGCCTTGTCCGGCAGACGTGCATCTCGCTGAACCAGGATCTGCCGCTGCGCTGGAGGTTTTATTTTTACCGCAGCGGCGGAGTGTGGAAGATCGTGGACATCCGGGTGGATGACGGCCTGGTCGAGCTGTTCGAGGAGGCCTCGCGTCGGAAAAAAGATTAGGGCATGAGGGCGCCGGCGGATTTCCTGCGGTTCATCCGGTTTTCGCACACGGTTTTCGCGTTGCCGTTCGCGCTGGGGGCGATGTTTGTGGCGGCGCGGGGGTGGCCGTCTGCTGGTGTGGCCGCCGGGGTGGTG
>JBAXXD010000170.1:0-5949 GCA_037128135.1 Verrucomicrobiia bacterium
GCCGCCGGACAAAGCTATCCGGGTCGAGCTTCGTCAAGCCAACCCAGTTGTCCTGGTAGACGGAATCGTCCCACGAGACGGACTCGATCTCGGTGTCATCCTCGAAGTGGGGATATCCACCCAGGGTCTTCATATTGAGAGCTTGGATGCCGAGAGCAAAACGCCGGTCGCGGACCACTCCGACGCTCTCCCCGACGGTCTCCTTGATGGTCGTGGGAAAGGGGCCCCAGAGAACCAATTCGATCTTGGCGTGGTTGCTGATCTTGACCAGTTCGAAGCCGAGATAATCGGCGTTTGCGTAAGTTTGGATCTCCGCCTCCACTTGATTCTTGTCGAAGAACAGCTTCAGCGCATCGCCGTGCCGTTCCAGCCGGGACGGCGTTTCGAATTCGCCGCCACAACGGACACTAAGCAGCGGGGCACCCTGCCCCGCCGGAAGATACTCGGTCCCGTCCGCTTTGCCACAGAGGCTCACGACTTCGCTGTTCGTATTAAGCTCAATCCTAAGGCAAGCGGTTTCAAACGCGATAAGTTTCATAATATGTTTTAATATCTGGTGGTGAGCGATTTGGGCTCTACGGGGGTGTAGCAGAATCTATTCTTGCTGGGTTAGAATCCATGGTGCCAGTAGGGGTCGTCTTTCCGACCGACATCGTAGAGGTAGGGACGGTCGGTGAGCTTGCGTTTCTGCGTGACCTCGGGATCTTCGAAAATGATGCGGACCGGTCCCTTGCAGATCCCGCCGCCAATATTGAGGTCGTGGAGCTGGACTTGGATCCAGTTGCCGGGCTTGAAGAGTTCTTTCGGGATGGGGTAGCTCCGCCGCGCCTTGTAGTAATCCGTCGGATTGGTATCCTTGCCGGTGTGGCCGATTTTCACGCCGTTGAAGTAGGTGGTATCCTCGTCATCCACCGCCCCCATGATCAACACTGGCTGCGCGTTCTCTGGCAATGGCTCCTTCATCATGAATATTCTCCAATACCAGAAATAGCCGGTGAAGTTTGCCCAATCCGCGTGCTGCGTCTGGACATAACCCGGCACGGCGACGCGATGCCAGGGAAGCGTCGAGTGGGTCCGGTTGATATCGGGGCAGGGAGCGGTGGGATCCTGAACAGCAATCCCCGACCACGCCGACGGCGACTCCAGGTCGATCGGGGCTAACATATTAGTTTTTGTTGTCGCTTGAAAGACCCTGAGCTCCATCGGCGCGGCGACTTCCCCCGTGCTCCCACGCATGCCCAAGGCCGCATTGGTATCATAATCAACACGCATCACCAGGTCGTTCGCGCCTTTCTTAAACGCGCTGCCTGGAATCGAGTAGTCGCGCACGACGGTCGCGACTCCGTTGACGTCGGTTTCGGTATCGGTGCGGGCGACCTTCTCGCCGTTGACAGAGATGATGTTTGAGCCGCTGATGCAGCCGATGCCGAGGCGAACCGGAAGATCGCGCGGCACTTCCTTATCGAGCGTCAGCTCCCGGCGGAACCAGAAGCCGCCCTTGACTCCCTTCCACTCCGGATAGTCCCGTTGCGGGGAGCCGGGCAGCTTGATGTCGCGCCATGCCGGATCGTTCTTCGCAGGAGCGGCATCCGCGCCGGGCAGAATCGGGCAAACCTTCCAGGCCCCGGCCACGTCGAGCGCGTAATCCAGCTCCTCGCTCGCCTTCGGACGGGCGAGCAATTTTGGGTCGTCCATCTTTGCTCCCAGGTTCGTGAGGAGCGTGCGGATCAGCCGTTCTGTGTAGCGTTTCGAATCCTTGAGCCAATGGTCGCGTTTGATGTCGCCAAAGGCAGCCGGTTCGATCTGGCAGAAGACATATTGTCCTTTGCCCCACGGGACGCTGGCCAAAATGCCCGTATCAAGGAGGAGGTTCGATCCCTCGACACTTTGCAGGCTGGCAATTTCGATGTTCCCTTTCCAGTAGAGATCGCTGTTGCCAAGACCCGCGAGAAGCGGGGCGGCTGACTTGCCGATGAGCGTGTGGTTCACCGGGCGCTTGCTGGTTTTGACCGCAAAAGGCGTCCAGGCAGCGGCGAAGTCGTCTTCGGTTCTTGGCAGGCTGAAGACGGTTCCTCCAGCATTCGCAAAGGCAGCAACGACGTCCTTCCAGCCCTTGAGCTGTTCAGCCGAGCAATCGCCCACTACCAAGAGATCGCGGTCAGGCTGCGCTTCGGACGGCGCGGTGATTGACCGGGTTGGGATGGAGAGCTGTTTGAGCAATTCGGCTCCCTTTTCGCCACCGAGATAGACCACCTGCCGCCAGTTGGGTTTGGGGGCATTCTCGGCGGTGCGCACGAGGTTTTGCAGGTAGCGAGTTGCCTCGGGAGTGGCCTCGCTGCGACCGCTCACGTCCACCTGGCTGAAGAGGATCGTCCCATTTTCGCTTTGGAGTTCCCAGGCTGCCGCATAGTTGTTGGCATACCCGCAATCGAGCAAAGTCCGGAAGCTGCCGGTGTCGGGCTTGATCGCGACTACGGTGGCCACGTTATGGGTATTCCCCCACTTCATCGGACGGTTGTGCGGCTCTCCATCGTTCCATGTGTAAAACCACGTCCCGCCGTTGCCGAATTCTCCTGCGCGGGGTTTGCTCTTTGCCCGGGCGACCTCGTAGCCATCGGTTAGTGTCGCCGATCCGCGCCAGTAGCTCAGGAGCCGGTCGGGAAGTCCGTCAAGGAGGGCTGCCGAACCGCCTCGTCCATAGGCTTCGCGCGGGGAGAAATACTCGGTGCGGAGCTTGAAGCGCTCGCGCAAGGTTGCCTCGTCCTGCTCGAGGATAAGGACGCGCTTGCCCTCGCGCATGAGCTTGGCAAGGTCGAGGCCCTCGGGGAGCAGGTTGAGCTCGTAGTTGAACGACCGACGCCCGAAGATAATCGTATCGAACGTGGTAAAATTCTCGTCAAAGTTGAGGAGCTGGAACTTCACGCCGGCAGCCTCCAGGGCTTTGGCTGAGTCCCCTTCGGGGTCTATCAGTGCCACTTTTTTGCCTTGATTGGCGAACGAACGCGGAGCGATCACGTCGATGTTGCACGAGTCGGATCGCAACGGCTTCCCGTCTTTGATAAAATGAACCGAGAGCTTGCCCGACTGGTCGCCACCGGCGGGGATGACGGCATGGATGGGAACAAAAACATCTCCGCCAGCGGGAATCGTCTCGGTTTTTGAACCTTCGGCCACCGGCTCACCTCCGAGTTCGAGCTTCCACTGGCAGGTCAGATCGGCAGGCTTGCTTGAATTGTTGAGCAGGAGCGCACCGCGATTCAATGTCTCGCCGGGAGCGAAGATGTGGGTCTTCAGAGTCGGCTTGTCCTTGGTTCCGGCGAGGAAGCCAGTGACGGGGGCTTGGTATTCCTGATAGCACAAGTCGAGCCGGGGACCGCCACCAGCGAAGAAGAAGCCGAGGAGGGCAAGATGGTTCGCCCTCCAGTTGAACACCTCCTCCCGGATGCGATCCTTCCAGATGACGTTGTGCATGACCTCATCCTTGTCGAGATAGACCCAAGGATTCAGGGCCATCCGGATTTTCGCCAGGGCGACGTCCCGCTCGAGCGGGTTCTTGATGGTTTCGATGACCTTCTGCCGCTGCTGAGCGACCGCCTTCTCCAAGCCGAGGAGGTAGCTTTCGTCGAGCGGTGTCCGGGCGTAAGCGTCGTCGCCAAGGGTAATGGCGGACCACTCGGCAAAGCATGGCACGCCGTTCCACCCTTCACCTTGGGAACAGGCGTCGGTCCAGTTCGGGAACATCGGGGCCGCCTGCTCCTCAATCAGAAAAGGCTTCGTCCCATGAGCGCGCCAATACTGGGTTCGCTCGATCATCTCCTGGATGGGCAAAAAGCCGGCATACTCGGTGATGTGCATCGTGTCGTTGATGCTCCCGGAGTCTTGAGCGCTCACCAGCCGGGTCGGGTCCCCTTGGTGGAGCTGGTCGATAATCCGGCGGCCGACCTTGAATGAGCGGGTCAGGACATCGTTGCTTGGCAGAGGCTCGTTCATCCAGGTGCCATTTTGAAAACAGGGATTATACATCCCGCCGTTTTCGCCCAATCCGCCAGCGAGCGCGCCGCGCTGGAAGAAGATCCCGGGATGGTTGCGCCGAACCTTGTTAGCGGTGTCCAAAAGATGGACGACGCCGGCCCAGAACTTGGGGTCGGACTCCTTGCCATTCTTGGCCATATCCAACGGGGCGATCTGGACAGCCTCCATGTGAACGCGTTCACCCGTGGCGGTTTTCCCTGCCTCATCGAGAAGCCGGGCATTTTCCTTCCCTTCGCCATCGTAGAAGACGCTGTAGCCGAATTTCTCGCACCAGCGGCTCTGCTCCGGAGCGTCGGCGATGCCGCCCGCAGTGATGAAGAGCGACACGGGACGGCCATTGATTTTAAGGTCAGGTCCGTTGCCGGTGACCTCCCGGAAGCCGAAACGCTCCGGCCAAAGGCTGGACAATGTCTTGCCGCCGGCATCGAGCAGCACGGCATCCAGATCGTAGAGATACGGGGCGTTGAGGTCCCAGAGGATGGGATTCTCCCATGCGGAGGAAACCTCCACGGTGTCGTTGGCGGTCTTGGCGGTGAAAGTGGTCTCGGGAAGTGCCTGGGCGATCTGCCCGGCTGCGGAGGCTGCGGCCTTGAGCCGGTAGGTCTTTCCCGGTGCTAAGTTGGAAAGCTCGAATATGGTTGTCATCTGTTTATTGGCGACCGACGTCCTGATGGCAACGCCGTCAATCCGGGGGCCCTTGGCCACGGGGAAGAGGCGGACGTCGCCGGTCAGCCCGCGAACTTCGCAGGAAAGCGGAACTTGGAATTTCTCGCCGATGCACTCGCGGGCGAGCTTGTAATAGCCCGAAACGGGATTGGCCTGTACGTGGATCGCCAGGTCGAGCGCCTTGCCGGGGGTGGCGAAGGCGGTCACGTCGAGTTCGCCACCTGGCCATTCGACCGTCCCCGCGCGTTTTCCGTTGGCGAAAACGGTGGCGATGCTCTCCGGCGCTTCGATTTCGAGCATGATTTGCTGCCCTTTCCAGGTGGCAGGAACTTCGACCCGCTGATGATACCAGCCCGCATGGTAGGTCCGTCCCACGTTAAAGTAGTTACGGAAATCGAGCCACGGGCCGCGCAGCAGAGTGGTCTGCGACCAGTCGGAGGGCGGAGCGCTCGGGACGGCCAAATCTTCCTTCGTCGGAACGCTGGCCCGTGCGGCGCTGAGAAACTCGTTCTTGCCGATGGGCAGGAAGTCCCATGGGCGACGGAAAAGCTCGAGCGGTTTTTGGGTGGCTTGCGCAAATGCGGGATTGATAAATTGGAGGTTAATTTTGCGCCGGGTGGTTTCGACGGGGCCATTGGCTTCCCGGTAGCGAGTCTCCAGCCAGAAGTTGCCCGAGCGCGGCGGCGTGGGCAGCTCCACAGCTAATTTCTTAGAGTCGCCCTTCTTCCAGTCAATCGTTGACTTGGCAGTCACAATCGTCTCGCAACGGCCGTCGAGCAGGACGACGCTCAGCTCCCCGGACTCGGCGCGCGCACCCTTGGGATCGAGCTGCAGATCGACTTTGAGCTTTTGTCCGGGGTTCAAGAGAACCTGGCCATACGGCTGGTCGGGCAGGATATTCTGGACAGGATTGGGCCGATAGCTGTCGGGATTTGAGTCAAAGACGACCTCGTCGATATAGGGGAGGTTTTCAGTTCCGACGCTTGCAATGGAGAGATATTTATCCGGCGTTTGGAATGCGGCGTGCCCGTCGATGGAGATCGTAAACGGTCTGGGCCCCTTGCCGACAGGGCTTACAATATCGATGCGAGTCCATCCTCCACGGCTGGGAGCGTCGTTGAGCGGATAGTAGCGGGAGGTCGGGGATTCTGGAGGAACTGAAAGCCTCCATCCATCGTTATATCGGCGCAACATCAGACCCGTCTTCTACAGTTTGGAGGGTCACATAAAGTAAGGATCCTTTATTGATGC
>JBAXXD010000171.1:0-5927 GCA_037128135.1 Verrucomicrobiia bacterium
CCATGACCCCCCCGGCTCCGACCTTCCATCCCCTGCCCCCCGGCCCGGACATGCCGGTTCAGACGGCCGTTCATTTGCGCAGGCAGCCATTCACGCTGCGCCGGTGTTTGATGCTCTGCTTGCCCGCGCTTCTGATCGGCACCTTCCTTCGGATGGCATTCCTCGTTTCCATTCCGGAGGGTTTTTACGGGGCGGACAGTTCGTCCTATTTCCAGCCTGCCGTTGACCTCTGGTCGAGG
This sequence comes from Verrucomicrobiia bacterium, assembly GCA_037128135.1. Lineage (GTDB taxonomy): Bacteria > Verrucomicrobiota > Verrucomicrobiia > Chthoniobacterales > Terrimicrobiaceae > QYQL01. The sequence goes on from JBAXXD010000171.1 coordinate 240, forward strand.
GGGCGGATTTCGTTCAACGAAAAGCGCCGCTGGCTTTACGAGATTGTCCTCGTGCCTTTGCCTGCACTGCCGATCAGCCCTGCGCGGACGATTCCGATTTTCCAGCACCTCATCGGCCTGGCCACGATTTTTGGCATCGGGTGGGTCGTGGGCCAGATGACCCGGCTGCGCGAGCTGTGGGTTCCGGCGATCACGATCCTAGCCGCCATTTGGCCGAAGATGTTGTGGACCGAACACGAGGTCATCGCGGAATCCCTTTTGCTGGGCGCATTTGTTCTCACGGTCGCGCTGGGAAGTCCACCGGGCGCCTTGACGAACCGTCGTCGGCTATTTTGGTTTCTGGTCGCGGCGGCGATAATCGTCGCACTCAAGCCGCACGGACGCGGGCTTTGGCTCGGAAGCATTCTGGCGGCAGCGCTGATCACCCGCAACCCGCTGCAATGGGACAGGAAATGCTGGGCCGTAATCGCCGGAGGCGTGGTGCTCCTGCTCACATCCGGCAGCACACGACAGGGCAACTGGCTGATGCTCAACTCGACGCTTCCATTGGTCAACCTCGATGCCCCCAAATGGAAGGAATACCGGAATGCGATCAAACCCGTCGTGTTAAAGACGCGAGCTGAGTTGGACCAATACGCATGGACGCAGGGCGAATATAAAAAACCGCTCCGCAGTAGCGATCCCACCAAGATCTGCCCCCTGTGGGCGGAGTTGACCACCAAGCCCGAGTTTACCGAAGTTTGCGGAGACTTGGCAAAGGGCGGAATTCTTGAGCATCCGTTCACATTCACACAGCTCATGTTCACAAAAATCGGGATCTCCTTCGCCTCAGGTACCTTGGCTTACCGGTTCGCGCCGGATGTCTATTGGGCCAAGCAGGACGAGGTCAACCAGGAGAACTGGCAACTCTCCCGGAACGATGCCCGAATTTTTTACCGGATGGATCAGGCGGAAACCCAACAGCTTGCCGCCGGGCGCGCAAAGCGGACGAGCTGGCTGCGGCCTTTCGCGGAGTTCATCCAGAGCCGGTTCGTGTTCTTGTATGACAACGAGGATCCGACAACGAAGAAGCATGGGTTGAGCCCGGGCTGGATGGGAGTGCTCGCGCTCTTCGGACTGCTCGTTTGTCTAACGCCGCGTCGTTTCGCGGCGACATCGGTCCTCTGGCTGCCGACGATTCTTTGCCTTGTCACGGTCTTTGCCATCGGCGACCGGCACGCTCAATACGTCCAGCCCCTCGAATGGGTGCTGATGGTCTGGATGGCCATCGGACTGGATGCGGTGATCATGGCCACCTGTTCTCTGTTCCGTCTGGCCAGCAAACTTCGCGGCCCCACCCCGGCCTGACCCGCGCTTTTCAGGGGCGGTCTTTGGACGCCGGCGTGCCGCAGACGGGTTGCCGAGAAGAAAACCGCGCCGACAAAATGGCCGCCAACAGCAGGAGTCCGGCGCAAAAACTGAACTGGGTCAGACAAAACTGGGTGTCGCTATACCTTCGGATGCTCATGCTGTGAACGAGGGCCACGGTGAACGTGATCGTGAAGTTGTAGCTGAAGAGCCAGAAGCCCAGCCAAAGGAGCGGGATGCCTCCGGCAGGGGTGTCCCGTTTCCTCCCCCAGAGGAATCCGGCAAGCAGGAACACAGGGAGGACGATGACATAGATGGAATTCACCACAGTCAAATATGCCAGCATCAGATCCCGCCGGAAGGGTTCGTCCGTGGCGGTGACGTCCCGCACAGCCGCCATGTAGTTCCGGAGCGGACCCCATTCGCGGTATTGCCTCAAATAGTTCGCCTCGGCGTGGATGTCCGCAGACTCGTCATGCCACTTGCGAAATTCGAGAACAGCACCCGCACGGGTGATATTGCCGTCGCAACGATAATACACACCCAGCTCGCGGAGAATTTTCCAAAGCATCCCGAACGGCTGCCCGATCCATGACCGCACGTAGTAATGCCGGTAGAACCGGTCGGTCCCCCCGGGCTGGGACTCGAAAAATTTTATGGCCTGGCGGTTGGGTTCGCCGGACATGAAAAGATCCGGGTCGAACCCGAGCGTCCGGTAAGGTTTCAGGATTTTTGCCCGGAACCCGTCGCGAAACGCGTCGGCGGCGAAGAGCGTGATCTCGCGGGGGAACGGCGGCTCGCCCGGGGCCGCGAGATCCCGCCGGAGCTCGCGCTCGACCAGATCGGCATGCACGAAAAACAACTGCTCGCTGAGGAGGGCGACCGGCTGGGTGCGGAGCGAGGAAAGGATCGATTCCGGCAGAACAAAGAGCGCGATCCCGGCCGCGGTCCCGAGCGCTCCCGCTGCAAATGGCACAGCCCGCCATTTCCCGCGCCCGCAGGCGAGCACGATCAAAAACGGCAGTCCGCCGCTCACCACCGCGAGCCCCCAGATCGGCTTGAGGACGTAGAGCCCGAAGGAGACGACGGTGAAAAATACCCCCCACCAAATCGCGAGCGGCAGCGACTTCCTGACAAGCGATCTCTCCAGGAAGCTGACCGCCCCGAAGAGATGCAGGCTGATCAGAAACGGATAGATCGCCTCCGGCCGCATCGAGTGCTCCAAGAAAACCGGATGTGAGGAAAGCACCAGCCCCCAGACAAGCACGACACCGAGAACCGCATGCAGGGCGGTGATCTTCCAATCCGACGGCAGAAACACCCGCAGCCTCAGCCATGTCAGCCAGAAAACCCCCGTCCCCACGATGCCGAGAACGTGCTGCGCGATCGTGATCGCATCGAACGTCCCGAACGTTCGGAGCAGGATCCAGATAAAGCCCGGATACGGAAAGTTCCGGTGAGTCGGCTCGTATCCCCCGCCCACAAGCATTGCGAGGGCCGGGCTGATATATCCGCCCGTGTCCCTGTTCGTGAGCGGGGGCAACGGGAACGAAAACCGAAACCACGCGCCTGCCAAAAGCAGGCACACGACCGCCCCGGCAAACCACGGCTTGTAGGCGCCGCTTTCAAAAAATTTCCGGATCCGGGCGAATATCTTTTCCGGGAATTTCATCAGGCGGGTTCCTTGCGGGCGGGCCGTGACGCCGCGCTCTCGGTCGCGGGAAGGCTGCGCACCATGAGGTTGCTGAGCGGCTCATCCGGCTTGTCCATGACATCCAGCACCAGCGCCTGCAGGAGGAGCTGGAATCCCATGACCACCGGCAGGATTGCGAGGGCGATCGTCCCGGCGGGGTGGTTGCCGTCGGTCGCAAAGTTCTCCGCCCACTTGATCGTCCCGAACCCCGCGCCGCCGAGGAAAAGCAATCCGCCCGTGACTAAAAACAATGTCACCATGTTGATGTCGTAAATGAAATACCTCCACCACACCCGGCTGGCGAGGCCGAGGAGAAGCTTCGGCGGGAAGCTGAACAGAATCCTCAGCGGGTCGAGCGAGCTGGGTTCGTTGTTGTAGCGGGCGGGGATCGGGACATCGCGCACGACCGCCCGGATGATGTTGAGCTGAACGAGCAAGCCAATCTCAAAAAAGTAGCGCTTGTGCAGGCGCTGGAAGTTGAGGATTTCGAGGGCACCGCGTCGGATGGCCAGGTAGCCGTTCGTCGGGTCGGAGATGTTCCAGAACCCGCTTGCCGCCTTGGCAAGGAACGTGAGCCCGAAGTTGCCGAGCCGCCGGACGGCAGGCATCGTGCCAAGGGCGGCGAGATCGTAGAACCGGTTCGCCTTCGTGAAATCCGCGTGCCCGAGCAGGAGAGGCTCGACCAGTCGGGGCAGCCACCGGTGTTCCATCTGCCCGTCGCCGTCCATCTTCACAAAAATCCCAGCGTCGGTTTTCAGCGCGGCGGCAAAGCCGGTGATGACAGCCCCTCCGACTCCTTGGTTTCGCTCATGGCGGAGCACGCGCAACCGCGGGTCGCCCACCGATTCCTCGAGCCCGTCGCAGCTGCGCTCGGGGCAGGAATCATCAATGGCAAAAACATAGTCCGCGACTTTGAGGGCGTTGCGCACGACTTCGAGCAGGGACTCGCGCACTCGGAAGCACGGGATAATCACCGCGATTTTTTCGCGCGGGGCGGGGCAATTTTCAGGGGACACTTCGGACATATTCGCGGTAGGGGACGATGCGAAATCCCTCTTGGAGAGTCAAGTTCAGCCGCTCGATCGTCCTGCGGCGGTTGAAGTAAAGGAGGGCGTTCAGGAGCGGGTTGCCGCGCACCCCGCGGTTCATGACCCGCTCCTGCGCGGCATCGATGTCGTAGGGATGAAAATACCCGAGCACCGGGTCGCCCAACCGCGCACAGGCACGGAACCGGCGGAGGAGCCAGGCGGCGGGAAGGCAGCGGAAATACGTCCCGGCGGCGAACGGCACAACCAGCGGCCCGAACCGGCCGATGGTCACGGGCAGTTCGAGCACGCGCCCGAATCGGCGCGGCACGGCGCCGAATTCCGGCCACCCGTAGAGTGGGCTCTTTGCGGGCAACACCGAGCTCGAATACGAGAACCCCATCTCTCCGAGCACTTCGTAGGCCCATGCGGTCGAGGGGATCATCGAGAGCACCGGCGCACGGAACCCGGCGATCTCGGCCACGGGCGCAGCGCTCAGGATCGCCTCCCGGTTCCGCTCGAGGTCGCGGCGCAGCTCGCCGGGCGACATCTCGTCCAGCCGCCGGTGGGAATCGGTGTGGCACGCCAGCTCGTGCCCGGCCTCATGCAGCGCCCGGATCGCGCCGGGGAATTTTCGCGCCACCTCGCCGACAATGAAAAACGTCGCCTTCTGGTCTCCCAGCCACCGCGCGTAAACCTCCAGAAGCCCGGGCAGTGAAGTCCGGCGGAACGCGCGCCCGGGCGGGTCCGCATCGAATTCCTCGACATCCACGCTGAACAAAAATACCGGTTTCATTCGATGAGGCCCGCCGGAAACGGACGGAAAAAATATTCTGCGGGCAGATCAAAGACCGGCGCGGGGTTCGCCCGGACAAGCCCGATCAGGCTGTCCGCGCGGAACCCCAGCCCCAGCCCGGACCGCTCGGCACAGACCATCGCCGCATAAATCGCCCGCCAGGGGACCGGCAAAAAGATGGTCCGACGGCGCCCCTGAATCGCCGCGATCCGCCGCAGCAGGTCGCGGAAGAGGATCTTCTGCGGGTGCGCCGCGCTGTGCGGGCGCGGAGGAAGGACAAGGCTTCCGACCGCCACGTCGGCCACCAGCCGCGCAAGGTCGTCGTGGTGCGCGAGGTATTGCGGGAAATTTCCCATCCCGATCATCGGGAGCACCGGCAGCGTGCGAGCCGCCTGGCAGAGCGTGGCGAAGAGCCCGCCTGGCGGATCCCCGTAGATGAGCCCGGGCCTGATCACCGCGCCGCCCGCCGCGAGCACTTCTTTTTCCACTTCCAGCTTCGCCCGCCCGTAAAGCGATTGGCAGCCGTCGTAGCAGCTCATCGAGGAAATAAAAATGAAGCGCGCCCGGCGCGAAACCGTTTCTCCCAAAAGCTCCAGGCTGCCCTCGACATTCACCCTGCGGATTTCCTCCCGCCCGCGAGCCCGGAAATCATACGCGCAGTGGACCACCGCTCCGACGCCAGTCCAGTCGAGGGATCCCAGCCCGCCCCCGAGCTCGTAGCGCGCCCCGGCCTCCGCGCCGCGATGCCATGCGGCAACCCCGCTCCCGCCAGCTCGAAAATGGCGCGCGAGCGTCGAGCCAAGGTATCCCCGCGCTCCCGTGATGGC